>JAGGXH010000066.1 GCA_021163145.1 Candidatus Aenigmatarchaeota archaeon | reverse complement strand
TATAATTTTTAGTATATTTGATCCAAATCTTAAATCATTTTCATTTATTCTTTTTATATTATTAAAATACATTTTTCTAACAATTTTTTTTATTTTAGAGTCTAATTTTTCAGACAAAGGTATAGACAAGTAAATATATATGTTTTTAGAATATTGTTTTCTTATACTACCATCGCCTATAAATAGACCCAATAATGTAGCAACTTCTTCAGTGATTTCTAATGTAGCTGGTATTTCCAATGATCTTGATGCATATTTTGATATCACAAAACCTATCTTTGTTTCTTCATCTATCTTACATTTGAATTTTTTTATTGGAATCTTTTTATTATTCTTTTTAACATAAATATTTTCAAGTATTTGTTTTGGTGCATTCTGCTTTAATTTTTCAATAAGATTTATTTTAGTACTTAAAATTTCAAAATTTACGTTTTTTGGTGTTATCAGAAAATCTCCTTTTTTTAGCTTAGTTGCCTTTACTTTAACAGGTTTACCATTTCTAATGGTGTAAATGCTATGAAAATCAGTTACTCTTACTTTTTTCCCAGTTTTTGTTTTTATTTCAAATAATTTATCTGATATAGGTCTATGCCTGCTTATTCCTGTGATTTTATATTCTTTAAATTTCATTGTTTTTGGATTAAGAGATATTGTCTTAATTTCATGTTCTAATTTTAATATTTCCATTGTCCCTTTTTTCTTTACTTTTTTCTTATTTGAATTTATTTGCTTGTCAATAAATTCGCCTATCTTAACAGATTTTATTTCATTATTTTCTTTAATCCATACAAAATCATCATAATGAAGGCTCTGACCTCCTCTTGCAACATACATCTGAGACATTTCATAAATAAACATTTGTGCAAGCTGTCTCATTTGTTTATCTGAAAGACCTTCTACTACTGGTGCCATAAATGTATTGAAAAATGAAAATCCTTGACCACCGGCACAATTATGTGCTAAAACACCACCGAAACAACCAATAAAGGATCTTGTTGGTGTTGTTATATCATAAACTTTATCTGGTTTTTCTATAATTTTTATCTTTTTTACTTTAAGTAATCCTATATCTCCTTCTATAAATTTCATTATATTATCTACTTGAATCTTTTGTTGTTCATTTAATGGATATTGTTTTAATTTTTCTAAAAATTGTTTTATTTTGTATCTTGAAGTTCTCTTTTTTTGCATTATTGATGAATATAGTAATGATGATAAAGATGGCTTAATTTCTTTGTATATTTTTTTCATTCCTGCGTGGTTTACAGGAACTAACAAAGCAGCTGGCATTCTTTTGTAAATATCTTGTGGAATATAATTTGATATTTTCTCTATATGATCAATTGATAATTCTATTCTATATCTAAGTACAGAAGGTATTTTTCGTGTTTCTAATATTCTTTCTTCAGAAAATTCTTCTCTTATTCTAGATACTATTCCTAATTGTAATAATAAAAATGATATATCTGATGCTAACTTTTTATTAACGGTATCAAATATTATTTCTTTTTTTGAGTGAGTATGACCATCACCATAGAAATATGATTTCAAAAATTGAATTTTTAATGGTTTTGCAACATTAAAAACTATTTCTGGGATTCGTTTATTATAAGCAAATTTCCCTGTTTTTATTATTTTATCAAATATTAGTGCGAGCAGTTTTCCTCCAAATGAAAGTGATATAAAACTTCTTTCTTTAGGTTGAGATCTATTAACAGTTATATTAAATACCTTCTTAACGCATTGAGTAGCATCATCAATTAATCTATTCTCATGTGAACCAAATGATAAAACAACATCATAAATATTTTTTTCATCATACCAAGCAATATGCCCTTCTGATACAAAATATCCAAGTAATCTCATAAATTCTGGTGTAATTTTTATCTTAGCTGGTATAGAAACATATGAGTGTGCAAAATTAATTGTTGCTGAGTCTGATATTTTAGAGCCATCATAATCTATTATTGGTATTTTTCTATTATTATCATGAATATAAATATTCTTCAAATATTTCTTATCTAATTTCAATAGCTCTTCTATTAAATCTAATTCATCTATAGTATTATCATTATTCAGTGATATCGGTATTGGTATAAAATCATTAACTGAAATATTTTTTGCAAGTTTTTCTTCTAATATTCCATGATCAAATATGAACATTGGGTGATTCTCTAATGTTCTTATTTTCTTACCATTTTCTAATTCAATTTCTAACATATTTTCATTTGGATAATGCTCATTAAACCCAATAATTGGTTGTTTTACTATTTTCCAGTTGTCTAAGCCAAATGAATATAGTCTAGAACCATTTTTTAATTTATCAACTGTTTCCTTTATTGTTAGATTTTTAATTATTCCATTCTCTTCTATAAGTACATCTTCATCTGGATGAAAACAATTTGTTTGTGCAGCAGCTAAAACTTTTGCAGCATGTAAAAATGCAACCTCAGGTTTTTTTGCAGGACCTGCAACAGAAGTATGAGTTCCTATACCATCTGGTTTAAATCCATTTTTTAAGAAAAATCTTATATCATGACTAAAGCAAAATGGTCTTGTACAATTATGTACAAATATTGGAGATTGTCCTGCTACATATCTTTGTGTTTCTGGGCATGTAATGTCATAAACAAATTTTGGTTTTTTATGGATATGTTTTTTGTTAATACAAATAAATTTTGAACCTAGAAAATTAACATAATTCAAAAAAGATTCTTTTATAATTATCATATTATTATTGGTGTTTGTTTGTGTCATCTTTCCTAGCCTTCTCAGTAACCATTTTATTTGAATAGATATATTTTTAGAAGAAGTATAATATTCAGTTTTGTTGTTTCCATCACATTTCTTATAAAAATCAAGCAAAGCATTTATTTTATCTTTTTCTGCAAGTATAATAAAATCAGGGAGTTTCTTTTCATTTGCATGACCACATATTTCAAATACATATTTAAATAGCAAATATCCTATTTTTGATCCAAAATTAATAGTAATTAAATTATCTTTTCTGGACCCGTAAACATTTTTATTAAATATTTTTTTTACTGCATTTCTAAATTTTTCAATTATTTGTTTGTTTGTATTTGAAAAACAAACAGAATATGAGCTTTTCTTACTGTTATATTTTCTTTTTGCTTTACTTAGCCATCCTTCTGCCACAACGCCAGAAATTAATATCATTAAATCTTTATTGAGCTTTAGTCTAACAGGTAATTTGTATGTATTTTTCGATCTGTTATATGTGATTAAAATCTCTTGCTCATTTCCATTTATTTTCTTAATTTTAGAAATAGGTATTATTGTTCCATCAAAATATTTTATTCCTATATTATCTAAAAGGTCTTCTTCAGTGATTTTATTTTTGTTTTTAATTATCTTTTCTAGAATATTTAACTCCTTTATATTATCTTTAACTTTAATATCTTTAGGTACTTGCACCAAGCATCCTTCTGAAAGCTGGTCTGTTTTTATTTCAATTATTTTAAGTTCTTTGGAAAGATTTACCAATATTTCTTTCCATAATTTGGAGTTAATAACAATATTTTTTCTTCTATTAGTTTTATTTGTAAATTTCTTTTTATAAGGTAT
>JAGGXH010000001.1 GCA_021163145.1 Candidatus Aenigmatarchaeota archaeon | reverse complement strand
ATAAGGTATATTAAGTTTATTTAAAGCGGTTTCTAGCTTATTATTAAATTCTGTTCTGAATATAATTCTTTCTTTTATTGTTCTTCCATAAAGAACCTGATTTAAAATAAAATTAAGTTCATCTGTCACAGTAATTTGCTTTGGGATATCAAACTTGCTTCTTTCTATATGGAATCCTTTTGAATTTTCTATTAAATTCTTAGTTGATAAATATTTTATTGTTCGTATTTTTTTATATGGTAACCTTAATGTAAACATTTTGTGCATTCCTAGACATTTTATACAATCACCATTTGAGAATACTAATTTATAAAAATTTCCTATAGGTCTTCTTTTTATTATATGAGTTATATTAAGTGGATAAGAATCGTCAATTCCTGAAAAAATTTTCATATTAGTTCTTTTTACGACAACATCTGAATAATTATAATTTATTTTTTCATCAATTATATTGCCAATAGTTGTAAAATGTGGCTCTGGATTAACTGTCCATATTGGAGTTTCCCCATCAATACAAAAATAATCCATATCATGTACATGAATTTGTGCTTTTAGATGTGCATCAGTTATATCATGTGGCAATATTTTTAACATTGTATATTCTTTACTTACAGAATCTGCCATTATTTTATGTATTGTCTCTGGATTATATTGTAAATTTGCATTTTCTTTTGAGCCTCTGTTTATTAAATTTGTTAAATCAGCAACTGGCATACCAATTCTTGTATAAAGATTTCTTTCTTTTTTTAATCCATGTTCTAGCAACTTGAAATTAACTATTTCTCTTATAAGAGGAGCAGAAACATGATCTAAATTTGAATTTTTAATAAATTTTTCTGTTTCAAATGCAATTTGTTCAGCTATTGATTCATCTAATCCAGTTTCTTTTATCAATGATTTTACAATTTTGTTTCTATTAAAGACCTCTATTGTTTCCAAACTTGTATCAACATAAATTTCACCTGCTTTAAATTTTTTAGCAGCTTGTCTATCTTTTGATAATAATAATTTATAGATAAGTGGTCTGATTTCAGACATTTTTATTCTAGAATCAGCATAATTATCAAGCTCTCTTGCTATCTCTTGTGCAACATCATAAGATGCACCTGCTCTTAAACATGCTTTAATAACATTTTGTGGAGAATATTTTTCTGTTCTAGCTAACCAAAAATTTATATTTGATTTATCTTCAATATAGAAGGTTTCTACCTCTGACCTAGATATTAAGTTTTTTTTCATAAATTATCACCCGTATCGCGGCTCTGGGTGTTATAAAATTTGTTAAGTAAATAATAAAGGAAGTTTATCACATATAAATATTGTTGTTGTGTAAAATATAGTATGAGATGCTTTATTGGAATAGATATATCTGATGATTTAAAGGAAAAAATTGCAAAGATCCAAAAAAGATTTTCTAATTTTGATATAAAACTTGTTGAGAAAGAAAACTTACATATTAATTTAATTTTCTTGGGTGATATTGAAAATGATAAAATTGATCTAATTAAAAAAATAATGAATAAAATTTCTTTAAAACCATTTAAAGTAAATATAAATGGCGCAGGAGCCTTTCCTTCACTTGATTATATAAGAGTAGTGTGGTTAAATATAGAACCAAAAGAAAATATAATTGAAATGTATAATTTATTAAAAGAAGGATTAAAACAACTCGGTTTTTCAGAAGAAAAATCATATGTTCCTCATTTAACAATTGGTAGAGTTAAATCTAATAGAAATAAAGATAAATTAACATCATTAATTAAAGAACAATCTTATATTGGTGAAATGGAAATCTCGTCTATTATATTATTTAAATCAAATTTAACCCCTAATGGACCTGTTTATGAGAAATTATATGTTAAAAAGTTTATTTAAATGGATATAAGTATAAGAATTGACTATATGCTTAAAAATATTTTAATATTGGTTTTAATAATCCTGTTTTTTTATCTACTCTGAACTCAAGTATATAACTACCAATAAAATCTCGATCATCTTCAAATGGCCATTCTTGACTATTTTCTATTACTATTATTTCTTCTTTTTCAGGAATTTCCTCATAATCGATTGATATCTTTCTCTTT
Source organism: Candidatus Aenigmatarchaeota archaeon (assembly GCA_021163145.1). Lineage (GTDB taxonomy): Archaea > Aenigmatarchaeota > Aenigmatarchaeia > Aenigmatarchaeales > Aenigmatarchaeaceae > JAGGXH01. The sequence continues at coordinate 30,582 of JAGGXH010000001.1, read as the reverse complement.
TCTATTAAAGTATCTGAATTATTTAATTTAATTATATATTCTTCTTTAATTTGATAATCATCTTTAATATCTTCATCTTCTTGATTATATAGTATAGCATATTCTTGAGAATCATATTGTAATGCTATTGTTTTTATTTGATTTTCAGAAATTATTTTCTTTAAAGTTGGTATAGAAACAATTACATTTGCTTTTTGCATAATATGCTCTGATATTTGTCTTAAGGATAAATTTTTTGATGAATATGCTATCAGAGACACCAGTGATTCTATGTCTTCTTTTTTATTCTGTGATAGTTGTTGCCATCTTATAGGCTGTTTATCTTGTAAATTAGGTGTATCGATTGAAATATCTTCTGAAAGAAATTCTAGACCTGCTATTTTTAATAACTCTGCATCTTCATCTGTTTCTCTATTCATATATGTTTTATTTGGTTGTTGATATTCTGTTAAAAAAGTATCTAATTGTTCAAGAGTTCTTTTACAGGATTTGTTTGCATGTTCTTTTTTGTGTTTAGTAGTTACTCTAATATGATCATCTGTATATATACATATTTTATTTTTATTTACCCCTCCAATTCTGCTTAAAATATATGCAAAATAAGCTGCTGTTTTCTTGTCATTATTATTTGGTATATTAATTGTAATCAATTTTCCCTGTTTATCCCATATTCTAACACACTTACTATTTTTTCTCATCTCGCATTTAGTAAGCTGCGGCTCTCCAATATCAGAATATATATCATAGGTATATTGAATAACAGAATTATAATCTTCATTATTAAAGCATTTTCTTAAAAAATCATAGTCTGCTTCAATGTTAATTTTGTCCCGCCTTTGCTTACTCATAATAATTTATACTATCGAAAAACATTTAAATGCATATTTAAACTCATATAAGTAACTAATAATTATATTCTAATTATTTATTAGCAAAATCATGAATATATTAAAAATTTCAATTATTGTTGCTATTATTGGAGTTATATCAATTTATTTTATAACAAATTATCTTGAAAACAAAATAGATATTTCTCAAGCAAATAAGCATTTTGGAGAAAAAGTAACAATCAGGGGAAATGTTGGCCAAATATTTAGAAAAAATGGGAATACGTTTTTTAGATTATATGATTTTTCTGGTGATATTAAAGTAGTAGTTTTTAAGAAATCTAAAATACCTGAAGCAGAGCAATTAAAACAAGGTGATGTTGTATCAGTAACTGGAAAAGTTTCTAAATATAAAAATGAATTGGAAATAATTGCTGATAAAATTATGTTTTTTTAAGAGATTTTTTTCTGTTTTCAATATGTTCCAATGCATTTATATAATTCTCTAGCAAAATTCCTGGTTTTAATCGTATTTGCCTTAGTTTTATGCCAGGTGGTATAGATGGGTTTTTCTCAATTGCTCTATTTAGATACTTGTTCAAATAATATCTTATAGTTGATTCATGTATGTTTGTTACCTTTGATATTTGCGCAACATATAACCATGTATTTTTATCTCTTGCAATTTCCAATATTTTCCAGATTTTTCTAAGTTTTACATAATCTATTCCTCTTCTTATTGTTCTATTTCGCTTTATTTTCTTTTTCATAATAGTCTATTACTATCAAAGTAATATAAAGTTATCTAAAATCAAAAACATTCAAATTTTAAGTCTAATAGCCAAATAGCGCCAAAATTTGATTTTAAAATTACTAATATTTTTAAATAAGTCTCACATAAAATGTTAATTATAATAATTATTATGTTATTTAACTACCATAAAGTATTTAAATATTTAAAGTAATATTTTATATATAATTAATAACAATATTAAAAAATTAATAATTACAGAAAAGAGTTCATATCATGATTATTAATTTATTTGCTAGAAATTAGCCATGAAGGCTAATTTAAAGAGAACTCTGTTTCTGTAATTGATAAAGAGGTGAAATAAATGGGAAAATTAGCACAATCAAGCTCAAAATACACAATAATTGCTAAATTTCATGCTACTGGTACTGTTGAAAAACCAGATGTAATAGGTGCTATATTTGGACAAACAGAAGGATTGCTTGGTCCTGACATGGATCTAAGAGAACTTCAAAGAACAGGAAGAGTAGGAAGAATTGATGTTATAATAAATACAGAAAATGGTAAATCTAATGGAGAAATTATTATTCCATCTTCATTAGATGCATCTGAAACAGCATTGTTAGCAGCATGTACAGAAACAATTGAAAGAGTTGGACCATGTAATGCTAAAATAAAAGTTGATAAAATAGAAGATGTTAGAATAACAAAAAGACAATATGTAATTAATAGAGCAAAAGAACTATTAGCAAAAATGATGGAGCAAGACATGCCTGATACACAGCAATTAAGTGATGAGTTAAAGAAAGAAGTTAGAGCAGCTGAGGTTACTGAATATAATGGTCTTGTTGCAGGACCTTCTATAGCAGACTCAGATTCAATAATTGTTGTTGAGGGAAGAGCAGATGTTGTCAAGCTATTAAAAGCTGGTATAAAGAATGTAATTGCAAATGGTGGTACATCTGTATCTAAGCAAATGATAGATCTATGTAAAACAAAGATAGTAACAGTATTTTTAGATGGTGATAGAGGCGGAGATTTGATATTAAAAGAACTTTTATCTGTTACTGATGTAGATTTTGTAGCAAGAGCACCAAAAGGAAAAGAAGTTGAAGATTTATCAATAAAAGAAATATTTAAAGCATTAAGAGAAAAAGTTCCAGTTGATCAAGCAAAATTTGAATATAAAACAGGAGAAGAAGCAGGATCAACAAGAAAATATAATTCTAGGTCTATAAAACAAATAAACAGCAAAAAATCAAATAAGTATATAATTGATCCTGAGAAAAAGGAAATATTTAAAAAATATTTAGATGATTTGATTGGAACAAGAGCTGCATTTTTCTTAACATCTGATTTTGAACCACTTGGAAAAGTACCAATAAAAGAAATGGGAAATATGATCAAAGAATCAAAACCAAATATTGTAATCTTTGATGGTACAATAGATCAAAATTTGATAAAAATATGTTATAAATCTGGTGTTCAGTGGATAGTTGGAAAAGATGTTAAAGGAAGAATAAAAAGACCTGAAGGATTGCACACAGTAGTGATGAAAGATTTAGAAGAATAATTGGTGTGGTTTTATATCACACCACTATTTGTTTTTATTAAAAAGATAGATTTAAATATTTAACATATTTCTTATTTTAGTTATATCTCTACCATATGTATTAAAATTGAAATTGTGATGATATTCAAGAAGTATATATTTGCAATTAGTTTCCTTTATTCTTTTTATTATATATTCAATATCTAACTTTCCTGTACCAATTGGAACATGGTCTTTTTCTGGTGGAATAAAATCATGTAAATGAACAACCAATATTTTTTCTTTAAATATATTTATCCATTTATCAAACTCTTCTTTAAAATTTTTTCTTGTCCTTGCACAATATTTTGCAATATGGCCTATATCCAAGCATATATTTCCATTTTCATTATTTAGAATAAACAACATATCTGTTGAACTCCCGAATAATAAAGGGAATGACATGTTTTCTAAAGCAATATTATTACCAAATTCAAATAAATTTTCTGTTGTTTTAATAGCATTTTTGTATATAATATCTCTTATATCATCAAATTTAATTGTAGGTAGTCTTGTACTTTGATGAAAAACAAAATATAATGGATTGAATTTTTTAGAAAAGTTGATATGGTTTTTTATTATTTCAATAGATGTTTTCCTGATACTATCAATTGGATTACACAATGAAATATCTGCCCATGCAGAATGGAAAGAAATATCAATATTGAATTTTCTTTTTATTGTTTCAATATCACCTATTTTATCAGGATGTGGATAGTTAAGAGATATCTCAATAAAATCTATATTTTGCTTTATTGTTTTTTTAACAAATTTATTAAAAGGATGTTCACCATACCAATATGGTACACCTATTTTTATCATTAAATCATACTCTTTAACTTTTTATTATTTAGTTCTGTTTTATTTAAAAATTCTTCAAACTCTGGAATAGTAATATTTTTTATCCTTGCTGAACATTGTTTTCTTCTATTTCTAATTTCCTTCATAGTTTTTGCTATATATTCATCTTTTTTTGCAATATATTCATAAAGTTCTTGCAGATCAACAACAATTTCATTTTCTTTGATGTGTAATGCTTCTGCTAGAGAAACTGAAGAAGAATGCATTCTTTCTAGTGCAGCTTTAAGATAGAAATCTCTTATATTTGCACAACCTTTAGTAGAGATTGTTAAATTTAATTTATTTATGCTTTCTATCATTTTATCATATTTTTTAGCAACAAGTTTTATTATTTTTATTGAATCAATATAAAAATCAGCCTTTGTTAAAAGAAATGGTATTGCTTTTTTCTTTACAGGTTTTATGCTTTTCATATTTTCTATATTATCTATATCATAGAATGGTTTAGAATTTAAAAAGAAATTTGTTATAAGTGGTTCGCCATATTCTAAATATTTTTTAAGTTCTTGTTTTTCAATTAATTTTGCATCAGCATGAGTATATAATGGTTCTTGTATTAATGAAGAAACAACCGAAATTACATCAATATCTGAATTTTTATCTTGAGTACCGTTTTTATAACTTCCACATATACCAAAATATAATAATTTTTCATGATATGTATTTTTTATTATATCAAATGTTTCATTTATTTGCTTTTCATAATCAAAGATATTTGTCCTTCTCCAAAATGTTCGTCTTTTTAATTCGTTCGGATCATAATTAAAATCTATAAACCAAATATCATAAGCTGATAATGGCCCAAATTGTGAGACCTGTCTTAAGTAACTATTTTCCATATTTATTATTATTTTTCAATTCTTAAATAATTGCTTTTCTATATTTTTTCAAAACCTGTTGGGATAAATTAAATTTAAAGTTTAACTAAAATAGTGTTAGTGTATAATAATATAATAATTATAAAATTTGTATTCATATATATTCATATATATATCAATCATAGTTAAATATAAGCATCAATATTAATTATATTCTTATGAATGACCTAACCAAAGCAATTAAAATAACAAAACAATGTTTTAAGATATTAGATAAAATATTAGAACCTGGAATAACAGAAAAACAAGTTGCAGATTTAATGAAAAATAAAGCATTACAATTAGGTGCAAAAAAATTATCATTTACACCAATTGTCTCATTTGGCATAAATGCAAAAGCAATACATCCTAAACCAACTAATAAAAAACTAAAAGAAAATCAGTTTGCAATTATAGATTTTGGTGTTGTGGTTGGTAATAAGAAAACAGATGTTACTAGAACATTTTGCATAAACCCTGATATTAAAAAATTAAAATTAATTAAATTAATACAAAATGCAAAAAAGCTTGCTGAAAATGAAATTAAGTCAGGAGTTCCTTGTTCTAAAGTTGATATTATTGTTAGAAACTATCTAAAGAAACATACAAAATATAAATTTCCATATGCACTTGGACATGGAGTTGGAAAAAGAATTCACCAAAAACCAAAAATTAGTCCAAAATCAAAAGATGTTTTTAAAGTAGGTGATATATTTACATTAGAACCTGGTTTACATGGGTCTTTTGGAGGAATAAGAATTGAAGATATGTATTTATTAACTAAAAAAGGTATTAAAAATTTAAATAAAGACATATAGGTGATTATAATGACTGATCCAAGAATCAAAAAACTAGCAAAAATTGTTGTTGAATATTCTTTATTTGTAAAAAAAGGAGAAAGAGTTATAATTTCTGCAGATATTCCATCACAAGATTTAGTAAAAGAAGTTTACAAGCTTGTTTTGAAAAAAGGTGCATATCCATCTATACATCTTGGAATACCTGGGCTTACATATTTTTATTATAAAAATGCTTCTAAGGAACAATTAACACATTTTCCAAAAATATATTGGTATGAGGTAAAAAATACTCAAAAGTTCTTAGGAATAGGATCACCATTAAACACAAGAGAATTAAGTAATATTGATCCAAAGAAAATCGCCATTAGAAATAAAGTTACTAACAAAATAACTGATTATATTGTAAATGCAAAGCCAAAGATATATAGATGTACAATGGATTTTCCAACAAATGCGCTTGCACAAGATGCAGAAATGAGTTTAGAAGAATACGAGAATTTCTTCTTTAATGCATGTTTATTAGATTGGAAAAAGCTTTCAAAAAAATGGAAAAGAATAAGAGATTATTTAAACAAGTCAACAGAATTTAGAATTGTTTCTAAAGATACAGATCTAACAATGAAAATATACCCTAAAAGTTTTGTTCTTGATGATGGGCATGAAAATATGCCTGGTGGAGAAGTATTTGGTGCTCCACAAAAATATTCTGTAAATGGTTATATAAGATTTACATATCCAGCAATTAGATCAGGAGTTGAGGTCACAAACATATATTGTGAATTTAAAAATGGAAAATGTATAAAAGCAACTGCAGATAAAAATGAAAACTTTCTAAATAAGATGTTAGATACAGACAAAGGATCAAGGTATATTGGTGAAATTGGGTTAGGTATGAACCCAAAGATAAACAAATTTACAAAAAATTTGTTGTTTGATGAGAAAATAGGTGGAACAATACATCTAGCATTTGGAATGGCATATAAAGAATGTGGGCAACCAAATAAATCTGCATTGCATTGGGATATTGTAAAAGACCTAAGAAAAGATGGAAAAATAATTGTAGATGGAAAAGTTGTTATGAAAAATGGAAAGTGGTTAATTTAAATACTTTATTATAATTAAAAATTTTATGCCAAAAGAAGAAATATTTGAACTATTGTCAGTTGAAAATGGTATTGCCAACTATAAGAATACACAAACAAAGAAAAGATTTGCAATACCAGAAACTGCATATTCTAAAATGGGAAAACCAAAAATGATAGAAGTTTCAGGTAGTGATAAACCATATCATGTAAAAATTATAGAGTAACAAAATTTCTAATAATTTCTTTGTTTCTAACTTCTGGATGAAATAAAACACCATATATATTCTTATATCTAATTGCCTCAACAGAGTTATTAGATTTTGCAATTATTTCAAATTTTTCAGGAACATTGGTTGAAAAATTATGCAATTCATATGCTTCAAATTCTTTTTTAGTTAAAATTTTGTTGTCTTTAACTACTGCTATTTTATTCATACCTATTTTTGTTTTTTTAATTAATTCTCCACCAAAGACTAAAGAAATAATCTGCATACCTGCACAGATTCCAAGAACAGGCTTGTCAATATTTTTTAACCACTCAAACAAATTAATATGTTTTGTATATTCTATATCTTTTAGAGCGGTTCCACAAAAGATTATTTTATCTATATTAGAAAAATTAAAATCTTTTAACTCAGAAAAATGCTTTACAATAAAATTGTCTTTAACTATATCTTCAATAGGTCTTACAAATTCATAATAACTTAGAGATTTTTTTCTATAGCACATATCAACAATAAGTATCATTTTTCAACTACCTTTAGTTTTTCAATTAAAAGAGTTCCAGAATAATCTGAATATTCCTTATTTGTTTTTAAGATTTCTATTTTTTTCTTAAATATTGGCCCATCTATCACAAATGTCTCAATTTCCCCACCCTCACCTGCAGGATTTATATCGTATTTATTTGCTAAATCCTTAAGATCTTGTATTGTTTCATAATCAATCTCTCTTCCAAGCCATTTTTTATCAAATGGTTGTGCAAAAACACCAGTAATAATTATCCTAAAACCTTTTTCAACCATTTTTTCTAATAAATCTATCTGATCAATAAGCCAGATTGGATTAAAACACCAGATATTTAATTCATTACATATTTTCTGAATTCGTGTAGATTGATAAACAGATTCAACTGAACCTGTAACAATCCCATCTATATTAAACTTTTTTATTGTGCGATTAATTACTTCTTTTAAATCATCTAATTCTTTTTCTTTAATACCACTTGAAACAATTGAAATAATTGGTATATCAAGAGCTTTTGATTGAATCTCTGTTAATTCAATATTTGGTGTATGGAACATAAAACTTTCTGGATTCTTAGAAACAACAGTAATTAAACAAACTATATCATGCTCTTGCATTGCTTTATACATTGCATAAACTGAATCCTTTCCTCCAGAAAAAAGAACTCCAAGTCTCACTTAAACACCTTTAAAAATTTTGTTGCTTCTGGTAATGATAATGAATTTTTTCTATATTTTATTTTTTCATAAACATGTTCTGGTAATATATTCACCAATTTTATTTTTAGTTTCTTACATGCTTTTGAAAGTGCTTTGTAAGTTTCAGAATCATATTTCAGATAGCAATAATATTTTCTATATTTATGGTTTTTCAGATATTTTTCAATTCTTTTTTGTGTAACTTGAATATATATTTTTTTTATTTCTGATGTTTCTTCCCATTCTGGCCAGTCATATTTATTAAATGGATATTTGTCAATAAATTCATATGGTATTACTCCTGGAGATGATATTACAACAGGATGCACTTTATCTTTATTAACAACTGAAAATATTGCTTTGTGTAATTTTGACTTTGAATATGGTTTTTTAAATGCACAAGGAAGGAACAGTACTGGTTTTTTAGAAGGGTTTTTGTAAAATCTTTGTATATAATCTTGCCATATCTCAAAATAAGGATGTAACAAACTTTCTTTTGTTGCTCCTTTTACCAATGGTTTCTGTTTAAATCTTGGAATAAATGCAAAATTATCAAAATCTTTTTCAATATTCTTATATTTTTTTGTTATTTTATCAAACTGTTGTCTATCTAATGGTTTCCATTTTCCTTTTATATATAAATCATATAAAGCTGATTCACTATGAGGAAATGTGTTTATTAGCACAATTTCATCAGAATATTTTTTTGCAAATTTAACAGATTTATCTAAATCTTTTTTAATGTCTTTTAAAAATGGTAAATTAACCATTAAATATGTTCTTACTTTAAAATTATTCTTATGCAAAATTTCAGCTGCTCTTACAAAATCTTCAACTGTATAACCTTTATTATATTTTTTTAATATTTTGTTATCAGCACATTCTAATCCAATTGCAACATATAAATCAATTCCTTTAAAATCAGACAATGATTCATTTGAAATAAATTCTGGTCGTGATTCAATGACAAGTTGTTTTATATTATTTTCTTTAATTTTTTGTATTATATATTTTCTTATAGATTTTGGAAATTGTTTGTCATCTAAAAATGATCCACTTACAAATATTTTCAATCTATCTATGTTTTTCAATTTTTTAAATTTCTTATCTATAATATTCTTTAATCTATGTAAATTAGGTTCTGGGCCTTTTAACTTTCCCCATCCACATGCAAAACATTTTCCCCAAGAACATTTTCCTGAAGAAAGAAATATTATTTCTTGCTTCATAACTAAGAATAATAATTAAGACTTTAAAAACATTTAATTTCAAAAAGTTTTCTATTATTATAGAAAAGTATTTAAGTTTTACTGTATATTTTACTGTATATATAAATCATATAACAGAATATATGACTGAAGAAGAAGTAAATAAATTGTCTGTATTAGAGTTACCACCTGAAATTCAAGAAACAGCATATGAACATATAGAAAAATATTTTACATGCCCTAGACCAGAATGTAATAATGAAAAACTAATAATTTCAAAAATGGATTATCATGATAATCTTGGTACCGATGTTGCTTCAGATAATATCATTAGGGAGTTGGATGAAAGAGCAATAAAAATTTATGCAGCTGGTTGTCCAAAGTGTAAAACACTTTATAGATTTGAAGAATATCCAATTATTCGTCGTTATAAGGCTTAGAAGATATACAAGTTAAAACAATTTTTCTAACAAATATTTTTATGTAAATAAAAGCTTAAATAAAAAAATCACTAGTTTTTCATTCATGTATATTGCTGTAGAAGGTTGTCATGGAATTGGTAAAACAAGTATATGCAGAGAACTTTCTAAAAAATATCATTATACGTTTATTGAAGAATTAAAAGATAATTTATTACCACCACCAAAAATAGGTCCTAATGGTGATATATTTTTATCACAATGCTGGTTCTTAAGACAAATGATTTTAAAAGAAGCACAAATGAATAATAATGGAATATATATTTCTGATAGAGGAAAAAGTTCTATATACATATATTCAAAAGCTAACATGAATGATTATCAACTTGAAATATTCAAGACAATTCTACAAAAACTTGATTTAAAAGAACCTGATTTAGAAATAATCTTACATGCACCTGATGAAATAATATTTGATAGAATAAAGAAAAGAGGAAGAACCTCATGGGGAGAACAAGATATTGATTATGTTAGAAAAATAAATAATGCCTTTTTACAGTATTATAATGATTATAGAGATGTAAAAAATGTTTGTTTAGTTAATGCAAGCAATGATTTAATAAAAAATATTGAAAATGTGAAACAGATTATAGATAGTTATTTAGCTGAATTATAAATATATTCCATTAAATATATTTTTTCAAAGAAAAAATTTGCTGAATCAATTTTTCTCCATCCCTGTTTTTCCATTTTTTGTTTGATATTGTTATGAGATGATATTATTAACAATACTTTTCCATTTTTATTTAAATGTTTTTTGAAAGAAGCTAGAAATCTTTCTATTATATCAGTTCCATATAATCCACCTGAAACAGCATATCTAATTCCTTTTGAAAGATATTTGTCATTTTTATCAGAGGGTACATATGGTGGATTAAATATAATTAAATCAAATTTTCCTTTAATATTTGAAAACAAGTCACTTTCAATTAATTTTATATCAACATTATATTTTTCTGCATTTAATTTTGTATTTTTTAATGCATCTTCACTTATATCTACTCCAGTAACATCTCCGCCACGTATTGCAGCAATAATAGATAATATTCCACAACCAACACCAATTTCTAATACTTTCTTTCCATTTAAATTTTCAGGAATATGTTTTGCAATCAATATTGTATCTTCTAATGGAGAATAAACATCTTCAAATATAATTAAATCAAAGCTCAATTTACCTACCTGAAAATGAACTTTTCCCATAAACAATATTTCAAACATGATATATAAATAACAATATAAAATCTTTTTTAATAAAAAATCATATTGTTTAATATGTTAGAGTTAATAAATAGAGATGCTGCTGGAAGAATATGTAAGTTTACAGTAAACAAAAAAACAATAGAAACACCAAATATTTGTATTGTTATTAACCCTAATATACAATTAATATCACCACAAGAAATGAAATCTAAGTTTAACACAAATATTATAATAACAAATTCTTATATTATTGATAAAAGCAAATATAAGAAAAATGTCTTAGATGATGGTTTACATAAATTTCTAAAGTTTGATGGTATTATATATACAGATAGTGGAGTTTATCAAATGTATTCACAAAGAATTAAAGATATAAATCAAGATCAAATATTAGAATTTCAACAAAAAATAGGTTCAGATATAATAACACCAGTTGATTTATTTACTTTACCAGAAGATTCTAGAAAAATTGCACAAATAAAATTAAAAGAAACAATGAAAAGAATTTCAAGTGCTAGAAAAAAGATTGATAAATATCTTGTTGCACCAATACAAGGAGGTATGTATTTAGATTTGAGAAAAAATGCATGTAAACAAGCAAGTAAATTAAATCCAGATTTATTTGCAATAGGTGGAATTGTTCCTTTAATGGAACAATATAGATTCAAGGAACTATGTGATATAATAATCACATGTAAGAAAAATCTACCATCAAATAAAATTATTCATGCATTTGGTGCTGGACACCCAATGATATTCTCTTTATTAATTGCAATTGGTGTTGATTTATTTGATAGTGCGATGTATGCTCTTGCTGCTAAAAGAAATGGTTATTTAACAGAACATGGGACATATAATTTAAATGATTTATCCTATTTTCCTTGTTCATGCCCAATCTGTTCAACATATACACCAGAACAAGTAAGACAAATGCCACAAGTTGAAAAAGAAAAAATTCTTGCAATGCATAACTTATATGTTACTTACTCTGAAATAAATACAATTAAACAAGCCATCAAGAATAATTCATTATGGGAACTTGTTCAACAAAGAGTAAGAGCACACCCAAGTTTGTTAGAAGCATTAAAACATATTCTTAAAAAACATAAAAATTATTTTTTAAAGAAAGATTTGTTTACTAAAAAAACTGCTTTTTTTGAACTTGGTGAAGAATCAAAATATAGACCTGAGGTTATAAGAGCAAAGAAAATGTTAAAAAATGTAAAATCAAAAAATCATGTTTTATTAAAACCTTTTGGAAAAATACCACCAGAACTATTATTAGTATATCCATTTGGACAATCTGTTTTATTATCAAAAAAACCTCTTGATATAAAAATAGATTCTAAAAAAGCTGTTAAAATGATTATTAAATACCAATATAATTCTAAGATAAATACTGATTTTAATGTAGAGGTTTCTAAAAAAACAGGTAGAATAAGAAGAATTTGGAAAAATAAAAAATTATTAGGAACAATAAGAGCAAACGATGGTTTATTTTTACCTACTATAGAAGGTGCTAAATACATAAACATGAAAAAGATTATTGTCAATAAAGAAGCACTAGAATATGTTAAAGAAGGTAAATCATTGTTTGCAAAATTTGTAGATAAATGTGATGATTTTGTTCCTGGTGAAGAGATCGCTATTACAGATGGTAAGAAAATAATTGCACTTGGAAAAGCTATGTTGAACTCAGATGAGATCAAAGAATTTGAAAAAGGTGTTGCTATTAAAACCAGAAAAGTTTAAATACTTATTGTAATAATAAAGTTTTTATGACTAAAGCTGTACCCGACTATACGAGTAAAATATTTGAAGAATACTCTTATTTACGGAAATTTTCAATAGATGATTTCAACATTGCAAGCAAAATAGAAAGAATGATAGATAATGTATATAATGATAATGAAACAGGTTTAATTGTTACTAAATATTTTGATCCTATCAAAAAGGTAGAAGTATTTAGTAAAGAGAAACAAATATCTAGGTGCATAATCACTAAAATCCCATATGAAGGTGTGCCTCGAAAAAACAAACCAATTTATCTTCACAGATATATGTATAGTGTAGAAGAACTAAATAATATTGTAAAAAAATATATTAGTGTTTGTAAAAGAATGGATAATGATTTTGAATTAAGAATGTTAAGAGAAGATGATTTCTCACAAATATGCTCTAGTAAGAAAACCATAATCCCAAAGACAATAGCACAAGAAACTAACAAAAAAGAGTTTTCTGGAATAAATGATTTATTGGATAATAATTTGTATGGAAAATGGGATAAAGAGCAAAACATAATAGAAATAGATAAGATACATAATGATATTTACGTAGCTTTAAGATTTGTTGTTGATTATATTTAAATTTCAATTAATTTATTGTTAGATTTTAATCCTTTTAATATTCTACATTTACCATATATCTTAGAAAATTGTTTTATAATCTCAATATTTGCTTTATTTTGTTCTGGTTTTGATTTAACATATACTAACCAATAATCTCTATGTTTAATAATCTTAAATTTATCTGAATTTGTTTTTACTTTTATTTTAATTATCATTTTAAATATTTGTTATAAGATATTTATTAAATATGGTCTTAATAAGTAAAATTAAAGAATATTATAACAATATATTTCTGCTATTCAAAGATCCAGATAAATTTGAAAAAACATATGAAGGTGTGGGAAATGAAATATTATATATAGAAAACAATTTGTTTTAAACTTCAGCTGCTTCTTCTTTACAAGTTTCACAGACCCACTTGCCATCTATTTGCTGTAAATCTTCATAAAAGTTTCCACATAATTCACAAATACCAGATGTTCTATCAATATGCTCATCTTCAGGTCCTTGATCTTCTTCTAACATCAGTCTTTCTCTTAATATTTCAATTAATGATGGAGAAATTTTTGCAATTTCTCTATCTGAGATAATACCTACTAATTTACCATCTTTGATAACAGGAAGTCTTTCAAATCCATATTTAGTCATTGTTTTTGCTGCATCTGTTAAATCTGCATCTGGTTCAACAGAAACAACATTAAGTGACATTATTTCTTTAACAATTAAGTCAGCTGAGCTAATGTTCTCAGCAACTACTTTATTTACTATATCTTCTCTTGTAACTATACCAACAACTTTAGAATCATCACATATTATAATAGAACCAACATCTTTTTCTTTCATTTTTATTGCAATTTGTTGAACTGTTTCAGTTTGTGATCCTGTAATTACATTTGTTATCATAGCATCTTTTACTTTGACATTTGTTGACATAAAATAAATTAATCAAATGCATATATTTAAAGTTTCATATAGCTCAGAATAACGATAATTTATATATAATTATACGTCAATATATCTATTATATGGATATAAATGAATTATCAATAGAAAATCTTGAAAAGAAAATAGCTGGAGAAATTGTTTTAAGTTCAGATCCTGGAAAAACAATACAAAAATGGAGAAATATATTTGGTATTTCACAGAGAACACTTGCAGATCATATGAATATTATGCCATCTGTTATATCTGATTATGAAAATTCTAGGAGAAAATCACCTGGTATAAAGATAATTAATAAGATTGTAAAATCCATGATAGAAATTGATAAAAAGAATGGTGGAAAGATAATACATGAATTTGAAATATATCCATCTAAAGCTTTACTTAATAAAGCAATAATTGATATGAAAGAATTTACAACACCTATTAAAATAAAGAGTTTTTGTAATAAATTAGATGCAAATATTGTTGTTAGAAAAGATTTATGTGAAAATAAAATATATGGTTATACTGTAATAGATAGTTTAAAAGCAATATTAAATTTATCTCCAAATGAACTTGTGAAATTATATGGATTAACGACTGAAAGAGCTCTGATATTTCTTGGGTCTCATAGTGGTAAAACAGTGATGGTGGCACTAAAAGTTACTAATTTAAAACCAAGATTAGTGGTTTTACAAGGTGCAAATAAAGTAGATGATCTTGCAGCTAGAATAGGTGAAATAGAGAACATATGTATTGCAAAAACAAATATCAGTAATAATAATATTCTTAATAAATTAAAATATTATAAAAAACAATGATACATACCCTAGTTTTCCAATGGAAAAATTATTTTATGTTTTTATTTCATATATAGATATTATATATTATTATAACACTGTTATAGGATATTATGTCTTTAATCTGATTTCCACTAGAAAAATAATTGGTTCGTATCATAAATATTATTTCCAATGGAAATATTGGTGGTATGGTTTCTAATGGAAATATGATAAATTATATGGTAATATGAAGGTTTTGTTAACTTCTATTGGAAACAATAGGGTAACGTGAAGTTCCATGGGAAATAAGGGGGTAACGTGAAGACAAGCTTATATGTGGTAACATGTATATATTCCATAAGAAAAAATGGTGATTCCAATGGCAGATATTCAAAATATATTTAATAAGTTTTTAGAAAATAAACCAATATTTGCAAACAGACAAGTATTAACAATATCATTTACTCCTAGGGAGATTCCACATAGAGATGAACAAACAAATGAGCTTGGTAGAATATTAGCACCTGCATTAAAAGGTGGAAGACCAAGTAATATTTTTATTTATGGTAGAACAGGTACAGGAAAAACATGTTTAGCTAAAATGGTAACATCTGAATTAGAGAAAGCAGCTCATATAAATGGGTTTAATGTAAAAACATTATATATTAATTGTAAGATGAAGAAATCAGCAGATACTGAGTATAGATTATTGGCTGGTTTATCTAGAGAATTTGGTTATGATGTACCTTTTACTGGTTTGCCAACAGATCAAATATATAATATTTTCTTTAAAGCACTTGATTCTGAAAGCCAAACAGTTATTCTTATAATAGATGAAATAGATACATTAGTTCAAAAAACAGGTGATGAGATACTATATAATCTAACTAGAATTAATGAAGATCTTAAAAATTCTAGGTTAACAATTATTGGAATTACTAATAATCTTGATTTTATAGAAAAATTAGATCCAAGAGTTAGAAGTTCATTATCTGAAGAAGAAATTGTATTTCCTCCATATAATGCAATACAATTACAGGATATATTGAGACAAAGAGCAGAGATAGCATTTATGCCAAATGTTTTAGAAGATGGGGTAATTGAAAAATGTGCTGCATTAGCTGCACAAGAGCATGGTGATGCAAGAAGAGCTTTAGATCTATTAAGAGTTGCAGGTGAAATAGCTGAAAGAAAGCTTAAATCAAAAGTATCTATAGAAGATATTGATGCTGCAGAAGATAAAATAGATGTTGATAGAATAATTGAAGTTGTTAAATCACAGCCTAAACAAAGCCAAGCTGTTTTATGGTCTATTTTGAATTTAGAAAAGAGATATATAGAAACTTCAGATATTCTAGATAAATATAAAGAAATTTGTGTTAAAAATGGTTTAAAACAATTAACGTCAAGAAGAATATCTGATTTAATAAATGAGCTTGTTTTATTCGGTATTTTAAACAGTAAGGTTGTATCGAGAGGCAGATATGGGAGAACCAAGCTTATTTCATTGAATATAAATAATGAAACTGAAGAAAAGTTAAAAAAGATGTTGGGGCAGATATTTTTATGTTAGAGGAATTAAAAGGTTCTGGTATTTTAATAGAGCCAGAAGCTCTCTCTAAATTGGAAAAAATGAGCAAAAATGACATTAAATTAGTTATAACTAAAGCAAAAGAATATAGACCATTAGTATTAACACAAGAAATTATTGATTCATATATAAGACAAGTTAATTTTAAGAAAATAAAAGAATTTGAAATAATAAAAAAATATACAATAGATGACTTTATAAAACAAATAAATGATAGATTTGCTTTTTTAAAACAAATATTGGTTAATAAAACCCAGATAACCAATTTAATTTCAATAAACAAATTATCTAATGGTACAAAATGTTCTATAATAGGTATGATAAAAACAATTGATTCTAGTAATACAGAATTATTTATTGAAGTAGAAGATCAAACAGGTATGATAAATTGTAGTTTATCAAAAGACTATTTGGATAAGATAAAGTTTGATGATGTAATTGCTCTAAATGGTTATTATTCTGACAATATTTTTCATGTAAATGAAATTATGTTTCCTGATGTTCCTTTAAGAGTTCCAATTTTAAGTAGTAATGATATTATTGTTTCTTTTTCAGAAAAATTTAATCCAGATGTAAAATCTGACTTTACATTTATTCTAGAGGACAAGAATGTTAATAATGCATACTTTGTAAATAAGCCAGTTAGTTTATTTGAAATTAATGGTATAAATATTCTTATTGTTATTGGATATAATGCTCTTGAATTGTTAAGAAAGAGATATATTTCTATAAATAATACTGATTTTCTATTAGATGTTGTTCCAGATATTGTTTTCAATGAATCAATAAATAAAAATTATAAAGGAATTAGTATTGTTTCGTTAAATAAACAGATTAATTTAAGAAACAGAGAAATAATGGATATATAGTTTTAATAATCAAAAATCATTTAAAGGTTAGAAACAATAAACAAAAACATGCAACTACAAATTTTTGATGTTGATTATGTTCTTTTGGACAATAGACCAGTAGTTAGGTTGTTTTGTAAAGATATTATAGGTAATACAATATGTGTTTTTACAAAAGGACCAAAACCATATTTTTATTTGGATCCAAAAAATGATATTCATGATACATTATATGAATTAGAAAAAATGGGATTAAAAACAGAAATAGTTGAAAAATATTTACCAATTGGATATTCAGAAAAACCAAAAAAAGTAATTAAAATAATTGGTACTAATCCAGCTAAGATACCTGAGATAAAAAATGCTGTTAAACACTTAGGAACACCATATGAAGCTGATATTCTTTATAAATATAGATATATGGTTGATGCTGGTCTAAGAGCTATGAAATGGATAGATGTGGAAGGAAATTTTATAAGAACAACAACTGTAAAATGTAAGGCAATCCAAGCAAAGAAAATAACATCAATTGAAAATGTTAAAAATGCACCTCTACGATATTTATCATTTGATATAGAATGTATAACAGATGAATATAGAATGCCTGATGCTAATTTTGATCCTATAATCATGATATCAATGGCTTTTTATCCTGAATATAAGAATATGAAACAACTTGTTCTTATCACAAAGAAAATTAATAAGACATGTAATGCTATTGTGTGTTCAGATGAAAAACAAATGCTTGAAAAATTCAAAGAAATTATTATAGATTTTGATCCAGATGTTTTAGCTGGTTATAATATTGAGAATTTCGATGTTCCATATATTTTAAAGAGAATGCAATTATATAATATTCCAACAGATATTGGTAGAGCAGAAAAAAAGGCATGGACAAAGAATTTAAGTTATACACAAAGAACTGCAATCACAGGAAGATTTTTATTAGATCCTTATTATATAATAAGATATCTTTCTGTTTATGACCAACCTCATAAATTCAGAAGATTTAATTTAGATACAGTTGCAAATCAATTGTTGGGAAAAGGTAAAAAAGATTTAAATCACAATCAAATGCTTGAATATTGGAAAAGTAATGATATAAACAAAATAACTAAAATTGCAGAATATTGTCAAACAGATTCTGATTTAGTATTGGAACTAATAATAAGTCATAAACTTGTTGATATGGATAAATTTATAGAAATGTCAAAGTTATCTGGATTAACTCTTCAGGATCTTATGGCAGGACAATCTGCAAGACATGAAAATGCTTTGCTTCACGAAGTTAAAAAAAGAAATATACTAATGCCATGTAAACCAGATAGAAATACAATAAAAGCTAGAGCATCGAACAAATTTAAGGGTGCAACTGTTTTGGAACCAGATGTTGGATTACATAAAGATGGATATATTCTTGTATTAGATTTTAAATCAATGTATCCTTCTATGATAATGCATTATAATATATGTCCAAGTACTTTGCTAAGAGAGGAGAAAAACATATCCCCTGATGATTATTATGTTTCTCCTGTTAATGCAAAATTTGTTAAAAAGAATATTAGAGAAGGAATATTTCCATATGTTGCAAGATATTATTTTGATACAAGATTTAAGGTAAAAGATTTAATGAAAAAAGAAACAAATGAAGAAATACTTAAATTATTGGATGCAAAACAATATGCATTAAAAGGAATGTTGGTTTCATTATGGGGCTATATTGGTTTTGTTGGTGCAAGATTTTTTACACCTGAAGTTGCTGCATCAATAACAGGTTGGGGAAGATATAATATTGATGTAACAAAAAAACTAGTTGAAGAAAATTTTGGTTATAAAGTAATCTACGGTGATAGTGTTACTAAAGATAGATTTGTTACAATTATTGATAATAATATTGTTAAAATAAAAAACATAGAAGAACTATTCCAAGAACATAAGAACAATTTATTTAGAAGAGGAGAAAAAGAAATAGTGATACCAGAAAGAACCATAAAGGTTCTTTCAGTTGATCCTAAAACAAAAAAACCAGTATGGAGAAAAATAAATGAAATAATAAGACATAAAACAAGCAAAAAAATATATAGAGTAAACCAGAAGTTTGGAGAAACAATAGTTACAGAAGATCATTCTTTAATAACATTACAAAATGGAAATTTTGTTGAATCAAAACCTAAAGAAATGTTAAACAAATCAATGATAAGAGTAGATAAAATACCAAATGTTAAACAAATTAATAAAATAGATTTGTATGAAATATTGAAACATTATTCAAAGACAACAGTTTATAAAGGTAAAAAAAGAATTTCATGCATTCATAAAGATAAAAATTATGTTTGGTTTGGGTGGACAAAGAGGAAAAAAAGAATAAAACTTAAAAGATTTATTTATGTCAGATCTAAAGAATTTGAATCATTGTGTAGATTGCTTGGATTATATATATCTGAGGGAAGTGCTTCAACAATAGAAACAACTAAGCATAAAATGTGTGCAAGCATATGTTCATCTGATAAACAATTACTAAAACAAATAAAACAAGATTACTTGAGATTGTTTAAAAACTCTAAAGCATCTATAATAAGATCTACTAAAAAAACAAGAAATTTAACATATAAAACAAATAATGGCAAAGAAAAAAATATAATATATAAAGATAAAACATACAAATTACAAATGACAAATGAATTAGCAGCGGTTTTCTTCAAAATACTTGGTGGACAAAAATCAAAAAACAAGAAATTACCAGATTTTATATATCATGTTCCACAGAAATATAAAGAACTTTTGTTAGAATATATGATAAAAGGAGATGGGTCTAGATGGGCAGATGCAAGATATTCTAATAAATATAAAAAAGAAAATTTCAGATATGACACAAAATCTTTACATTTAATATGCGGTTTGTCGTTTTTATTAAATCAATTAAATCAAAAATATACTATAAGGTATGATTATAATAAAAAAACTTATAGAATAACAACATGTTCTAATTATAGAAAATCTATAAATGCTAAATTAAAAGTAGAAAAATATTCTGGATATGTCTATGACTTAAATGTTGATAATAGTCATATGTTTGTAGATTCTTGTGGACAAATATTATTACATAATACTGACTCAGTATTTGTTAAGACTGATATTACAGATTTAGAAGAAGCTGCAAAGAAAGGAGAAGAAATGGCAAAATTTATTACACAAAAACTTGAGGGAATGGAGCTTGAGTTTGAAAAAGCATTTAAAACATTTTTAATTTTAAGTAAAAAAAGATATGCAGGTTGGCAATTTGAAAAAAGAGCAGATGGGTGGAAAGATAAAATTGCATTTAAAGGAATTGAGGTTGTAAGAAGAGATTGGTGTCCATTAACAACAAAGACAATGAAAAAAGTTCTTGAGACAATTCTTAAGGAAGGTGATACAAAGGCAGCTGCTAAATATGTTAGAAAAATTATACATGACTTAAATAAAGGACTTATTCCAATTGAAGATCTTGCTGTTGTAAAAGGAATAACCAAACCACTCGATCAATATGATAATGTTCAGCCACATGTTGAGTTAGCTAAAAAAATTATTAAAAGAGACCCAACTGTTGGTAGTATGGTTGGTCAGCGTTTGCCTTATGTTATAATTAAAGGAAATGAGCTTGTTTCACGAAGAGCAGAAGATCCAAATTATATTAAAGAGAAAAATTTAGAAATAGATTCTGAATATTATATTAAAAATCAAATATTGCCACCACTAGAAAGAATATTTGAAACATGTGGTGTTTCACAATCAGAATTATTAGAAGGTTCTAAACAAACAACATTGTTTGATATGATAAATTCTGGAACTAAACCAATTTCTCCAGAAGATATGGTATTAAACTCATTTGATGCGGTTGTTTGTAATAAATGTCATTGGTCTGATAGAAGGCCACCATTGCGTGGATGTTGTCCAAAATGTGGTGGAAATTTATATTTTTCTGGAAATGGTTCTATTGGAAAAACAATAGAGATTAAGTAATTTATTCATGATATAACGCAGGTTCTATATATATGTCTGATAAAATTATGCTTCTTTTAATACCTATTATAGATTTTTTAATTTCTTTTAATTCAAAATAATTTCCATTATAACCAATTTCAATATTTCTACAATTTAATTTTTTACATTCTTCAATTAATTCAAGTAAGCTATGATAAGTTCCTTGAATATGATAAGATTTTGTACTATGATACAGTTCCCAGCACCCAATGTGTTTTGGGAATTTTGCAGTTATCCATATTCTGTTATTTATTTCATATACTTTTTGCCAAAATTCTTCACATATATTTGCTTCCATATTTTCACCTTTTATTTAATTGACAATAAAATTTTTAAACTTATATCAAATTACTTAAAACTATCATAATAAGACATCCCATGCAATGTGTTCTTTTTACATTTGCGTAATTTGGTATTAGCCCAATAAACATAGCAATAATTAATACATATAATCCAATTATTCCAGAAAACAAAAACCCTATTATAAATATCATGATAATTATTGATATATTTAATAAAGAATAATTAATTTTCTTCAATATGTTCATTACATGCTTTGTTATCCTTAAAGTTAGATATGCTGCTATTCCAGAACTAATGATTATAATACAAAGAAATAGGAGCACATAATTAATATTTATGTTTATTAATTCTGATATTGCAACTGCTATGCCTGATCTACCTTTTCCAATTAACCATAAAGCTAATATAGAATAAATAACATTTGCAGTTGTTACTGCACCAAGTGCCATTAGAAAATCTTTATCATTTTTTGACTTTGTTGCTTGTTGTGTCATTAATGTTGCTTGTGCAGCTCCTATACCTGGTAATAACCCAGTTATTATACCAGATAAGCTTCCAATAATTGAATTTAATGATATTCTTCTAAAATTGAATTTTTCATATTTGAATGTAAATTTTTCTGGAAATTTTGTTTTAGTAAAAACTGCTAATATTAACAGTGGTAAACCAAAGAGACCAGATAATAATGGAAATATCAATTTATTTGAAAAATTTAGTGTTATAATTCCAAGAATACCTGATAAAATAAAAATAAAAAGAGAAAATGCTTTCTTTTTAAATCCTTTTTCTATGTAGATCATATAGCTTACAATTAATAATAATATTATCGAGATAAATGGTTTTATGGTGTTATATAGAAATGGAATTATAAAATAAAATATTGGTAATGATATTATAGAAAAAATTGCACCTCCAATACTACCTACAACAGTTAGTCTAATTGCTTCATATCCTCTACCTTTTATTAACATTTTGTGCCCAGGCAATACTCCTAAGATATCTGTATCTTCTGGTGCACCTAATAATATTGATGGTACAGTTGAAACAAATGAGTTTACAACTGTTGATGATAATAAAAATATAGATGCATAAAGTGGATTGGTTGCTGCAAGTAATGGTAATGTTATTGTTGCAAATGTATTTGGATGTATACCAGGACATAATCCAGCAATTACACCTATAATAACCCCTAATAACATTGATGCTAATATGTAAAACATAATTTACTTCATGAAAATATGAATTATAAACTGTTTTTACCCTTATGGAAGAAAATTTCTAATGTATAGATAATTAATTTTATAAATATTAGATAGTAATTGATAGTATGTTTAATCTTGGAGCTAAGCAAATGGAAAAGATGATGAAGCAAATGGGTATTAAGACAGAAAATATAGATGCAACAGAAGTTATAATAAAGACACCAGATAAAAATATAGTTGTTTCAAACCCTCATGTTACAAAAATAAGTATGCAAGGTAAAGATACATTTCAAATAATGGGGGATATTTCTGAAAAAGAAGCACAAGAATTTACACAAGCTGACATTGATATGATCAAAGAGCAAACTGGTGCATCTGAAGAAGAAATAATAAAGACACTAGATGAAACCAAAGATATTGCTGAAACAATTTTGAAGCTAAAGAAGTAATATTTAATTATTTTCTAAAACTTTTTCAATAATTTGTCCAAATGCAGGTCTTGTAATTAATATACCAACTAAAACGCCAATTGTTGTTGTTATTGCAAATCCTCTCATTATACCAATTCCAATAAACATTAATGGCAACATTGCTGCAATTGTTGTAGATGCTGCACCAAAGATAATGAAAAATGCTCTTTTTATTCTTTGTTTTAATGTATAAACTGTTTTTTTACTAGATCTTAATTCATCTATTATCATTATTTGAGAATCTACTCCTGTTCCAACAGCTGCAATTATTCCAGCTATTGCAGCTAAATCAATTGTCCATCCTATCCATGATGCAGCTCCTAAAATAATTATAACCTCTGATACACTTGTTATTATAATAGGAATTACTATTTTCAATTTCCTATATTTTATAAATACAACTCCTGATACTGCTATTAATGCAACTAATCCTGCTAATAATGCAGATTTTCCAAATTCTGTTCCTAACATTGGAGATATTTGATCAACTCTAATTGTTTCTAATTTTACTGGTAATTCTCCTGATGATAATATACTTTGCAACATTAATTTTTCTTTTAATGCTTCTTCTTTTGTTGGTCTTGCACCTGTGATTGATGGTTGTGTAAATGCTCTTCCTGCTAATTCAGATGATATGGATAATTTTGTTATTAATTTATTATCAAGATATAATGATAATTTTGATTCTAAATATGATTCTCCTGTATTAGGATCAACAATTGTTTCTAAGTTTTTCGTTAATTTTGCAAATCTTTCTGCAGCATTTTGTGTTATAAATAGTTGAAACATAAATGAATAACTATTTGCTCTTTTCATTATTCTTGATACACAAATACCTGGTTGATCTTGCATGCATACAGATTTTATATCACTACTAGTAAACACAATTGGTGTTATTATTACTGAATTATTTGTTAAATTTGCATACTCAAATTTAATTCCTTCCAATTTAAAATAATCTCCAATATTATAAGCATTATTATTAATGTATAATGTCTTATTAATTATTGAAACAGGATAATTCTCTTCAAGTGTATATAATCCTTTATTATTTGTTAGTTTTATTTCTTGTTCTATTTTTGCTTCAAATTTTCCTTGCTTTGACAAAAGCTCTTCTATTTCTTTTAATGACCCACCAGCCATTTCAATTTGAACATATGAATTTCCAGAAATATCTTTTACTTTTTGGAATTTTGTTTCTTTTAAACCATATGTATTTATTCTTGTTTGCAGTGTTGCAATTGTTTGGTCTATTATATCATCAGAAACATTTTTTCCTTCTGGTTTAAGAAGTACACGTGTTCCACCAACAAGGTCCATTCCTAATTTTATTTTAGATGTATCTGCACTATCTACAACAACACCTAAACTAGGTGTTTTTATTTCTGCTAGATCAAGTTGACCATTATGCATAAATCTTAACATTCCAGTAAAGTTTGAAAAAGCATAAAAATCATCTGGTGTTTCTATTGTTTTTTCATTTATCCATGTAATGTATTCACCTTCCTTTATTTTTCCATATAATGGAGAATCATATGAAACAGATCTTACTATAACTCCAGTCTTTGAACTTGGTATAATTGAGATTATTGCTAAAATTACGAAAAATATTAATACAAATATTTTCCAATTTTTTAATATTTTCATTTGATTCTCCTCTCCATATACCATCTTAATAATACAGCATTCATCATCCATGTATTAATTAAATCAGCAATCAGTGCAATTAATAATATTGATGCAATTTGTTTGATTACAATTGATGTTGTTAGGAAATATAATGCTGTCATTGCTGCTAATGTTGTTGTTGACATAGTAATTCCTGTATTGAATGCTGTTTTTATTTTTTCATTAAGTTCTCCTTCTCTTTTAAGTACACGTGTTGTTAATAAAATATCTGTGTCAACAGAATAACCTAGTGTTAATAACAAAGCTGCAAATGTAGCTAATGATAATTTAATTCCAAGTAATTGTGAAAAAACAAGAGCTTCTACAATATCAGCAAATGCTGCAAGAATTACATACATTGACGGTAGTGGTTTTTTAAACAAAATAAATACAACAACTCCCATAAAGATAAATGCAAGTGTTAATGCAATTCTAGATTGTTTAAAGAACGATTCTCCAAGAGATGGTGATATTGTTTGTATTGAATAATCTAGATCATAACCATTTTCAGCAAGCTTTTCAATAACATCTGATGCTTTAATATCTGAATCAAATTCTATTATTAAAGTATATGACTTAAATCCTCTTCCAGTTCTTACATTTACATTATAATCTTTTAATATATTTTCTATATTTTTAGCATTTATCTGTGTTTTTGTTTCTGCAGTTAATTGTGTTCCGCCTTTAAAATCAATATCGAGATTAAGTGTTCCTGATGATGATTTTAGAAATAATATTCCAGAACTAGCTATTAAAAGTAATAAAGGTATTACTAATAACAATCTATAATTCATAAATTTATATTAGATGATATATATTTAAAGAATATGCTTTCTTATGGTTTTTAAGAAGTTTCTTCGTTATCAAGCAAGGGTACTTTATAATATACAACATTGTTCCCATTTTTTTCTTTTTCAACAAGGCCACAAGGAACATATAAGAAAGTAAGATGAGATCTTACTCTATTAATATCTATTTTTAACATCTCTGAAATTTGGTTTGCCGTATATCCTTCACCATTATTTCTAGAATTTAATAGATTATAAATATTTTTTAATTCAGGTCTAAGGAAATCATATATATCTTTTTTTGTTGGTGTTGGTATATCTGGTTCAGGTTCTACTATGCACCATGGGTCCAAATAAGTCATAACACATCAACTGTAATTTTTATATCTATATATTTATATTGAACGATACATATTTAAAGTATATGGTGTTTTTATGAAAATTGCAATAATTGGTGGTGGAACAATAGGACTTTATACAGGGTGGAAACTTACAAAAAAAGGCGAAAATGTAACAATATTTGAGAGACAAACACATGGGAAACATATATGTTCTGGACTAGTGTCGAAAAGAATATGGGATTATATACCTAAAAACAAATCATTAATAGAAAATGAATTTGATTGCATTAATATACATTTTCCAAAGAAGACAATAATATTAGATGTAGAACCAGATTTAATTGTTGTAAATCGAAAGAAATTAAATCAATATGTTAAAAATTTAGCAAAAAAAGCTGGTGTAAAATTTGTTAAAAAAGAAGTAAAATCAATTGACAAACTAAAAGGATTTGATTTTATTGTTGGTGCATATGGTGCTAGTTCTAGATTTAGTATTCCAGAAACAAGATTAGCAATATATATAAGAAAAAAAGGAAAAAAGAAATCAAATCAAATAAATATCAAACCATTAAAAAATGGATTTGCATGGGAATTTCCAAGAGCAAATGAAATTGAATATGGAGTTATTGAGGAAATTAATACTGCTAAAAAATATTTTGATAAAGTTCATAAGATACAAGGAAAGATATGTGCTGCAAAAATTCCAATTGGTCTTTATGTCTCAGATAAAATTGCACTTGTTGGCGATGCAGCAGGTCTTTGCAAAGTACATTCTGGTGGAGGCCTTATATGGGGGCTTGAATCTGCAAATATTTTATTAAGAACTTATCCAGATTTGAAAAAATACAATAAAGAATTAAGAAAATTTTTCGAGCCAAAGATATTCCTTTCAAAAATGATTATGAAAATTGGTATGTTTATGGGATATCATTTGCCATTTTTGGTTCCAAAAAGAATTATATTTGATAATGATTGGATATTTTAGGTGTTTAAAATGAGGGTATGTGTGTTCGGAGATAGTTTAGTATCAGATGAAATATATTTAGAATTTGATGATTGGGTGAGGATGTTAAGAAAATTCCTGAATCTTAAAGAAGAAGCAAGTATTTTTAATTTAGGTATAGGAGGAGAAACAAGTACCGGTTTATTTGAAAGAATAGATACTGAATGTAAAGCAAGAAACCCAGATATAATTATTGTAAGAATAGGTGCAAATGATGCAAGATACAATAATATAACTGAAAATAGTGTAGAAATACCAATAGATAAATTTAAGGATAATATAAAGAATATAATAGATATTTGTAAAAAATTTACGAAAGAAATTATATTTATTGGAAATTTACCTTGTGTAGAATCAAAAACAACTCCAACAATATGGAGCCCAACTGAATATTTTTATAATACTAGTCTAGAAAAATATAATAATTTAATGAAGGAGATTTGCAACAGAGAAAAAATTTTATTTTTAGATTTATTCGATGAATGGCTAAAAATTGATTATGAAAAATTTTTGCTTGACGATGGTTTGCATCCAAATGCAGAAGGTCACAAAAAAATATTTGAAGCTGTGAAAGATTTTTTAATTAGAAACAAGGTAATTTAATGGCAGAATTATTAAATGTATTAGATGAACAAGGAAATAAAACAGGTATTCAAAAGAATAAAAAAGAAATACATGAACAAGGATTATGGCATTCAGCTGTTCATATTTGGATATATAATTCAAAAGGAGAAATATTATTACAAAAAAGAGCAGAAGATAAAGATTATTGGCCAGGAATGTGGGATATTTCAACTGCTGGTCATATTTCTGCAGGGGAAACACCTGAACAAACAGCTATCAGAGAATTAGAAGAAGAGCTTGGAATTAAAGTTGATTTATCAAAATTAAAGTTTATTGGTATTAGAAAATTCGAGAAGCATGTTAATGAGATAAATTATCACAACAAGGAATTTGATTATATATACCTCTTTAGATTTGATGAGGATGCATCAAAGCTTAAGTTCAAAGATAAAGAAGTTGAGAAAGTAAAATTTGTTTCAATTGAACAATTGGAAAAAGATCTTAAAGATCCAGAACTTTCAAAAAAATATGTTCCACATGGGCAATATTATTTTGATATATTTGAAGTTATAGAAAAGGAGCTGAGTAAATGAAAGAGAAAATGGTTTCAGATCTCAGATATTATTTTTTAGATATTGTATTAATATCAATAATAGGATATTTGTTTTATATTATAATTGGAAAAATGTTAACACCATTACAATATGGTGTAATGATGACATCAGTTGGATTATTTACTGTGCTTTCACCACTAACATCTATTGGATTTAATGAGGCACTTGCAAGATTTTTACCAATTGTTGGAAAAAATAAAATTAGAACATATATAGTATATTCTCTTAAAAAGGTTATAATAGTATCTGTTTTGTTTTCATTTATTTTAACAATAGTATCGTTTTATGTTTATTCTGATCCAGAAATTATACAGGCATTTGTATTATTAGCTCTTATGATAGTGTTTGGATCACTTACTCTTGTGCTTAAAGGAGTGTTGCAAGGATTAAAGAAATTTTTAACTATGTTTATTGCTGATTCTGGTTCACAAATATTTAGATTGATTATTCCAATTATGCTTGTTTCATATGGATTTGGTGCAACCGGTGCACTTGCAGGCTGGGTAATTGGGTTTATAATATTTATATTGGCTACTGGAGTTTATCTTAATAAACATTTTAATGTAAAAAATACATTACCAGTTAAAAAAGAATTTTATGCTTTTGGTATATCTGCTGCATTTTTTTCATCTGCAATGTGGTTGCTTATACAAAGTGGGATATTAATATTTAGTATATTTGATATGAATCAAGCAGGATTATTTGGTGTTTCAATTATCTTTGGACAAGTAATATTATCTATTCCATTGATAGTTACAGGTGTTCTACTTCCTTATCTTTCTCAACTTTTTGCAAGAAATAAAATTAATCGTGCTAGAAAGATAATCCAAATATCATTAAAAAATATAGCTTTGTTTTTGTTGCCTCTTTGTATCTTCATTATAATTTTTTCAAAACAATTGATATTAAAGATTTATAATTTGTCTTATATTGATGCAAACATATTTTTCCCTTTTATGATACCAGCATTTATGCTGCTTAGTATTAATCTAATATTGTTAACTTCTTTATATGCATATGGTAAACATGTTTTACGACTTATTTATATTTCAGTTGCATCATTTATGACTATTATTTTATCTATACCATTTTATTATGCATTTGGACCAGTTGGAATAAGTTATTCATATTTTTTAAGCCAAATAATAATTTTAATATTTTTATCAATTGGTTCATATAAAATAATGGGGCAATTGTTTTCAAAGAAATTAATTAATTCTATTCCTGCAATGATAATATTTGCATTACTTATTTATTTAATTAGTAATTATGGCTTTAATTTATTATATTCAATACTA
The DNA here is from genome assembly GCA_021163145.1 of Candidatus Aenigmatarchaeota archaeon. Taxonomy (GTDB): domain Archaea; phylum Aenigmatarchaeota; class Aenigmatarchaeia; order Aenigmatarchaeales; family Aenigmatarchaeaceae; genus JAGGXH01. The sequence goes on along the minus strand of JAGGXH010000001.1, from coordinate 711 downwards.
TTTGTTTTAGTATCATCTGTTGTTTACGTGTTTTTACTTAAATTTCTAAAAGTTTTTGAAAAACATGATTCTGATCTTGCAAGATTGTTCTTAAAATTAAAGTGATTTGTAGAGATATAATAGTTTTTTAGACATTATATTCCAGTTTATATTTTTATAAATTTTTTCAAAATATTTAAACTTTAATTCCACTTGCCTTTAGGCAGTGGATTCATATTCTGCATAATTCTTTTCTATCAATGTCCACATAGAAAATAATAGCAGCAGTCACGCAGATTTATCTGCCAAGGAAGACTGCTGCTGGAGTTGATAATATGTATAGCGTTAGCTATAAACACTCAAGCTCTTCAATTGGAAGAGCAGTGTTTCATCTATGCTTTATTCCAAAGTATAGACATAAAATATTTTATTTTCCTAAAATAAAAAGATGCTGTTTGAAGAGTTTTCAGAAAACAGCAGAGAAATATGGATTTAGAATACTTGAATTATCATTTGGACTTGATCATGTTCATATGTTAGTTGATATTGGACATAAACACAGTATTTCACAGGCTGTTCAGTTATTCAAGGGAAGATCATCTTATGAATTATTTAGAGAAAACCCATGGTTAAGAAACAGATCATTTCAGAAAGGTCATTTTTGGAGTCCTGCATGCTTCTATGATAGTGTAGGACATTCTAATTTTGAACAGATGGCACATTATATCAAGT
>JAGGXH010000050.1 GCA_021163145.1 Candidatus Aenigmatarchaeota archaeon | reverse complement strand
ATATTGTTAAATGATTTATATAAGTATATTGATAAATATCTATTATAAATAAGGTATATTTGATAAAACATTATTTTTAAAAATCTTAGAAAAATAATACAAGAAAACAAAAGTGAATTAATATGAACTATAAACAAATAGGTTTCAAGTGTGGTATAGAGGTCCATAATCGCCTTGCTACAAAGCACAAATTATTTTGTAAATGTCCAGCAAGATTTTCAACACAAAAACCTTACAAAACAATAATGAGAAAATTAAGACCTGTTGCAGGAGAATTAGGAGAAAAAGATATTGCAGCAATACATGAATTTTTAAAAAATAAAACATATTACTATCAAGTTTTCAAAGACACAACATGCTTAATAGAATTAGATGAAGAACCACCACAACCATTAAATAAAGAAGCATTAGAAATAGGATTACAAGTGTGTAAACTTCTAAAAGCAGAAATACCAGAAGAAATACATGTAATGAGAAAAACAGTTATAGATGGTTCAAATACAACAGGGTTTCAAAGAACTGCATTAATAGGAACAAATGGAATATTAGAAACTTCTTTAGGTCCAGTAAGAATATCAAACATATCAATAGAAGAAGAATCTGCTGGAATAGTAGAGAAAAAAGAAAATCAAACAATATTTAGATTAGATAGACTAGGAATACCATTAATTGAGATTGGAACAGAACCAGATATTCAATCACCAGAACATGCAAAAGAAGTTGCTGAAAAATTAGGAATGATAATAAGATCAACAGGGAAATCACAAAGAGGAATAGGTGTAACAAGACAAGATGTTAATGTATCTATAAAAGGAGGAGCAAGAGTTGAAATAAAAGGGTTTCAAGATTTAGATATGATGCCAGAGATTATTAAAAATGAAATAAAAAGACAACAAGAATTAATATCAAGAGGAGAAAAACCAGAAGAGCAGACAAGAGTTGCTAAACCAGATGGAACTACAGAATATACACGGCCATTGCCTGGTGGTGCAAGAATGTATCCTGAAACAGATATACCACCAATTATAATTACAAAACAATTTTTATCTAAAATAAAGATACCAGAAACATGGGAATCTAAGTTAAATAAATTCAAAAAAATATTGCCAGGAGATATGGCAGAGCAAATTATTAAATCAGAATATTTAGATTTATTTGAAAAATTCAAGAAAATAGATCCTGTTTTAGTTGCAAATACATTTACATCAATAATAAAGGATTTGAGAAGAAAAGGCTTTAATGTTAATAATTTAACAGAAAAACATTTTAAAGAAATATTTGAACAATATAAAAAAGGAAAGATACCTAAAAGCAAAATACCAGAAATATTAGAAACATTATGTAGAAATCCAAATGCTGAGATAAAGGTAGAAGTTATTTCTGATGAACAATTAAGGAAAATAATCAAAGATGTTATTAAAAAGAATCCAGATTTAGTGGAAAATAAGAAAATTGGTGCATTAATGGGAGATATAATGAAAATAACTAAAGGGAAAGCAGATGGAAAATTGGCAATGAAAATATTGAAAGAGTTCTTAAAATAAAAGTTTAAATAAATTACTTTCTTAATGCATATTTGATAGCTATGGATGCATCTGTTTTAATGATATATGATAAAGATGTTAATGATACTGAATATGCAGAACAATTGATAACTGAATTAGATTATTTAATTAAGAAAAGAGAATTAAATATAGGTCTACATTCAGTTGAGTTTGATGATGCATGTGAGGATAGATTTCCTTATATAGAATCGGAAAATATAATATGTATGATGTATTTTCCATGGAAATTTAGAAATAGAAATATAAAAAATTTTAGAAAGAGAGATGGACTTTATGGAGGAAAACTTCATCAGAAAAAAATAGATGATGTTTACAAAACAGTTGAAGAAAATATAAAATTACTTTATGAAGAGGAACAAGGAAAAAATGTTTTCTATATTAATAATGCATATAGTATTTCTGTAAGTAGAGATAAGAAAAAAATAAAAAATATTTTAAATGAAAACAATATACCTACACCAGTTATGTATGAAACAACTAGTACTGATGAAATATTAGAAATAATTAAAGAAAATAATATCTATATTAAACCAAGAGTTGGCGGAGAAGGAAAAGGTATAACATATTTAACAAAGAACAAATGTTTAACTAATATTGATTGGGATATTAAATATAATAAAACACCATTTGTTGATACACATATTAATGTATTTCAAGATGATAAATGGGATATGCATAAAATTGATAAGGAATTTAAATTAGATTTCTTAGAAGATATATTGCAAAGGTATGTATTGATAGAAAAAGAAGTTGATTATGCATTGGTTAATAACTTAAAAGTTGATTTTAGAGTTTATGCTGTTTTTAAAAAGCCTGTATTCATATTACCTAGAACAAATAAACCACAGAATATATTAACAAACTGGTCAAGAGGAGGTAATGTAGAGACACAAGATTTTTTAAATAATTTTTCAAAGGATGTAATAAAAAATATCAAACAAACTGCTGCCATGGCAGCTGAAGTAATTGGTGCAAATTTTATAGGTCTTGATCTAATACCTTCAAAAGATTTTGAAACAATTTATGTTCTAGAAGGTCAAACAGATCCAGGATATACTAAACAATATAATCTACCAAGATCAATCGCTAATAACATAATAAAAATGATAGAATTAGATGGATTATAAATCTAGATTTATGCTTCTTAAGTGCTTTAAATAAGAATTTTCAATTTTAAATTGATAAAATGAATATAGAATCATGTAAATATAATAAAGGTGGTTGTTGCACTCATCCAAATAGAGATAATGAATATTTTATGTGCCCTTTTCTTGAAATTGAAAACAAAAAATATAAATGTGTTGAGCTAGAATATAGACCAGATCCTATACCATCTTATTCTATTTTTTCAAATGAACCCCTACTAATGTAGTATTAATAGCATCAGTTACTTTAACATCAATAATTTTTCCAAGAAGATTACCAGATTTAAATATAACAACAGGTTTATATGCAAAATTTCTACCTATCCATTGACCAGGTCTTTTTCCTTTTTCTGAAATCAATATTTTACCTTCCCATCCTATCCATTCTTTATTTCTTTCTAGAGCAACATTATTAACAAGATTAGTAAGTTTAGATGTTCTTTTTTTCATTATATCTGTAGGTAATTGAGGAAGCTTAGCAGCAACTGTACCTTCTCTTTTTGCAAATCTTGATATATTAACCCAATCAAATTTACATTTTTGAACTAGTTTCATAGAATCTCTAAATTGTTCTTCTGATTCACCTGGATATCCAACTATAATATCAGTCCATATAGTAAATCTTTCATATTGTCTAAATGCATTTACAATTTCAATAAATTCTTCAATAGTATATTTTCTATTCATTTTTTTAAGAATTTCATTATTCCCAGATTGAACTGGAATATGTACAAACTTATATATTTTTTTACTAGAATATGCTTTTATTAAATCATTTAAAATAGGTTTTATATTATTTGGATTCATCATACCAATTCTTACCATAAAGTTTCCAGGAATTCTTCTAATAGAATTTATTAAATCAGGAAGTCTAGATTCATTATATTTGTCCATTCCATATGATGCATTATCTTGTGAAGTTAACCATACTTCTTTGCAACCAGTTCTTACAGATTCTGTTATTTCTTGTATAATCTTAGCTTTTGGATAAGAAAATAATTCACCTTTTGCAAGCTTTACTGCACAATATGTACATGCACCAGAACATCCTGATGATATTGGTACAATATCAATAACAGGATTTTTTCTAATTCTTGGTAAGCATAGTTTAATTTCAGATGAGTCTCCTATAAATTCAACTTTCTTGTTTTTTAATACCATTTGAACTGCTCTTGCAATTTTTCTTATATGATGAGTGCTTACAAGTGATGCATTTGGTGCAATTGATTCAAGTTTATCTTTTATAACTTCTGGCATGCATCCTGTTATTATTAATTTTTTGTCTTTCAATTCTTTTATTCTATGTAATATTTTTTGTTCTGTAACTTGTTTGACTAGACATGTTTGTATAATTATTACATCTGCATCTTTCTCATTAAGAACTATATCAAATCCAGATATTTTTAATATTCCTGCCATTATTTCAGATTCTGCTTGTGATGCAGCACAGCCATATGTTTCTATATGTACTCTCATTCTCCAATCACTTTAACTAAAATATTTCTTGACCTTTGTTTAATATCAAATTCTAAAAAAATAATCTCTTGCCATGTACCTAATTCTAAATCATTGTCTTTAATGCTTATAATTTTTGAACTTCCAAATAACATTGTTCTTAAATGAGAATATGAATTAAAGGGATGATTATAATCTTTCTCTTTAGGAATAATTTTTTCTAATAAATTTCTTAAATCATCCATTAATGAAGGGTCATATTCATTTATTATTACTGCTCCTGTTGATCCTAAATTAGAAACAATACAAAAACCGTTTATTATACCACTTTTTCTTACAACATCTCTTACATAATCAGTAATTAAAAAATATTTATTTGGTAGTGTTTTTAATTTTATTTTTTTATTGTAAATTTTCATATAAAATTATTACAATTTATTATATTTAATTGCAATTTAAATAACATTAAATATTTTTCTTAACATATTATATATTGGGGAGTGTCATGGTATTAAGTAGCTATTGTAATAGCTATAAGAATAAATTATGTTTTAAAGATTCTGTTAGACATTTTTTCAAATATATTAAATTCCACAAGAAAACATCTATTCTATATTCTATTTCTGCAGCATTAATGACAAAGTGTTTTTATGAATTATTTTCTGGTGATATGGGTGCATCAATGGATTATTTTCAATTAGCATTAACTGCTGGTACAACTGCATGGGCAATGCAAAGCCATTCGCAAGAAAATTATATTGAAAAAATTGATGAAACAATACAATTAGCTTTAGATTCTTATTATGATATTCTTGAAGACAGTTATCAAGAAATAAAAACAGCTATTAAGAATAAAGCATTCGATGAATTATATGAACAAGCAAAATCATTTACAAAATATGGTAGAAAAAGGAAAATATTGAAAGCACTTGCTTTAAATGAAGATTTGCTTGAAGCATATATAATAGAATTTCTTAATGAGATTAAACATGATAAAAGAGAAATTAGAATTATTTAATTAACTTATTACTCAAATCTTTCGCTCTATTATGTAAATACTCTAATAATTTTGGGAGATTGTTTGCATCTATTTTAGCCATATTATGGATATAACCTTCACCAAGACAATGTAATAATAAGTCAAATGCATAGTGTGCATGTGGATTTACTGGTTCTACAATAGCAAAATATTTATTGCATCTCATTACCATATTAAATAATTGTATAAGTTAAAGATTTAAACCTTGTACCACTTTTAATAGTAACTAAGCTTTTTATTATCCTATATTATATGGTAAATTATGTTTACAAATAGATGTCCCTTAGATATAGATAAATTAGATTTATCTGAAATAAAGAAAAAATTAATTAAACATTATAAAAATAATCCAGAAATGATACAGAAGATACAAAAAATCAAGAAAAAATCTCAAATAGAAAAGATCTATACAAATTATTTTTGTATTTACGAGTGTCCAGTGATATTTTGCTAATAAAATCTCTTTATAAATAGTATTTAAATAGTTTAAATCATAAACTAACAACTACTACTTATAAGGAGGTTTGTTGCAATGGGTTATAATATGAAAATTGAAAATGTTGTTGTGTCTGCTTTTTTTGGTGTACCAATAAATTTGAAAACTATTGTTTCTAAACACAAAGGTGTTGAATATGAACCAGATCAGTTTCCAGGTCTTGTTTTTAGATTAGATAAACCAAAGGTTGCATCACTTATTTTTTCATCAGGAAAGATAGTTTGTACAGGAGCAAAAAGTCCAAAAGACTCAAAAATTGCAGTAAGTAAAATAGTAAACAAATTAAAAAAGATGGGAATAAAGATTCCAAAAAATTATAAAGTTGATTTACAAAATATAGTTGCTTCAGCTAAATTATCACAAGAACTGAATTTAGATAACATAGCATTTGCACTAGAAAACACAGAATATGAACCAGAGCAATTTCCAGGATTAGTTTATAGAATGGATGATCCAAAGGTAACATTTCTATTATTTGGAAGCGGTAACGTGATATGTACAGGTGGAAAGAAGATATCAGATATAAACAGAGCAATTGAAAAGATTGATAAAAAATTAGCAAGTATGAAATTTTAATTTCCTATTAGAAAAAGTTGGTGTTTAAAATGGAACAAGAGCAATTTGAGCAATTTTTTAAAAATTATTATGAGCAAGAATTGCTTAAAATTGCTGCTGAAGGAAAGAAATCTATAGTTGTTGATTTTAAGCTCCTAGATAAGTTTGATCCAATATTGGCAGATAAATTGTTAAATGATCCTATTACTATAATAGAAGAAGCAAAAAGAGCACTTAAAAACATTGACTTACCAGAAGGACCAATTGATATAATACCTAGATTCACAAACTTGCCAGAGCAACAAAATGTTAGAATAAGAAATCTAAGATCTGAACACATGAATAAATTTTTGACAATAGAAGGTGTAGTAAAAAGAGCATCAGAAGTAAAACCAAATGTTTCTGTTGCAATTTTTGAATGTCCAGATTGCGGATCAAAAATACCAGTTGAACAAAAAGATTCTGTTTTAAGAGCACCAACTTATTGTGAATGTGGAAGAAAAAATGGATTTAATTTAATTGAAAAGAAACTTTTTGATGTAATGTGGTTAATAGTTGAAGAACCATATGATATAACAGAAGGGGAACAACAAGGAAAAATAGCTGTTTATCTTTCACATGATCTAACAACACCTGAAATGCAAAATAAATGTGAACCAGGAAATAGATTAAAAATAAATGGAATTTTATTGGAAAAGAAAAAACAATCTAGAGGAAAGGAAAATGTTCAGCTAGATACATATTTATTAGCAAATTATGTGGAAGCAACAGAAATAGAATGGGAAGAAGTTAATATAACAGATGAAGATATAGAAAAAATAAAGCAAGCAGCAAGTGATTCAGATATATATAATAAACTCATATCTTCAATTGCACCATCTATTTATGGATTAGATGAAGTTAAAGAAGCTATATTATTACAAATGTTTGGGGGAGTACCAAGAACATTAGCAGATGGTGTTAGATTAAGAGGAGATATTCATATTTTGTTATTAGGTGATCCATCTTGTCTTGTTGCAGATGAAAGAATTGTGATGGCAGATGGAACAATTATGAAGATTGGAAGTATGGGATCAAAACATCTAGAAAATATAAATTATAATGTTCATGTTGGCATTGGTAGAAAAGTAGGAAAAGCAACAACTTTTCATAAATATACTGACCAGCCAATAATTGAAATAATAACAGAAACTGGAAAGAGTATACGAGGAACTTATAATCAACCAGTTTTAATTAATCAAAATAGAAAACAGGTTTGGAAAAGACTTGATGAAGTAGAGATTGGTGATAAAGTTCAAGTTATATCAAAAATAGAGTGTAGAAAAAAGACTTATATAAAAACCAATTGGAAAGACTATCCTTATTATCATAAAGCTTGGCATATAAAAATACCAGAAGTTGTTGATAAAGATCTAGCTGCTATATTTGGTTATATAATAGCAGATGGTTGGATACAGAAATATAGAGTAGGATTTGTTATAAATGAAGAAGAAGCAGATATTTTACCTAAGCTAGAAAAAGCTTTTAAAAAATGTTTTAATGTTATTATTAATTCACAGAAACAAAGAAAAAGTCATCCAAAAATAGTTTATTATCAAATTGATCGCACTCATTTAGCCAATATTCTTTCATTTTTGAAGCAAAAAAGAGTACCAGATTTAATATTTCAGTCAGGAAACAAAGTTGTTGCATCATTTTTAAGATGGCTTTATGAAGGTGATGGATGTGTTTTTTCAAAAGGACGTGGTTCATTATCTGTCAGTTTAAGATCTAATAATATTGAATTGTTAAGAGATGTTCAAATATTGCTATTAAGATTTGGTATACATTCTAGAATTTTATGGGAAGATAAAGAGAAAATATCAGAAATAGCTAATCGAAAAATAAAATCTAAACCAAGCGGAAATTTAATGATTAGGAGATCAAATTCAATAATAAAATTTTCAAAACATATAGGATTTGTAAGCAAAAAAAAGAAAGCAAAATTAAAAAAGGCAGTAGAATATGCAAAAAAACATATACATAGAATACATAACAAGCGTACTGAAAGAATTGTAAAAATAAATAAACTAAAATCACAAGATGTATTTGATATAGAAGTACCAAAATACAAAAGATTTGTAGCAAATGGTATTATTGTACATAATACAGCTAAGACACAATTGTTAAAATTAGTATCACAAATAATTCCTAGAGGAAAGTATGTTAGTGGTAAAGGAACATCTGCAGCTGGTTTAACAGCTACAGTTGTAAAAGATGAATTAAGTGGTGGATGGGCATTAGAAGCAGGTGCAATGGTACTAGCAAATAAAGGAATAATAGCAATTGATGAATTTGACAAAATTTCGCATGAAGATCAAGTTGCTATGCATGAAGCAATGTCAACACAAACAATATCTATTGCAAAAGCATCTATTGTTGCAACACTTCCTTCTAAAGTAGGTGTTTTAGCTGGTGCAAACCCAAAACTTATGAGATTTGATCCAGGAAAATCTGTTGCAGAACAAATAACAATACCAGATACATTATTATCAAGATTTGATCTAAAATTTGCATTAAGAGATATTCCAGATAAAGAAAGAGATGAGAAACTTGCTACTCATGTATTTGAAACAAGACTTAATCCTAAAAGAGTTGTTCCAATATTTGATCCAATATTTCTAAGAAAATATATAACATATGCACGTAAAAATTGTGAGCCACAAATGACAAGAGAAGCAGCTGAAAAATTAAAGAATTTTTATCTTGATATGAGAGCACAATCAGAAGGTGGTATGATTGCAATAACACTAAGACAAAGTGATGCTTTATTTAGATTAGCAGAAGCATCTGCTAAAATAAGGTTATCAAATTATGTAGAAGAACAAGATGCACAAAGGGCAATAAATTTAATGAGATATTCAATAATGCAATTAGGTTATGATTCTGAAACTGGAAAATTTGATGTAGATAAACTAGAAGGTAGTGTATCTGCATCAAAGAGAACAAAAATAAATAGAATACTAGATATAATAGCAATGTTAGAAAAGAAACTAGGAAAACCAGTTGCAAAAGATGAAGTATTTGCAGCTGCAGAAGATGAAGGAATATCTGAGCAAGATGTAAAAGAAATATTAATTAGCTTAAAATCTGGTGGAGAAATATTTGAACCAAAAACAGGTTTTATTCAAAGGGTGTGATAAATGGAGAGTAGAAGATTAACAGCAAAAAAATGTTCATTAAAAGAAATTCATGAAGGTAGATTTGTAAAAAAGCAAGGATTTGAAAGTAGTTACGTCTTGACAAATCTAGGAAGAAGGTTATCAAGAGTAAGAATAATGGGAATTGTTGTAGATAAATTTGTTAGACCTGATGATAAATATGCAACAATAACTATAGATGATGGAACAGAAACAATAAGATGTAAAAGTTTTATTAATGTAAAAATATTCAATGATATTATTCCAGGATTTTTAGTTGAGGTATTTGGAAGAATAAGAGAATATAATGATGAAATTTATATTATACCAGAAATAATTACAAAACCAGATACCAATTTTGAAACATTAAGAAAACTAGAATTAGAAAAAATATATAGAGAGCAAAAGCAAAAAATTGCTAAAATTAATGAATTAAGAAAACAAAGCTCTGATATAGAAGAATTAAAATCTTTAGCAAAAGATTTTATGAGCCCTGAAGATGTTGAATCTATTATTGAAGCAGAAGATATAATAAAAACAGAAATTGAAGAAAAAACAGTTGAAAAAATTGAGGCAAAAGATAAAATTCTTAAATTAATTGAAAATTCTTTAGATGGGATTAAATATAATGAGATAATTGAAAAATCTGGTTTAGATGAAAATAAAGTTGACCAGGTTATACAAGATTTATTAGAGTCAGGAATATGTTTTGAACCTAAACCAGGATTAATAAAAAAATTGTAAAAACGATAGCTTTATATACTAGAAAGTAGTAAATATATATAGATAGAAATTCAATATATAAAACATACAATCTAATGCCTAGTAGATTACAGAAAAAATAAAATAATATAAAGAGATTGATATAAATGCCTGGTAGTAGTTCAAATAGCCCACAATACCAATATTTAATAAGTGCAGATAGTTCTAGTGATAATAATGATTTAGATTATTATAAGAATAT
>JAGGXH010000054.1 GCA_021163145.1 Candidatus Aenigmatarchaeota archaeon | reverse complement strand
GGCATGCGTTCGGTGTCCCTCGGAGTATATTTACACCTCTAAGGACCATCAAGATAATACATACGTAACATTATTTAATGCAATTAAGAAAATATTGGAAAAAATTGAAAATAATATATCTAAACATTATAATATAAGCATAAATCAGGGAAAATTTGCTGGTCAAATTGTTGATCACTTACATATTCATATAATACCTAGATATGAAAATGATGGCTTAGAAATGTGGGAAGGTAAACAATTAAAAGATATAGAAGTAAATGAATTATTAAATAAGTTGCGCTGTTAGTCTAGTGGCTAGGATCACGGCCTTCCAAGCCGTTGACGGGGGTTCGAATCCCCCACAGCGCACCATTTTTATAAAATGTCGTAGTTAAGTTTATAAAATATCGAATACTATTATACGCCAGTGATAATATGATAGATTTTATGGAAATTCTAAAAAAGAAAAAACCAATTATATGGGAAGAGATTCAAAAATATCTTCCAACTGAAGGACCAGAAGATTTTATTGAAATAGTTAGTGAATATCCAAGAAGGCAAGGTAAATATGGAAGAGGAGCACTAATATTATTATCCTGCGAAGGATTTGGTGAAGATCCTTCTAAAGCAGTTAAAACAGCAGCTGCAATGCAAATGTCTGAAGATTGGTTATTAGTACATGATGATATACAAGATTATTCTGAAGAAAGAAGAGGTAAACCTGCTTTGCATAAAATTCATGGTATAGGGCTTGCAATGAATGCTGGAGATTATATGCACTTACTTATGTGGAAAATATTAATGGATAATAGAGAAGTTCTTGATGAAGAAACAACATGGAAAATAATGAAAGAATTTTATAGATTCTTAGAAATAACTGCAAGAGGGCAACATTTAGAACATGTAATGATGAAAAAAGATCTAGAAAAATTAGAATATGATGATTATTATGGAATTGTATATGGAAAAGCTGCAGAATATACAATAAATGGTCCATTAAGATTAGGTGCAATTATTGCTGGTAAAGGAGATGATATACTAGAAAAAATAAGTGAAGTTGGAATACCATTAGGTATTGCATTTCAAATAAGAGATGATATTCTTAATATTGTTGGTAAACAGAATGTCTATGGTAAAGAAATTGGTGGAGATATACTTGAAGGAAAAAGAACATTAATGATAATTCATCTAATTAAAAATGCAGAAGAAAATGATCGTAAAAAAATTATAGAAATAATGAAAAAACAAAGAAAAGAAAAGACAAATGAAGATGTTAGATATATAATAGATATGATGAAAAAGTATGGATCAATAGAATTTGCAGAAAACAAGGCAAAAGAATTTGCTGATAAAGCATTAAGCAAATTTAAAGAATATTTCTCTGATATGAAAAATAAAGAAGAAATTGAAGCTGCTATTAATTTCTTTGCATTGAAAAGAACTGTTTAATAAATGTTTAAATTCTCCAAAATAAAATGTTATATATGAAAGCAATGATTAAAGTCGAATTTATCTTTGGAATTATTGTATTTATTATTATAATAATTTATTCAATGTCTCAAATTAATTCAATGTTTATAATAAGTAGCTCTGATTCAAAAATTGATGTTAATAAATTAAGAGCAAATACAATACTTAATCTAATCAGTGAAGATGATTCAATTGGTCTTATAGTTGAGCCTTATAGATTTTATAATCCTACTGATTTGAAGAATAATGGTTGCCCTAATCTTGAAAAATATAATCTTGGGCAATATAGATTAACTTTATATCAATCTGGACAAGATGAACCTATAATAAAATGTGGAAGTAATAACACTCTCCCTGCTAGTATATTTGAAGTAAAATATATTTCATTTGATGACAATACATATGGAAGAATGGTATTAGAAATGTGGTAGCAATGAAAGGATTTATTTATTTAATTGAAATAGCTGTTGCAGGTATTTTAATTGCTATAATTTTAAGTTCTCTTCTTTCTGCACAAGAAGTAAAAACAAATTGGGATAGAGCAGAATTAATAGAAACAGGTAATGATATTATACATTCACTAAAATCCACAAATGAATTTATTAATATATTTAATAGTACTGTGGATATTGATAAATTAACTCCTCCATATGTTAATTATACAATAAAGGTTTATGGTATACCAAAGAATAATATCAAAGTTGGTACAAATAGAGAAGCTCTTATTAAATCATATTTAGATGATGTTATAGTTAATAATAGAAAAATTTCATATGATGTAACTAGTATAGATTATGATAATGTTTATAGTTTTGATGTTCTTGTTTTTGTAGATGAATATGATGAAAGGTATAAAAATAAATTAATAGATTTTTCTAAAGAAAGGGGAATAGTTGGGATAAATTTTGAAGAAAATGATTTTGAAAATTTTTATTATATTGGAAATGATAAGGAAATTGATAATAAAGTTAAAAAATATTTTAAAGGCATTGGTTTTTTTGAGCCAGCATCTGGAACCACGCCACCAACAGGAAGTTTTGATTTTAATGGTGATTCTATTAATTTTATAATAAATGATGATAGCATAGAAGTTATAGATGATGGAATTTATTATGTAGGAGATAGTATAATAATTGGTGGATATGAATTTACAATAAAGAAAATAGATAAATTAGATGGTGTATGGATATTACCTGAGCAAAGTTTTGTAGATCAATATTTTAGTGGAGATATTAATAATAATAAGAAATATGAATATACTACATTAATTCAATCTACAGTTGCTGTTGCATCTATAAATAGCAATGGATGGATATTAGGAAATAAGCCAAAAAGTCCTAATGTATATGTGCCAACATTTATAGAAATTGGGAATGATATACCTGAAATAGCTGAAACAGATTTAATATTATGGTATGCATATTAAGTGATAATTATGGTATCAAGATTTTGTTTCAAGTGTGGTAAAAAAACAAATAAACTAATTGATGGATATTGTTCTACTTGCTATAAACAAAGAAAAGTCAAAAAGAAAGAAAAAGAAAAAATATATGAATTATGTAAAAAATGCGGATATATGAAAATAAATGGTAAATGGACATTACAACATAAACAAAATGTAAAGATAAAAAATGTTGTATGTGATGTGTGTTCTAAAAAATATGGAGATTATTATGAAGCTATATTACAATTAAGAGGAGATTTCCAAGAAAGACATGTTGATTTTTGTAAAAGGTTTCTAAATAAATTGGAGAGAAAAGAAGATAGAATGGCGTTTTTCTTTTTATCTGGAAAAAATAAGGAAATTGATCTAAAAATTGGCAGTAAAAAAGCTGCTAAAAAATTAGCAAAATCATTAAAAAACAGATATGGATGTAAAATTAAAAAAAGTTATAAATTATATTCTAGAAAAGCAGGTAAAAATATTGTTAGAGATACTATTCTTTGTAGATTTTAAAATTAAATATATAGATTTTTATTTTGGATCAGTTTTTTACAAATATGCTCCTGAAATTGAGGAGAGGATTAGAAAGGTGTTGGAAAAATAGTCATTTTACTTGTGTTTTATGCCATGTACTGTTCCTAAACATGATACAAATATAGTATCTTGTCTGTGATATTCTGGTGTATCTGCTGGCAGCATTCCACAAGCATATTCGATTTCAACAGAGTAACCGAATAATGTTCTACTTGATCCTGTTATACCACAACCATTGCAATTAAATCCGCATCCATCCATAATACCTTCCCACTCTGAAACAAATGCATTTTCTACCTTTGTTTCAGCATAAGATTTTGTTATCCAAGGTGACCATGCAAATAGCAACAAGACCATTAAAGCTATACCTATTAGATATATTTTTTTCATGATTTTCTCCTCTTAAGTAAAATTACTGAAATCATGATTAAAATAATTATACCGGTTGAAACATATATCCAAATATTTGAAACGCCAGCAGATGGCTTGTATGTAATTTCGCCAGCAGCTGTTACATAACAAGCAGCTTCTCTGCACTCAAGAATTTCTCCTGTTTCCATGTCAAGTGCTCCAAACTTACATTTATTTTCTTCAAGAGAAATTGTTTCCTGTCCCTGCATTACGATAGTTCCAAGACCATACATATTCTTTGTGCTCAATATAATTCTAGTTTCCTCTAAACTAGGCAGACATTCTGCTTTTAGCTTATCAAAGGCCTGGTCTTCAGGTAAAAGAGTTTCAATTTCTTTCAATTGCTGAACCTGAATTTCTGGACTATCCACATCTATCCAAGTTCTCAATGGAAAATCATATTTACCCACACTATAAGAAAAGTCAATATAAATCTCTTCTCCGCCGCCATAATTTATGCTACCTATTTTTGGCCTGTTTATAGAAATCAATTTCATGTGATTATCAAAATAAGCTTCTGAAACATATTGCAAGAAAGCATCTTTGGTTAAATCAATATATTGTTCATCGCCAGATTTTGCCAATATCCATTTATATTTATCATTATTCCAAGTTCCTATACAATAGCCAGCACCGCCTTCTGCATCAAAGGTTCCCGGTCCCCAGATAAATGGCTCATCTTCTTCAAGAATATTGTTATCAATGTATGCTTGATGAACTTTATTGATATATTCTTCTGTTTTTGGTCCTGATGTTGGAAGCACACCGCCAGCACAATATCCATGAGAAGGGGCTGGATCTATAACAATAACAGAACCTTGGTGTGTCTCTGGTACAATTCCTGATTCTATAACACTGAAATCTATTTTAACAGCATTGTCTGGCAAGTCTTCATAACTTAAATAACCAGCTAACAGCATTTTCATGTTTGGACAAAATAAACATAACTTAGATTGGCATTCACTATCTTCTGTACAAATACTTCCTATCTCTTTACCTGTTAGCTCTGGTCTTTCTCCGTCATCATCAATCGGAGTCGCTGTTCCTGTCGTTTCCTGTGCAAAAACTGATGTTGAACTTATTGATATTAATATTGCTGCTATCGTGAAACATATCAATAAATTTCTTGTTTTCATAATCAAAACTATTGTTTTTTTTATTTAAATCTATCGATTTTGTTAGGTTCAAAACTAACTAAAATTAACACCCAATTAAATTTTTATTAATCCGCCCAATCGCATTTCTAAACAACGTAGGTAAGTGCTAAAAAATCATTCAAATAATTATTTAAATGGCGTCCTCGGCGTGATTTGAACACGCGACCTACTGCTTTCTTCAAAATTTTAGGAGGCAGTCGCTCTATCCAAGCTGAGCTACGAGGACAATATAAATTAAGAATTTAAATATATTAAAGATTATTTATGGTTATGAGTAAAAGAAGCAGATTTAAATCAAAAACTTCCAAGAAAACAAAGAGATCAAGAAAAATAAGGATGAAACATACAAAAAGAAAAAGATCTAAAAGACTTGCAAAGAAAAGAGCAATAAGAAAATTATCTGGACACAAATGATATATATATTAATAACAAAACTAGTAATTAATTTATGGTCAGATATAAAGGAGGATATGTTAAAGAACCTAAAATAGGAATCCATAAAAACATAATTGTATTGGATTTTAGAAATCTATTACCATCTATAATAATAACTCATAACATAGATATTACAACATTTTGTAAAAAATGTAAGAAAAAGGTATTTGTGCCTGGATTTAAGGACAGATGGTTTTGTCAAGATAAAAGAGCAGAAATTCCAAAAAGGCTGGAAAAAATTTTAAAAGAGAGATGGGAACTAAAAAAGAAAATAAAAAAATTAAAAGGTAAAGAAAAAGAGAAGACTATTAAAAAAGCTTATCAATTAAAACTTGCTGCAAATATAACATATGGGAAATTTGGTTATCCAAAAAGTTCTCATTACAATGTTAAAATAGCAGAATCTATAACTGCATTTGGCAGATATTATATAAAATATGTTATAAATCAAGCTGAAAAAAATGGATTAAATGTTATTTATGCTGATACTGATTCTGTATTTTTAACAAATTCAACTATTAAAAATGCAAAAGAGTTTCTTAAAAAAATCAATAAATCTCTTCCAGGAATTATGAAATTAGAATATAGAGGATTTTATAAAAAAGGTTTGTTTGTCTCTAAAAAAGGTGGAAAAGGTGCAAAGAAAAAATATGCACTTATTGATAATAAGGGAAATATTTTAATAAGAGGTTTTGAAACAAGAAGAGAAGACTGGTGCAATCTTGCAAAAACAACTCAAGAGCATGTTCTTAAGCTTGTTTTAGAAGATAAAATAAAAGATGCTGTAGAATATGTAAAAACAATTATCAGAAAAATAAAACAAAAAAAGATAAAATATTCTGATTTAATAATTAATGTTCAATTATCAAAACCCTTATCTTCTTATAAAGCAATTGGACCACATATAAAAGTTGCAAAAGAAATCAATGCAAAGCAAGGTGATATAATTAAATTTGTAATAATAAAAAATGGTGAAAAAATTACAGATAAAGCAAAATATTTCAAATATTCAAATATAAATAAAATAGATGAAAATTATTATATAACTCATCAAATAATTCCTGCTGCATTGCGTGTTCTTGGAGATTTTGGAATAACTGAAAAAGATTTTAATGTTAATAATATTAAAAAATATATTTAATACAATAAGTTATATAATAACTATGGAAAAAGATACTTCTTGGGAAAAAATATATAAGAAAAGAGGACAAGTGCAGTCAAAGATAAAACAGATTGTAAAAGATATACTAGAATTTAAGAAATCTGGGAATGTACTTGACATTGGGTGCGGAACAGGAAGACATTCTATATTTTTAGCTGATAAAGGTTTTGAAGTTTATGCAGGTGATATCTCAGAAACTGCAATTAAAATTTTAAAAGGAAAAAAGAAAAATATTCATATTCTGATTTTTTCAAAAGAAAATATTCCATTTAAAGATAATTCTTTTGATATAGTTATTATAATAAATGTTTTATCACATTCTTTAATTAAAGATATTAAAAAATCTGTTAAAGAAATAAATAGAGTTTTGAAAAAGAATGGAATTGTTGTTATAAGTGATTTATCAACTGAAGATGAAAAATTTGGAAAAGGTAATAAGATTGAAAATAATAGTTTTGAAAAAATACCTGGACTTCTTGATCAATGTGTACATCATTTTTTTACTAAAGAAGAAATATTAAATTTGTTTAAAAATTATAAAGTTCTAAAATATTATAAAGTTAAGAACTATTTTATAACTCATAACTTTATATTAGAAAAGGTGGATTAATGGAAAAAGAAATAATAGAAAAATATGTTAAAGCAGGTTTAATAGCTAAACAAGCAAGAGAATATGGCGTAAAATTGATAAAAGATGGTGCTAGAGCTCTTGATATAGCTGAGGCTGTTGAAAGAAAGATTAGAGAGTTAGGTGGTGAAATTGCATTTCCTACTAATATTTCTATTAATGATCTTGCTGCGCATTATACACCAATACAAAATGATCCCTTAATTATTAAAAATGAAGATTATGTAAAATTAGATCTTGGTGTTCATATTGATGGATATATTGCAGATACTGCAATAACAATAAGACCTGCTGGTAAAGATAAGTTAATCGAATGTTCTGAAAAAATGTTAGAAGCAGGTCTTAATGCAATTAAACCTGGAATAACATTAGGTGAAATAGGAGAAATAATTGAAAATATTGCAAAGCAATATGGATTTAAGTCAATTATCAATCTTTCTGGACATGGATTAGATAAATTTAATTTACATGCAGGAAAACTTGTCTACAATGTAAAAAACAATAATAAATATATAATAAAGGAAGGAGAAGTTTATGCAATTGAACCATTTTGTACTACAGGTGCAGGTTCTGTTAAAGATTCTGGAAAAGCACTAATATTTAAGTTTATGAAAGATGTTCCAATACGAAATCCAGATGCAAGAAAAATATTAGAACTTGCAAAAACAAAATGGTTTGGATTACCATTTGCAAGAAGATGGATCAAATTATCAACAATTAAAAAAGAATTTCTATTAAAACAATTAATTAGCATGAATGCTATTCATGCATATTTACCATTAAGGGAAGTTTCTAATGCACCTGTTGCACAAACAGAACATACAGTAATTGTTTTAGAAAAACCAATCATAACTACAATTTAGATTTTAAGAAATATGTTAATATACCAGCAGCTACTATTATTCCAAGATATAAGAAAACTATTATATCTAAATGCAACATTAATGATAAACATATTATTATACTAATAGCTGGTATTAAAGGGAATTTTCCTATATTCAATGGAACTTTGAAAGGTCTTTTTAATTTAGGTTTTTTATATCTTAAAACAATTAAAGAAGCATTTACTGAAATAAATATAATAAATACAATTACATCAACAGCTTGTGCAATTGTTGTTATAACTGTAGTTGCTGAAAAAAGCATTGCAATTAATGTTGTAACTAATATTGCAAGCCAAGGGGTTTTCCTTTTTTTATGCACAACAGATAATACTTTAGGTAATGAACCAGCTTTTGCCATTCCCCATATCATTCTTGTTTCAACTATTAGTATTATTAAAACTGTATTTGCTGTTGCAAATAATGCAATTATTGATAATAAATAACTTGATCCAGGAACTGCTATTTCAGCAACATCTGCTAATGGAGCATCTGATTGTCCTAATATTTCCCAAGGTAATATACTTACTGAAGCAATTGAAACCATAATATAAATCAATGATGTTATTAATATTGATAATAAAAATGCTTTAGGTAATATTTTTTTGGGATTTTTTGTTTCTTCTGCCATATTTACAATATCTTCAAATCCTATATATGCAAAAAATATTAATGCTGCTGCATTTAAAATTCCTGTAATTCCATTTGGTGCTTCAAGAAGATTTATAGGAGATATTTGATGCATTAAAAAAAGATAGAGTGCAAATAATATAATCAATATAAGACCTGAAAGTTCAATTAATGTAAATATAATATTTATTCTTGCAGATTGCTTTATTCCCCAAAAATTAATCACACCACATGCAGCAATAAGACCAAGTGCACCAATAGCTAATGGTATTCCTGTAAGTGATTGTAAATATCCTCCAAAACCAAGTGCAACTGTTGATCCAGCAATTATACCAACTGCAATTGGGAAAAAACCTATCAAAAAACACAACAGTTTATTCTTAAATGCATTTTTTGCGTAAACATATTCAGCTGCTGCTTTTGGAAACATTGTTCCTAATTCAACATAACTTAATGCTGTTGTAATTGCTAATAAGGCACCTATTAAAAATGATATCCATACAGATGGTCCTGCTAAACCAGCTGCTTTTCCTATTAAAGCATAAATTCCTGCACCTAATATTATTCCAACACCATAAGCTGTAAGATCTAATAATCCTAATGCTCTTTTCAACTTTGGCATAATTATAAATACTAATCTATCTTATAAAATACTATGCCAAGAAAAAGATTATTAATATCTGTTGCACCAATGGCTGAATTAATGAAAAGGGCTGGTGCAGAAAGAGTAAGTGATGAGGCAGCATTAGCATTATCAGAGACTCTTATGGATATTGGAATGGAAATTGCAAAAGATGCAATAAAATTTGCACATCATGCAGGTAGAAAAACAATTAAAAGATCTGATATTGAACTAGCTAAAAAGAACATATAATTCTTTTTAAATATTCTATTATCCAATTAATTTTATGCATAAAAGAGAAGTATTAACAGAAGAAGAACAGATAAAAAGAATAAAAAAGCCTGAGCCAGGACAACTATATGCAGTTGTAACTGCAACATTAGGAGCAGGAAAATTAACAGTTGATTGTTCTGATGGAAAGACAAGGTTAGCAAGAATTCCAGGAAAAATGAGAAAAAGAGTTTGGATAAGAATTGGTGATATTGTATTAGTAAGACCATGGGAAATTGAACCAGATACAAAATGCGATGTTGAATGGAGATATACTCCTACACAAGCAAATCATCTTAAAAAAACAGGTGTTCTTAAAAATTTAGACATATAAACATAAAATCTTTATAACTTTCTAATCAAATTATTGTTTATGCAAACAATATATGCAATAATTTTGGGAATAATACAAGGTATAACAGAATGGTTGCCAGTTTCAAGTTCTGGGCATTTAGCAATATTTCAAAATATATTTGATATAAATGTTCCTATATTATATAATGTTTTGCTACATGTAGCAACTTTACTTGTTTTATTTGTAGTTTTCAAAGATGATATTATAAAGTGTATCAATGCTTTAATTTCATGGGATTGGAAAAGTGAATATGGAAAATTAAATAAATTTATAATTATTGGATCAATACCAATCTGTATCTTTGGTTATTTTTTTAGAAATATAAT
>JAGGXH010000057.1 GCA_021163145.1 Candidatus Aenigmatarchaeota archaeon | reverse complement strand
CTGTAAGAAACATATCTATTATAATGGATTTTGTTTTTGTTTATTTTTTTATTATTAAGAACATATTTTTTTAAATCTATCCACTTTATTGGAATAATTTGACTAGTTTTTCTATTTTTTGTAGAAATATTATTTATTTTATACAATGAGCTAAACCCTATTTTTTTAAATTTTTCAATATTCTTCCCTCTTATAGATAATGTTGTGATATAGTTATTTTTAGTTTTATTTGTTCCATTTAGATGAGTATTTATTGATGAGTTTATTTCAAATCTTAATAATAATAGTTGGATTATTTTTACAAATTGTTTATCTGTCATTGAAAATGTAATTTCATTTCCTCTTTTATGTACACTTCCTTCTGCATCAAAAAGACCTCTTAAAAATCCTGCAACTACATTATTTGGCGATTTATATATGACTTGTAGATCTGAAATAATTTTTTCTATGAAATTAGCTATTAATACGCTATATGTCCTCATTCTCCAACAATTTTTATCTTTTATTTTTGAGAAGGTGCTATTGCAATTAAAAACTGTTTTTATTAATTTTTCATAATATTTTAATGTTTCTAATTTTTTGTCTCTCAATTCTATATATTTATGTTTTTCTATATGACCATCACCTATTATATAACCTATTATTTGTGCTAATTCTGCTGTTATTTGTTTTGGTATATTAACAGGCTTATAATGACGATTTCCTATTTGCTTTATTTTATTATTTATATCTGGTGCCTTTTGTATTTTTGTGATGGGTTTAATTATTTTAATTGCAGCAATATAATCTCCTATTGATATGTTTTCTACTTTTTTAGGAACTAAATTTATTTTATTATTTTTTATACTTATAGTAAATAGCTTATGATCAGGAGAAGCTTTCAAGGATAAACCATATGTTGTTTTGATATTAAATATTTTATTTATTTTCGAATTTTTGAATTTTTTGGTACATCTGGCGTTAGTTAATTTTATTTTATTTAGAGATATGCATTCTAAATTATCATTTGTTTTAACATCTTTAATTTCTTTAATTTCTCCATTTTTCAGTTGAATAAGACTATCTTTAGTTATACAATGACCACCAGAAATTCCACTAACTTTTTTAGCTGCTTTAGAAATAATTTTGCTAATATTAATTTTATTAGATCTTGCAGATACCTTTATACCATCTTCAGAATAAGCTAATCCTATTATTGGATCATATGAGCTATTTGAATTAAATAACATTGATACAACTGTACCAATAAAATTTTCATGAATCATATCCTTTGCTTTTACAAATGTTCCTGCCTCAGATTGTTCAATAATATCGAAATTTCCTTCTACTAATTTTAAATAATCTCTTATTAATTTTCTATATTTTGTAACAAGTTTTTGTGATTCTATAAATGCTTTTTTACTTCCTAAACATACACCAATACCAATTGCACCTTCATTCATTCTTCCACAACAATTCATTAAGGTTGCAAATTCTTTTGCATCTTGAATTTGCTTAGGAAAATCTTTGAGAGTCCATACATTTTCAAATATTTCTTCTATATTGAATTCTGTTTTATGATACAAATGTTCATATATTATAGCATCAGCTAATTTTTTTGTTTCTTGTTCAGAAAGATCTGCCAATGTTCTCCATTCTCCATTTTCTTTTTTCATTTTTATACCTAGCTCAGATAGAAATTGAATTGCTTTTGCTTCATCATTTATACCTGGTATGTTTGATGCATATTCAATTGCTTTATGCAATGGTCTTGTATATCTTCCATATAACTTTAATTCCCTTGTTCTTATAATTCCAGGGTGTTCAAATATATCAAAATTAGAATCTGAGGAATCACCTATTGTTCCAACAACTGCAATTGGTGCCATGTTATTTTTTCCTGTTAGTTCTTTTGCAATTAAATAAGATACACCAGATCCTGTTATATCTTCTATATTAGAAAATTCTGGATTAACATGGATCATGTTGCTTATATTAATATTGTTTTTTACAATATGATGATCAGCAACTATAAAATCAGTTTTAATATTTTGTAAATAATCTAAATATCCTGCTCCAATATCTAGAAATATTATTAATTCACATGGAACATTATTTAAAAAATCAATTAGTTCTGTTTTAATTCTTTTTATTATTTTTATTTGAAAGGTTTTATTTAATTCCATTAATGCATTGGCCATTATTGCTCCTGCACATATCCCATCTGCATCATTATGAGTTACTATTTGTATTGTTCCTTTTGTATTTTTTATTTTTTGAGCAGCCTTTTTAACATCTTTAAGAAGTTTTTCCATATAACATTAACATACTCTAAACTTTAAATTATTTAGATTTACTTGACTGTCTGTACAATTAATTGTGCTTCTTCATATGAATATTTCCAACCTTCTGGTAATTTTTTAGTTTTAATATAATATTTACCCATTCTTCTAATTTTACTTTCTAATAATTCTAATCCTCTTTTAGAAGTAGCATCTTTTTTATGTTTTTCCATATGTTTTCTAAGTAAAACAGCTTTTTTTAGTAAATTTAATAAATCTTGTGGTATTTCAGGAGCAACATTATTTTCTTCTAATATTTTTAATATAGATTTTCCTGTTATTGCTTTTACAGATGGTATTCCATATTGATCTCTTAATATTAATCCAATCTTAGCTTGTTGATAACCTTCTTTTCTTAACTTTAATATTATTTTTTCAACTTCATCTTTACTAAAATCTGTAAACATACCTGGTTTAGCTGGTTTTTTACTTCCTGATGAACCTTTTTTTCTTGCATATATTCGTGCCATATTATCTCAGCTCTGAAATTATATATATTATTATTGAAATTAATAGGAGAAATGATCCTATTGATGCTAAATATACAGTATATGGAATAAAACTGCCTAATAATATACCTAGGAATATCATTATTGTTGACATTATTGTTAAGTTATAGCTTACTTTTGCTACTTTAATTTTCTTTTCTTCCATATGGACCATATTATTAAATAAAAGTATTTAAAACTTTATGCATATAGGTAATATGCTGCTATCAAAATTATTAAAATTACAAGTCCGATTATTCCATATTTCATGCTTTTAGATAGTTTAAATTTTTTAGCCATTCAAATCCCTCCTTTTCTTTTTATATATCGTCCTCTTAATTTTATTTTTTCAAGAGTCTCAAAGACCTCTTTACTTGTATTATTACTTTGTTTATACCCCAATATAAAGCTATCCCAAAGCTCGTTAAGATACTTATAATGTGTTGATTTAAATGCTTCTTTTAAAACAGAAAGATCTGTTGCATAATCTTCTTTTCTTGTTGTAAAATCACCAAGTCCAAAATCAATTAAAAAAATTTTATTGTCCTTTAAAATCATATTTGATGTTGTTAAATCCCCATGTACAATATGATTTGTATGTAATATACCAACAATATTTCCTATTTCTTGTGCTATTTCTTTTCTTTTATTAGATTCAATATTATTTATCAAATCTCGTAATTTTATTCCATCTATAAATTCCATTACTATCTTAAATTTATCAACAGAAATTATTTTAGGAACATTTATTCCTAGTCTTCGAGCTTCTGTTATTAATTTTGCTTCTTTTTTTGTTCTGGTTTTTCTTAAATATTCATCTATTTGTTTTATTCTATACTTTTTTTCTATTCTTTGTTTTATTATTTTATTATTTTCTTTATACAAAATAGCTTCTGCTCCTTGTGCAATTATATTCATAGGATCTAGTTGTTGCATATTAAATATATTTAATCGTAAATGGTTTAAAGATTTTGGTATAATCATAATTTATGGTTGTACCCAGAAAACAAAATAAAAGCATGGTATATGATTTCACAAAAAAGCAAAATCACGAGATACAGTTAGAGCCAGAACAAATAGCAAAAGCAATAATGTATAAAATAGATAAAATATCTGAAGAAGAGGCTATTGAATGCGCTAATTTAATATTAGATCACTTTGGTTTTAGTGAATATTGTTTAGATAATTTATTAGAAAGAGAGGATAGAGATGTTTTTAATTATATTTCTGATAAAATTGGAATAATATGCCCATTGGCCAAAGAGCGAATAATTCTTTATAATGGCAAGGAATGGGATATTTATAATTGGTTTTTTGATAAAGTAAGAGCATTGAATTTTTATCAAAATTTTGAAAAAAAGAAAAGCAAACGCCAAAAAAGTGATGTAATTCAAGAAGCAAGACAAATATATGCAGATCTCTTTGGAATAGAAGAAAAGGAAGAATCTTATAATGACATTACATTAACTGAAGAAATTGACCCAACATATATTGTAATATTATTGTCATTATTGGGCAATACTAGATATAATTTTAATGAGGCAAATAAGTATGCAAAAGAGTTACTTAAATCAATAAAAGTACAAGAACCGTTAGATAAAAATAAGCATTGCGGTTATATTGATTTACAAAATGATATTGATGAGGAACTACTACAATTGTTTGAAAAAGTAAATATTCCTTTTAAAGATGGAACAAAGACTCTTTATGCTGTCCCTAAAATTAATGTACCAGATTATGCTTTGGATGCAATTGAAAAGGCACTTAATGAAAAGAAAAATATGAGAGGTAGAAGAACTTGTGCAAATATATTATTAGAATATTTAAAAATTGTTTCTAATAATGGTTATCTTCCATATAATTATAGAAAAATAATAAGTTCTAATATAGAAGGCTGCAAGGTACATATGGTTTCATGGCATTTATCTGATTTGGGACTAAAAGATATGAATACTAAATTAACTAAAAATAATGCACAGATAAAGAGAGAAATAATAATTGAAGAATATAATAAAAAAAGATCTAGAAACCAAGATGGAACACCTAATTTAAATAAACTAGTAGAAAATGCAAACAAAGAACTTGCAAAATATGGATTAGGACCATATACTAAAGATGATATTAGAAATTATATTAATAAGTATTCTAGAGAAGGAAATTTGACAAGAGATAATAGAAAGACAATAAGAAACAAGAAAGTGAAATATGCATGTAAAGTAATTATGGATATATATAATAATACAGGACTTATTCCAAGCAAGAATGCTATTACTGATATTACACATTATAGTCAGCATATTGTAGACAAAGCTTTTGAACATTTAGAAGAAATAGGAAAAATTAATTATAAGTCACCACAAGAAAGATGTGTAGATCTTATCGAGTATATACATAAAGATATTTCACAATTAGATCTAACATGTGAAAAATATAAAAGTATTAGAGAATTATGGAAAAAACAATATTCTTTTATATCTTATGATTATTTTAGGGTGATTACTAAGGATATTCCAGAAGTACAGGCTCTTAAACGT
>JAGGXH010000013.1 GCA_021163145.1 Candidatus Aenigmatarchaeota archaeon | reverse complement strand
ACTTTGTATATTAGTTTAAAGAAATCCTTTATATTAATATTATTTTTATTAGCAATAATAGAAAATGATTTAATAAGCTCTTGTTCAGTAATATCTTTTTCAAGAACATCAATAAAATCTTCAATTATATTAATTTCTTTATCAGATAAATCAATATTTGGTTTTTCTACAAGCTCAAACATATATTGTTTGCCATATTTTTCCATCCAATTTTTTGCACAACCAAGAATATACCAATATCTTTGTCTATCAAAATCATCTTTGATATTTAGTGATTTTACTGCAACTTCTGGATCTCTATAAATATTAATTAACTCCATGCAATGTCTAAAATTTGGCTGAATTGGAAAATGTGGCGGAATATTATTTATAGATAATTCATAAACTCGTGACCAATGTTTTTTATTTCTTTCTGAAACTTTTTCTTTTCCAAAAAATATTTTTTCAACTGTATAAAAATCATCAAAAGTTTTTATTATATCTTCATCTATTGGTAAATTAAATTCTTTATTTGGTTTAGTGCCAACATAAAGGAATTTGAATATTTCTGGTAGATATATAGCCAACATGTCCTTTATTGTTAAAACATTTCCAAGTGAGCTTGACATTTTTACTCCTTGACCTTTTAATTTTATTTGATTATAAGCAACAAATTCTGGAACCTCACATGGAAAAATAGTTTTTGCCATTTCTCTTCCTGTATAAAGTGTTCCACCTGGTGAAATATGATCTTTTCCCCATGGTTCAAATAAAATATCATAATACATCCATTTCATTGGAGTTTCAACTCTCCATTTTAGTTTCAATATTCCTTTTTTAGAAAAATCGACATAAGATTCATACCCACATTCACATCTATATTTAACAATATATTCACCATAATATTCTATTATTTTTGTTGTATTTTTTCCACATTTCTCACAATAAACAGTTGCAGGATACCATTCTGGATCAAGTGGTTCTTTTCTAAATTTATTTAAAATATCTCTAATCTCATCTCTTTTACTTAATGCTGTTCTAATTTGTTCAGTATATTTTAAGTTTCTATAATTTTTTGATTCATAATGAATCTCAGGATTAATATTAACTAATTTCAATTCTTCTAGAAAATTAGTAATAAAATGCTCTGAATAACTATTATGACATCCCCAAGGATCTGGTACATCTACAAGTGGTTTAAAGAGATGTTTTTGCCATTCAGATGGCACATTTTTAGGAACTTTTCTAAATGGATCATAATCATCAAAATATAGTATAAATCTTGTTTTCACATTCATTGATTTCAATGCTTTATCAACTAAATGAACTGTCATTACTTCTCTAAATTTACCTACATGAATCACTCCACTAGATGCAAGACCAGCTCTAATTGTATATATTTTCTTATCTGGGTATTTGCTTATTATTTTCTTAGCAATCTGGTCTGCCCAAAATAATTCTTCCATATAAACACCTAATTATTTATATAAATTGATACTATAAACATTTATGCTTTATACTATATCAATAATTGTTTTTTTTACTTTAATAATCATGCTTTTATACAAATATAGGAAAAAGATAGAAATTAAATATTATATATTTTATTCTTTCAAAACATCTAAGTTCAAAAAAACAATAGATAATATTGCACAAAAACATTTGAAACTCTGGAAAATACTATCTACAATAGCTGTTATAATATGTTTACTTGCAATGATATTTGGAGTAATATCAATAGCAAAATTAGCATATAATATAGGAACAGGTATACAAAAAGAACCAGCATTGAGTCTAGTATTACCATCATTAACACAAGAAACTGTATTTGGAAATGGTTATATCTTAATACCATTTTGGTTTTGGATAATAATAATTGCTAGCATATTAATTCCACATGAGCTTTCACATGGAATAATTTCAAGAGCAGAAAAAATAAAATTAAAGTCAGTTGGAGTTTTTTTATTAGCAATTTTTCCAGGAGCATTTGTAGAACCTGATGAGAGACAATTGAAAAAATCAAAAATAATTACAAAATTAAGGGTATTTGCAGCTGGATCTGCTGCAAATTTTCTTGTTAGTATAATAGTATTTCTTTTATTAACATTTTTAATATGGCCAGCATGTACTTCTCAAGGAATAGAGGTAATACTTGTTAATGAAACCAGTCCTGCTGCAGATGCAGGATTGAAACCTGGTATGATATTAACACATATAAACAGTATCCCAATCAAAACATCCTACATTGAATATAGTAAATATGGAACATATTATCAATTATATGATGAAATAGGAATTCCTAAAGATAATGAAACAATAGTATTTACAGATTCTAATGAAAACAATTATAATGTTACTGTAAAAGAAATTTCTAATAATAAAATATTTATAGGAATGGCTTCTAAACCTATAACAAATATAAATTCAAATTTTTTCTTTAAAACATTAATTCCTTTGCTAACATACTTATACTTATTTTCATTTGGTATTGGTTTATTTAATATATTACCAATTTATCCTCTTGATGGCGGACTTATGATAGAAGAGATTATAAACAAAATATCTAAAAAACATGGAAAAATAATTTCCAAAATAATTAGTAATTTAATGATATTACTAATTTTATATACATTTATTATGCCACATCTTTTATAATATTTTCAAGTCTTTTAATTTACTATTTCTTTCAAGAAATTGTTTTATAATATTAATTTTAGATCCATTTTTTCCTATGACAATACCTTTATCTTTTGGGTTTAATGAAATAACTGCTTTATTACTAGTTATTTTTATATTTTGAACTTGAGGAATCATATTTTTTATAAATTGTTTTTCATCTTCAGCCCATTCCATTATCTTTATAGGTTTTTTTAATGTCATTTCTGCTTTTTTTATTGATTTTCCTTTTTTACCTATTGCAATTCCAAGTTTTCCTGGATTTACAAGAAAATAAAGTGTATCAGAATTAATACAATCTCTTACTTCTGTACCTGTTATATTTTCAAACACTGTAATTAATTTCAAAAGTTCTGCGTCAAATTCTCTCATTCTATCCCCAATACTGAAACAAGATAAGGTTTTCCGCAAAATATTCCTAGATCTTTAGATCCACCATCAAATACCTGAACATCTATCCCAAACATTTTTTTATAACGTTCTAAATCATCTTTAATGTTTTGAGGACAATTTTTTGATATTACTACTAATTTTATTTTCTTAGATTTAAGATATTTGAGTGTTCTTTTTGCACCTATTATAATTCTTTTTTCGTCAATTGCTCGTTTTATTTCATCTAAATATTTTTTATCCATAGTATCACTTCTCGTCTTTGTATATCAAATCAAACATACCTGTTCCAATTGGAACAACTTGATTTATCATAACATTTTCAATTATAGATGTTAAGTTATCTCTTTCATTTCTTATTGCTGCACGGGTTAAATGTTTAATTGTTTCTTCAAAATTTGCTTTTGCAAGAACAGAACCTTTAGACCCAGCAACTCCATATCTTCCAATTGCTTTTATTTCACCATCAGCTGTCATAACATCTGCAACAAGCATTATATGTCTCATATCTATATCAAGACCCTGATTTAGTAATGTATCATATGCATTTTCAAATATAGCATTTCTTGCAGCTTCTATACCTAATACTTTTTGAACCTCATGTATGTTATTACTTATTGTTCTACTAGTATCAACTCCTTCTATTTCCATTACTTTTGCTAAATTACTTCCTAGTGTATTTATTACCCATTCTGAATCTTTCTGCGTAATAATAACTTGTTTTACTTTCTTTATACCTTTTATATGAACTTTCAACAATTTTGTTTTTAATTTTTGAAGATCTTCAATTGTTATGTCTTTTTTAGAAGTAATCATAATACTATCTTTTCTTAAACTGACCTTAATATCTTTAATAGATTCAATTAAAATATCTGGTATTTTATTTATCTTTACACCTCTTTCTTTTATAGCATTATTATCAAAATATATTTCAATTCCCATTTTCATTAAGTCAAGAGAAGAACTCTTTGTTATATCTGTTAGTAATGTTTCTTGAATATTTTTTGCAACTTCCAATGCCCTTTGAGAAGTATTATAAGATCTCTTTAAGTAAACAGTCATAGCAGGTGTCTTAGGTATTCTTCTTGCATCAAATATTTCTATTAATCTTGGCAAACCTAATGTAACTTGAATTTGTGCAGCACCTGCAACGTGATATGTTCTCATAGTTAACTGTGTACCTGGTTCTGAAATACTTTGCGCAGCAACAACTCCAAATGCTTCACCAGGATCAAATCTACTTTTAATATAAGTCTTTTCAATTAATTTTCTTGCCTTCTCTTTTTGTGCAGCAGTTAATTTAAATTTCTTAAATAGTTCTTTCATTTCCTGCTCTATTTTTTCTGGCAATTTAACGTTTTCCACTTATTTTCACCTTTTAATAGATCTTATTATAGCTTCTATATCTAACTTACCCCAATTTGTTTTTGCTGGATCTAATGAATCTTCTCCAGCAATAAACTGAATTATCATATTTCTATTGTCTCTTACAGTTAAGTCATCTTCAACTTTCAAATCTTGTAATGCATTCATTAGTCTTCTTTCTAAATATCCACTATGCCTTGTTCTAAGTGATTTATCCATGAGAGATCCTCTACCAGACATTACATCAAAGAAAAATTCAAATGGATTTAAACCGGTTTTAAAACTATTACTAATAAAACCATGGGCATCTGCTGTTAAATAACCTGGCTTAAAGTGAGACAATGTTCTATCAGTATATCCTCTATGTATTCTTTCACCAAGAACTCTAGTCTGTCCAACAAGAGCACTAAGCTGAGTAATATGAGTCATTGATCCTCTTGCACCAGATGTTGCCATAAGTGTTGCACAGTTATTTTTAATTGTTTTTTCAATTAAGTTACCAGCATTTTCGCTAACAGATGATAATTCTTTCATTATATAAAATTCCAAACTTTCTTTCATTGTTCTTCCTGGTATAAGTTTTATTTTATTATTCTTATAATCTTCAATTAAATTCTCAACTTTCTTTTTAGCTATTTCTATCATCTTATTTATTTGATTTCTATGATCTTCATCCAAATCAAAGTTGTCTATACCAACTGTAAAACCAACTTTATCTAAATATCTTATTCCTAATTTAGATGCCTGATCAATAAATTTATGAGCAACATCAGCACCATATTCATATTCAATTAAACTTGTTAATTTACCTGTTTCTCTACCAACAGCTGCTTTATCAATTATTCCTTTAACTAACTTACCATTTTCTATTACAACTAAACCTCCTTCTTCATTTGATTTTGATTTAAATTCCATCCACAATCCTTTTGGTAATAATAAACTAAATATTTCCTTTCCACTAAATGTTTTCTTTGAAGGTATTTCACCCTCATAACCAATATCTCTTAATAATCTAAATACTTCCCTTCTTCCTATTTTTACATTTTCTCTAGTTAACATTGCTAAACCTGATATTTGATCATGCTCTAATCCTATAATTGCACCGCCATATCTTGGTGTTCTTATATTCTTATTAACTTCCATAAGCATGTCTGCTTCTACTCTAGCTTCTTCTGTTTGTAATACATGTAAATTCATCTCATCTCCATCAAAATCAGCATTATAAGGTGCACATACACAAATATTCAAAGTAAATGTCTTCCATGGGGTTATTCTAGCTCTGTGTGCCATTATAGACATTCTATGCAATGATGGCTGTCTATTAAATAAAACAATATCACCATTAACAAGATGTCTTTCAACAGTATATCCTGGTTCAAGTTCATTTGCAATTTCTTCTTTATTTTCTTCAGTAATTTTCTTTTTCTTTCCATCTGGTCTTATGACATAATTTGCAGAAGGATATGTTGGATAATTTAATACCAACTCTCTCATATCTTTAATATTATTTTTATGTACTGCAACAGGAACTGTTAATTCTTTTGCAATTACAAGAGGAACCCCAACTTCATCTATACTTATACATGGATCTGGAGATACAACACTTCTCGCTGAAAAATTAACACGTTTACCAGTTAGATTATGTCTAAATCGTCCTTCCTTAGATTTCAATCTGTCAGCAAGAGTTTTAAGAGCTCTTCCAGATCTGTGTCTTGCCTGAGGAACACCAGACAAATTATTATCAAAAAATGTTGAAACATGATATTGTAATAATTCCCACAAATCTTCTATTATGAATTCAGGTGCACCTATTTCAATATTTTCTCTAAGTCTTCTATTTATTCTAATAATATCTACTAATTTATGTGTTAAATCATCTTCACTTCGTTCTCCTGTTTCCAATGTAATAGAAGGTCTCATTATAACAGGAGGAACAGGAAGCAAAGTCAATATTAACCATTCAGGTCTTCCTCCTTTTATTCCTAATAATTTTAATTGATCATCAGGTATTTTTTCAAACCATTCTCTTATATCTAAAGGTGTCAATGGCTTGCTTTCTTCATAAAAACTATATGGTTTTTCAAATACTATTTTTCCTTTATCTGCACCACAGTTAGGACATTTTTTAATAGTAGTTGTTGCTGTTTTAGAAATAACATATCCACAATGTCTACATGTCATTTTCAATATCTTATAAATTGTTTTTATATACAATACATTGATTATAGGTTTTGTTAATTGTATAAATCCAAAGTGACCCATACAATTTGCAACACCTTGACCACATGTTTTACATCTTAAACCAGGATCAATAACACCTAATCTTGGATCCATTATTCCTCCTTCTAATGGATAACCATCATTATCATAAAGTTCTGGTCTTTGTATTTCTACTGCTGCCATTTTCTTTATCATTTCTGGACTCATTAAACTAAAATCAATTGATTCTATCATTTAACCACTTACATTTAATTTTGGATAAATTAACATTGTCTTAAGTTCATCAAGCATTAATTTAAATGCATAAGACATATCAATATTCTTTATATCACTTTCTCCACAAATTGGACACACATATTTATCTTTTCTTTTATCCCAATTTGCAATAATACCACATTTTTTACAAACAGGAACAGTTATTTTATCTGAATCAAATCTTTCTTTTAGCACAAGAGCTGCTCCATGACCTATTAAACAATCCTTTTCCATTTCACCAAGTCTTAATCCACCTTCTTTTGCTTTTCCTTCTGTTGGTTGTCTTGTCAAAAGTGTAACAGGTCCTCTTGATCTTGCTTGAAGTTTATTTGCAACCATGTGATCTAATTTTTGATAATAAGCAACTCCTGTAAATATTTCTATTTCAAATTTTTCACCTGTTATTCCATTATACATTGTTTCCTTACCATCACTTCTAAAGCCAGCTTCATGCAACATTCTTCTAATATCATCTTCTTTTGTTTTGCTGTAGAAGCTTCCATTAATATGTTTTGTTGTTAATGAAACTGTTTTACCAGATAGTATTTCTAATAACTGTCCAATAGTTTGTCTTGAAGGAATACCATGTGGATTAAATATAATATCTGGTATTATACCAGAAGATGTAAATGGCATATCTTCTTCATTTACAATTAATCCAATAACACCTTTTTGTCCGTGTCTTGATGCAAACTTGTCTCCTAATTCAGGAATTCTTAAATCTCTTACAGAAACTTTAACAACCTTATCCCCATTTGCACTTTCTGTTAAAAATACTCTATCAATAACACCTTTTTCTCCATGTCTTATTGTAGTAGATGTTTCTCTTGTATTTGAAACACCAGATATTAATTCATTTGCAGATAAGAATCTTAATGGAGAAACTCTGCCAACAATAACATCATCGCTATTAACAGCTGTTTCAGGAGAAATTATACCATCACTATCAAGCATCTTATATGCATCTTCTGTTTTATATCCTTTAATATCTTTTTGAGGTATTTCAATACTGTCTTTCTGACCTCCCCAATATCTTTTTTCTTTTGTTGTATAAATTCTATAGAAAAATGATCTTAATAAACCTCTTTCAATAGATGCTTTATTAAATACCAAACCATCTTCTATATTAAATCCATGATAACTTAAAAGAGCTATAACAACATTTTGGCCTGCTGGATGCCTGTCAACACCAATTGGTGCTGATGTATCTGTAGTTATAAGAGCTTTTTCAGGATAAACTAATACATTTGCTTTTGTATCTGTTCTTAATGGATAATTATTTTGATATATTCCAATAGATTGACCAACCATTTTAGCTCCGTAATTTACTCTGTCACCTCTATTATGTTCAGGGAATATAACT
Source organism: Candidatus Aenigmatarchaeota archaeon (assembly GCA_021163145.1). Taxonomy (GTDB): domain Archaea; phylum Aenigmatarchaeota; class Aenigmatarchaeia; order Aenigmatarchaeales; family Aenigmatarchaeaceae; genus JAGGXH01. The sequence goes on along the minus strand of JAGGXH010000013.1, from coordinate 2,670 downwards.
AAACTTGCAGATAAACCTAATATTGCTTCAACTAAAAGTTCTAAATGAGTGTGCTCCGGTGTCAAATCTTCTTCATTCATAGCAACATATAACATATCTTCTTCTTCAGCATCAACATATTCTATTATTCCTTGCTCAAGTAAGTCCTTCCATGTTATTTCATTATTAGCAATTTTTTCTTTAATCTCTTTTGTTAGTCTAGATACTCCATTATCAACAATAACTAATGGTCTTCTTACTCTTCCTGCATCTGTATTTATTCTAACCTCATTTAATTTTGGATAGTAAACAAAATTAACTTCATTAGCAATTTTACCTGTTCTTCTTTTTTCTCTTAATGAATTTATTAATTCAGTTGGATTAGATGTTGTACCAAGAGGAATTCCATCAAGATAAACATTAGTTGTTCCATTATTATCAACTTTAATCGCATTTAATATTTTCTTTTTTTCAGGCTCTGGCAATTCGTTTGTGATTTTTGCAAATAAAGCTAAATATTTTCTCAAACCAATTGTTGGTCCTTCTGGAGTTTCAGCTGGACAGAATCTTCCAAAGTGTGTTGCATGCAATTCTCTTGCTTCAAAATGTTCTTGTGTTGTTGTTAGTGGTGATATTGAATTTCGAAGATGAGAAATTGTTCTTGCATAATTTGATCTTTCCAGTCTCTGAGAAACACCAGTTCTTCCACCTACCCATGATCCTGTTGCCATTGCAGATGCAAGTTGATTTGTAACAACATTAGATTCTACAATTGTTTGAACTGAAGGTAATTTTCCTCTTTTAGCCATCTTCTGATAATTGTATTTTATTCTAGCAATAAGTCCCCATTTACCAATTAAAATTGATCTAAACAATAATTCTAAAAGATCACCAGATAATTTAACTCTTTTATTTGCATAATGATCCAAATCATCTTCTGGTATTTTACCTAATGCAAGTTTAATTATTTTTTCTGTTGCTTTTAACAAATATTTTATTTTTTCTTTTCTATTTTTCTTTTCTTGGCCAAGATGGGGTAATAAATATTTATCTATTATTTGTTCAACTCTCTTTCTTTGATATCCTTTTTGAGCAATTTTAATATGATTCCCAATATAGTCAATTGCACTATCTTGATCTTTTATATCAACTTCATAAAGATTATTATAAAATTCATTAATAACATCTTCATCATGTAAAGACTCTACAATATCTTTATCTTTATCCATTCCTAAGGCTTTTATTAAAACAACAATAGGAAGTCTTCTTATATTTGCAAATGAAATATAAACAGTTCCTGTATTTTTTCTTTCAATTGAATGTCTTTGAACATAACCATTGTGCTCAGAATTTATTCTCATTAATTCTGTAAATGATCCGACATTTTGTTTTTGAACAATCATTCTATTTGGTGCAATTTCTTCAATTAATACCAATACTCTCTCTGTTCCATTTATTATAAAGTATGCGCCTGGATCATCTGGATCTTCACCTGCTTTTTCAAGTTCTTCTCTTGACATGCCATGAAGCATGCAATATTTTGATTTTACCATAACAGGTATTTCTCCAATAAGAACATTAACTGTTTCTTGCTCAACTTTATTTACTATGGGTGTAAGTTCAAGATATAATGGTGCTGTATAAGATAAATCTCTTAATCTTGCTTCTAATGGCATAATATTTCTTATAGCACCTTCAGATTCTTTTATTGTTGGCTTGCCTAAACTAACTTTACCAAATTTAATTACAAGCTCACCAATTTCTGGAACATCTGGTCTTATCTCGCCAATTTCATCAACAATTTTTTGTAATCTATTCTCAATAAAATCATTATAACTATCTATTTGGAACTTGACAAATCCTTCTTCTTCTTTAAACATATTTATTAAATTTTTCATAGTCATCATTTCTTTACAACAACTCTATAATATGGAACTGTTCCAGCAACAGGTGAATTTCTAATTATTTTAATTACATCTCCTTCCTTTGCACCAAGTGCTTTTACAGCTGCATCATTTTTTAGAATCTTTGGAAGATTTTTTTCTGTAATTTTATATTTTTTAAACAGTTCTTTCTTTTCTTCTTCACTAAGAATTATATGTTCTGGAACTAGCCTGTGTTTGAAAATATCAAGGTTTTCATTTGTCAACATATCACCCTGGCAACAGAGTGTAAACTCTATTGACTTACAATTAATCTAATTGATATAAGAACCCTTATAAAGTTATCGTTTTTTCTTTTTTGTGGTTCTTTTTCTCTTTTTTACAGTTTTTCTAGTAGTTTTGGTTTTTATAGGTATTTTTTTAGGGTGTTCTTTAAGTATTAAATTATATGCAAAATTTAATATTCCAAATCCTATAATAAACATTCCTGTATATAAATATAAAGTACTTTCAACATTTGAAATAATAATTAATGAACCAATTATTAACAATACAATAAATAAGCCAAATGCTGTTGATTTTTGCATAAAAATAAATTGAATTTAGAATATAAAAAGATTACTTCTTAATTCTCTTGCTTAATTTAACTTTGTGTTTCAATCTTAAATAGAATAATGCAACTAAAATAATTAGAATTGTTAATACAGGAATTGTGTTTTTAGGTAATTCAAATGCACCTGCACATTGTTTTGCTTTTGTTGCTAATTGTGTTGCTTGTGCATATTCACAATTCCAATATTTGTCAATT
>JAGGXH010000048.1 GCA_021163145.1 Candidatus Aenigmatarchaeota archaeon | reverse complement strand
CATCTACGACTTCATCAATGCCTCCATACCATAAAACTGCATAGAGTAATCCTAATCCGATAAATAGGCTGATAAATACTTTTAAAAATTTGAACAGTTTCTCTCTTTTTTTCTTGTTTTTGGTTTTGGGATTGATCATTGTGATTCGTTTATTCACAGATATTTATAAATATTTGTGAATGAAGTGAAAGAGCCTAATATGTGTAGATTATTGAAAACTTAGAATTTCCTCTTAAACTGTGTAACCGCAAAATCCCTGACTAGATTGAAATCAGGCATATCTTGAAGTATGAAGTGTTTTAATTCTTTTTTCCATAATGGAGAAATGAGCGAGAGACGACTCTCAAAACTTTTGATAAAATTCTCTTCTTTTACATTAATGTCCTTGTCATGCAGTTTGTTCAATACGTTTCTGAATAAATTTTGCGTTTTAGATTTTGCATGGTAGGAAACAGAAAAACTTTCTATCTTGAGATAAATCTATAATCTTCTTCTTGCAAAAGATTATGTTCTATATCATAATTGTATCATCTGTAGGAATCAGGAACCAAAGAAATTCCAAACTTTGGCTAATACTTGATAATGAAAGCAGATCTGTTTCACTTACGAGCTATAGAAGTTGCTTTACTTATTCTTATTTTGCAAATAGTGATCAAATAATTCATCTTTCATTTTTCTGTAGACCTTATTATAGTTTTTTAGTTTTGTCAACTATTTGACGTAACAATTTATTTAATTCGTAAGCTCTATTTTTCCAATCGTACTTTTTTCCAAGGATTTTACAATTTTCTGAGATTTCTTTTATCAACTTTTGGTTTTCACGCATCTTCTCAATGTTCTCTTTCAATTGATCAACTGTGTATGCTACCAAACCTATCCTATTGTCCCTAACCTTCCTTTCTATTTCTGTTCCTGGTTTAGTCAACAAGAGGATTGGCTTTTCTAACCCAACATAATCATAAAACTTGCCTGCTATTGCAGAAGGTTTAGAGTATGCTGAACCTGAAAAAGTAATATCGCATGAATTGATTATGGTCAGAGCCTCAAAATAAGGTTTAAACTTAAGAAATTTACATCTAACCTTTTTAAATTGAGCTAACTTCCTTAGCTTTTTATAATAAATTCTTGAAAAAGGGTTCAGTCCGACGCCCCCTACTAGTTTGACAAAAATTTTATTTTTATATATCGATTTGGATGTTGCAGTTATCAATTTGTCTATATTGTAATCTTGACTCGTAGATCCTATGTAACCTATTGTCAAGTATTGTGGAAAATGTCTGTTTGTTCTATCTTTTTTAATCTTACTGATTAAATCATTTGCTATTCCATGTTCTATAACTGTTATTTTCCTACCAAACCATCTTTTGAGTGTTTCAGCAAATCCGCTTGTTACTGTGATAACTGCAGCAGCATTATCAACAGCTTTTTTTTCCAATTTTTTAAATATCAACGGACATCTGTAAGGATCTCGGTAATCTAATACATAAGGAATCCCGTACTTTTTGTATATTTTGTAAGCTATAAATATAGATCCTGCAGGACGTATAGAAACGTAAATTAAATCTGGTCTTTCTTTCTTAACGTATTCCTCAATTTCAGGATAAGGATTCCACACAGTACCTCCTGGGATAATCCATAATTTATTGAGTATTCTCGTCTTCAGATTTTCTTTAGCAGTTTTTCTTATCACTTTTATTTCTTTATGAATTTTTAATACTGGGTCATAAAACGGCATATTTTTTCCTCTTTTCGCGGAGAAAATAGTAATCTCCCATCCCATTTTAGTTAGGTGTCGAGTAAGATTGTAGGTTCTATTAACAGACACAGTTATTGGTGGATAGTGGTATGCAATTACTAATAATTTGTGTTGTTTTTTCATTTTCATCTCCGTTAATTTTTAGACGTAAGCGTTTAAATTCTTTCCGCTAGTTTTTGTGAAACCACATTATGCAGATATTCTTTGTAATTCCAATTATTCATTTTAGCTGTCTTGTATAGAGACAGCTGTCAAAATACTCGCCACTTTCAAACTGTTGTGATATTTTTCTTTTGATTACTGCCTGTCGCAGTAATCTTTCACTTTGATTATTTGTATATAGTACACCCCTATATTTAAGGAATGTAAATCATTCGTCTGAATACTTGAACAAATACAACTAATGAAATAAAAAAGTATTTAGTGAAACTGCAAAATCAATTGAAAACCAAGAACATCTTGTCTTATGCAATGGTTCACCCATATTTGCAAAGAAGATTAAAGTAAAAGTTGGCAACCATAGATTAAATGGATTCTTTTACTATGATTAAAAGAGGGGAAACAGAAGAAAAGCAACACTTCTATCTTAAGCTAAAACAGGTCCAGAACAGACTTGAGGAAGTAACACTCAAAAAGTGGATGCATCCAAGGCAACTTTTTGAAGAGACAGCTAAAGGATTTAGAAAGTACTTTGATTATTCCGTGAGGAATAACAAGTTTATTGTTTCGGTAAGAAAGAATGCAGTATCTCATAGAGTTAATAGAATGGGGGATTCATCCTTCTTTACAGAGGGAATTTTGGGCCTATCGATTCTCGTGTGTTTTATGGGAAGAAGGATATTGTTGAAAGGAATTTTAGGGTACTGAAAAGAGATCTTAAAGTTATGCTGATGAATGTAAGGAAAGAAGGAGTAGTCAAAGAACAACCGTTTGTATTTTATCTTTCTCTTATCCTCAGAATGTCCCTCATAAAAAAGATTAAAGATTCTGGACTAATCAAGAAGTAACTCTTTGGAAAAGATTTTTCTTGAACTTGAAAAGATTAAGATGGTAGAGTTAAGTAACAGAAACTTAATTGAAACAGAAAGAGCAAAGACACAAAAGGACATTCTCAAAAAGCTAGAATAATGAACCTAAAAGGAGAGGAGTTTAGGTTAGAATATGCTTCTATTGTTCATAGGAAAAAATATTGTGAATTTTTAAATCCTTTTCTTACAACTTTAGAAGCATTTGCTTTTGGCATGAATGCGCGCATTTATACCTTCCCTAGAAAAAAGATTATAAGCACTTGGTGTAAGAATTTGTTCTCTCTAATTAAATAGATTCTTTTAAATTTTCAATCCAACGATAGCGACTCTAAAACAACTGATTCTTTTTGTCAATTCTGAAGGAAGTATATCCCCAAATGTTTCTATTACTTTCCCAAATAGAGATCTTTTGTGAAAGATGTAGTTTTTTCTCCAGCAAAGAATATCAGAGTTTGTGTATCCAGCATACAAAACTTTAAACCCACTGCTCTTAAGATGGGCGATCAAGTGCTCTTTTGTATACAATCCATAATGAACATCTTCTTTTCCATAACCAATATATCCTCCATGATGAGTTCTGTTTATAATATATCCAATATAATTTGCATTGTCTGTTATAATTATCAATATCCCTCTTCTCTTCAGCACTCTGTATGATTCATCTAGAAAATGTCTTGGGCATCTTAGGTGTTCGAAATTACATCTGCTATATACTACGTCAAAAGTTTCTTTTTTATACGGCAATTTTTCTTCATCTACATTGCATTTTATAACTTTCCGTGATGGGTATATATCTACAAAGTCTGTTCCGAAGGTATCATTTCCACAACCAACATTAAGAGTTCTCTTTCCTTGGAAGAAATTCCTATTAAGTCTCATGATCTTAATATAAAAAGAAATTTATTTTAAACCTTTGTATCTTATTTTAGTCATTCGTTTCATAACTTAGTTAAAAATTCATCATTTCCAATGAAAATTCATCCCCTTACCTTTTTTTTGCAATGTTTTCACACTGAAATGTTTGGGCCTTTCTTAGGCTCTGTTTTATTAAGTTTTTCTTAGAGTTTGGTTTGTCACTACTTTTTCTATTGCCTTTTTTAGTTGCATAGTTATTTCCAACTTCTATTTTTATAGGGTAATAAATCTCCTTCATAGCTCCTATATTAGTTGAGATAACGAGCAGTCAGGAGGTATTGCTTCCAGGATAACTATCCCGAATCTTTCTCTCTAATCAGAAAAATAGATAAAACAATGGCTGCTAGCATAAAGATATCTGATTTATGTTCTTTTCTAATGATAAATATTACGTCTTTGTCTTTTTGGAAATAGCTAGGAGCTAGGCAGCTTATCAATCGCGATGGTTAGTTTTATATTAGGAGAATATTTTTTGAGTCTTTTGAAGACTTCTAGGATCTCTTTTTGATGTTTTACATCTATCTACCTTCCAACACTAATAAATGTAAATTTATTTGATTTTTCTTTTTGACTTCCCAAAATTTTATATCAATACGATTTGGAATTATTTCTATTTTTAATTCTTTAAAATTAACTAAAAACAAATTCAATTGTTTTGTAAGAAATACTTACCAATTCATAATATCATTTTTAATACTTGTGAAATCCACAAAATCTTTCTCCCACCCCATTGTTAAGAATTCTCTTTCTTTAGAAAAAGTTTATAACAAGTTCATCTTAAAGGAAGGTAATTATATTTTTAAACGTTTGCTTCTTTAGGATCCAACAGTCAAGGTATTGTCTAGCATCATAACAAAAAATTGCGAAAAAAGAGAAGGCAAGTTTACTATCCGCAATTCATTACAATTACATCTACAATTTCACCTAGTGTTACAATACTAAAAACTTCTTATACACCCCTACTGTTTTCATCGCAGTTTTTTTCCATGTAAACTTTTTTGCATAATCGATACTTTTCTTACTGTAATATCTCCACAAGTTTTCATCTGTAGTTAGTTCTTCAACAACTTGCTTAACTTCGTTTCTGTTAAATCTTACCTTAATACATTCTTTTGTGACTTCTTCTGGAAGTCTAGAATTTTTAAATACAATGACTGGGGTGCCACACTTTTGTGCTTCTAATATGGGTATCCCAAATCCTTCATAAAGTGAAGGCCATATAAAAACTTTAGCACTGTTATAAAGGTATGCTAATTTCTTATCTGGAGGATTATGTAAAAAGGAAGTATAATGATCCAAATATTTTAACAGGTATTTGAAATATTTCCCTTTAGCACCTACAATTGTCAATTTAAATTTGAACAATTTGTTCCATTTCGCAATAGATATAGTGCGTAAAGAACCTTTAGAGATACTTCCCAACCTACTCAATATAAGTATATCTCCTTTTCTTTTATCTAAGGGCAATTTATAATAAAACCTTTCGTCAACACCCAATGGTGTGATTGTTATTTTATCTTGTGGAATTTTATCGAAGTGGATTAATTCCTCTTTTGTTTGGCTTGAATTCACAATAAAATGGTCTGCGCTTTTAATTAATTGTCTGCTCATCCAGATGTATTTTCTTTCTAGTGTATTCCACGTAGCTATTTTAGGATAATAAAATACGCTGTCATGAACTGTCACTACTAGTTTGGTATTTTCTGTAATAATTTTCTTTAGTGGATAAAGTAAAAAATATGGATCGTAATCATACATAATATGAATGATGTCATGTCTATCAAATAGTAACCTAAGATTGGAAGATATTATTTCATTTAACCTTAATTTATCATAGGAAATGTAATCAACTGGTAATTTCATTTTGTAGAATTCATCGACAATTCTTTCGCAATACTTCCCTACTCCAGTAAAAGAACCTTTTCTTCCGATTAAAAGAATGTTCTGCAAAGAGTCATTTTCCATAACTTCCTCACCTTTTTTTTGGAAAAAATTTGCAAATAACTGTTGTAATCTACTTCAGTTATGCTTTTAGTCAATAGTCTAATAATATGACGAACCATTTCCTCTTCATATTCTTCCTTAACTGATTTTCCTACCCCTTCCCACACTACCTTTGAAGCAACTATTGGAACTCCCACACTCATTGCTTCCAATACTTTATTTTGCAAACCTGCCCCGAATCTAATAGGTGCCACAAATACTTGCGCCTTTTTTAGGTATTCTTTTGGGTCTTCAACGAATCCAGTTACTATGATATCATTTCCATTGTGCAATGCTCTAATTTCTTCCGTTGGATCTGCACCAACTATATAAAACTTGGCATATGGAACCTTCTCTTTAACCTTAGGGAATATCTCTTTTGCAAACCATATTGCAGCATCGATATTTGGAGGAGAATTCATCCGTCCCACAAAAACTATCATTCCTTTTTCGGGCGTTCTTTCAAATTTATTTTTGCATTTTATGTAGTTGGGTATCACTTTAATTTTTCTTTCATCAACTTTATTATCTTTTAATATCCAATTTCTATCTCTTTCCGAAATGACAGTTCCAATATCATAATATTGGAGGATATTTTTTTCATAGGATTCTATTTTTGTTTGTTCAAACAAAAGATATATTTTCCATAAAATGTTTTTTTCGTACCTCTTCCTTAAGAAGTAGTTGTAAGAAATGGCATCAGTATAATCCAATACTTTAAAAGGGATATTAAGATGTTTTCCGTATTCTGCCATCCTTATAAGGTTAACAAACAAAATGTCAAATTCAGTTTTATCATTTAGTTTTTGAAGAAAATTTAACATTTTTTTTGAAGTATAATATTTAACCTGGAGAGGCATTTGAAAAAATAGATATATTGGAATAAATACTCCTAATTTTGACAGTTTTACAAGATCTAATTTGTATCTTAGGCCTGAAAAGAGCGTATCTAGTTTGAGAGTATAAATATTTTTACAATACTTTTTTGCAAACTTGTTTTTTTCCAAATTTTCTTCTCCTTCATAAAATGTCACTAATGTTATTTCAAACCATTGACTGAACATTTCTAACTGTTGGAGAACACGTACTCCATCTCCTGTTGAAGAAATAGGGAATCTTGAAGTTAAAAATAACATTTTCTTCATGATACTTTCTTCTCACAAATCCTTTTAAACATTCCTACCTCCTTATTATAAAACATTTGTAAGTTATATATTCAATTATGGGGTGTTCTTATGATAGTAGAGTTTAATATGATATTACATGTATTTGTGATTGTTGTTCTTGGATTAATCGCAGGGATACCATTTGCCATATGGTTTTTAAGTAAGAGTAAGCTGAGATTGTTTGAAAAAACAATGATAGGATTGACACTTGGAATATTATTACCTCCTTTTGTATCATTTCTAACTGTCTTTTTTGGCATTCATTTTTCGGTAATGATACCTTGGATAAGTACAGGAATTGTATTTTTGATTGGATTGGGATTAGTCATTAAGGATAGGAAGGAAATATTTGAAGGATTTAAATTGTCTGACATGAAGAGGATTTTAGATGTTAATATATTGAAGCAGAATTGGAAATCATATGTTATTCCTATATTCCTCCTCTTAATCCTCTTCTTGGCATTTTGGATAAGGTTTCAGTCATGGTCTCCTGTTTATCAGGAATTAGATCCTTATTATTATATGTATGGAGCTAGGCAGATATTGGTTCAAGGGATGGTACCACTAACTGATGACACCGCTTGGTATCCTTTGGTAACTGTTTCTCATAGAGGTGTTCCAGTATTACATTATATGTTTGCTCATTGGTATGTATTTACAACTGGTAGTACTGAATATAATAATTATTACTTATCTGCTTCTTGTT
>JAGGXH010000064.1 GCA_021163145.1 Candidatus Aenigmatarchaeota archaeon | reverse complement strand
TACTTATATAAATCATTTAACAATATTGTTATTATGAAAAATATAATGGCTGATATTAGAAAAAATATTGTCAAAGAATTATGTATAGATGAATTTCTAATAGAAGAACCTGTTATTCATGGAGATTTTGCTGTTCCATGTTTTAAAATATCAAAAGAAAAAAATCCTGCTGAATATGCAAAGGAATTGTCTAAAAAACTAAAAATTGATCTAATTAAAAGTATAACACCTATTGGCCCATATATTAATTTCTATATAGATTGGAAAAAATTTAATAAAAAAGTGATAGAAACTGTTTTAAAAGAAAAGCATAATTATGGTTCGAGTAAAATAAAAGAAACTGTTATGATGGATGTATTTCAGGCAAATCCATTTAAGGCATTTCATATAGGACATGTAAAAAATGCATTGCATGGAGAATCTTTAAGAAGAATACTAGAGTTTACTGGAAGAAAAACTTATACAGTTAATTTTAATGGTGATGTTGGAATACATGTTGCAAGATGGTTATTATATTATAATAAATATTACAAAGGTAAACTACCATCTAAAGATTTTACAAAATGGGTAGGAGAAATCTATGCAAAAGCTGCTAATAAGGCAAAAGAAGATATAAAGTTCGAAGAGCAAGCGCAAGAATTAAACAGAAAAATAGATAAAAAGGACAAAGAAATCTTAAAACAATGGAAAAAAATAAGAGATTTATGTTATAAAGATTTTGAAAAAATAAGAAAAGAATTAGACATTAAAGTTGATAAAGTAATACCTGAAAGTGAATGTGTAGAACCAGGTAAAAAAATTGTAATGAAATATTATACTCAAGGTAAATTGAAAAAAAGTAATGGCGCAATTGGAATAGATTTAGAAAAATATGGATTAGGATTTTTCTTATTACTAAAAGCAGATGGAACAGCATTATATTCAACTAAAGATATTGGATTGTTAGAATTGAAGAAAAAATGGAAAAAATTTGATAAACAAATATATGTTGTTGCAACAGAACAAGAATTTTATTTTAAACAATTGTTTAGAACATTTGATATTTTGGGACTTTATCCAATGGATAAATGCATACATGCATATTATTCATTTGTAAGATTAAAGCAAGGAAAAATGTCATCAAGACTTGGAAATATTATTTTATATGAAGATTTAAGAGATGAAGCAATTGAAAGAGTAAAAAAAGAAATACAAAAAAGAAAAACAAAATTAAATAAAGATACTATTAAGAAAATTGCAATGAGTGCAATTAAATTTACTATGTTATATCCAGAAAATAGAAAACCAATTAATTTTGACTGGGATGAAGCTCTAAATTTTGAAGGAAAATCAGGACCATATTTGCAATATTCTTATGTAAGAGCGCTAAAAATATTAGAAAAAGTAAAGCAAGATAAAAATATAGATTATTCTTTATTAAATGAAAAAGAAGAATTACAATTAATTAAAAAAATTGCAAAATTTCCAGATATTGTAATTAAAGCTGCAAATGAATATTCTCCAAGTGAAATTGCAAAATATGCATTTAAATTATGCTCCTTATTTAGTGTATTTTATGAAAAACATCCTGTTATTTCTGCTAGTGAAAAATTAAAGAAATCTAGATCTGCTTTAGTTGCAGCATTTAAACAAACTTTAGAAAATTGTTTTAATTTACTTGGAATGTATACTATAAAGAAAATGTAAGGATTATATCTCACTTCTTTCACTAATTTCTTTAACTATTTCTTTAAGCATTTCTTTCTTTATTTCATCAAGTTTTTTAGTATGTCCTAAAATAAACCCTAATTTTAGCAGTGCTACATGAGGTAACATATCTTCGCCTGGTATAGCATTTGTTTCATTAAATAATATTCTTAAATTAGAATAAACATTTGTATTTATTCTTCCATAAAATGCTTGTGAAACAATTACTATAGGTATTTTTTTACTTATTGTTTTTATGGTTTTAATCCAATAATTTTTAACATTAGTAGGAACATGACCCATACCAGTTCCTTCAATTATAATTCCTTTATATCCTTTCTTTAAGTAATAATTAAGAATATCTGGATCTGAATTTGGATATGCAATTACTAGAGCAACTTTAGGTTCATATTTTGTATCTACAATTACTTTCCCTTGTTTTTTAATATTATAGTTGTTTAATATTTCTATTCTTCCATTTGGATAAACTTTTGCTAATGGATAATCTCCAAAAAATGTATCTCTTCTTGTTTTATGCATTTTTAATACTCTTGTTCCTCTGTTTAAAACACAATAATCATCATTTATTGTTCCATGCATGCATATTACAACTTCTCCTATATCTGATAATGCAGCATATGTTGCACATATTAAATTCATAAAAGCATCTGAAGATCCTCTATCTGATGATCGCTGAGAACCAACTAATACAACTGGTTTTGATAAATTTTTTAACATAAATGACAAAGCAGTAGCAGTATAATGCATTGTATCTGTACCATGAGTAACAATAACAGCATTTCCTAAATTTAATTCCTTTGCAACTGCTTTTGCTATTTTTTGCCAATCAGTATATTCCATATCTTCTGACATTTTATTTACTGGTTGTACAAATCTAAAATTTGCAATAGATTGTAGTTCTGGAATATTAGATAGAAGTTCATCTACTGATTCTAATGCTTTTACTCCTCCTGTTTCATAATCAACCTTTGAAACTATTGTTCCACCAGTAGATATTATAGATATTGTTGGTAAATTACTGTTCTTTTTTATTTCTATTTTTTGTTTTTTTATTTTTTTTATTTTTCCAATTTTCTCTATTTTAACACCTTTTTCATATTTTATTCCAATATTATAACCATTTGATAATTTTAAGACAATAGAATCTAAATCTCCTAATTCACTTCTTGGCATTAGAATACCAATATATTCTTTATTATTTTTAATTATTCTTATTTTATCACCTATCTTTATTTTCTTTAATGCTTTTTGCACTTTTAAAGAATAGTTCATAAAAACAATTAGCCTAATTTAATATTTATAAATTATTCTTTGTCTTTATGTAGTAATGGAACAACTTTTATTTCTGGTTCTTCTTGTTCCATAAGTTTCTTGAATTTACATCTAGGGCATATTAACCATCTAATTGTCTTGCCCTCAATAAACCATGCTTCAGAACCACATCTAGGGCATGTTGTTCTATCTTTAGAAGATTTGTCTTCAATTTGCTTTAGTGCCATAATAATAATTTATCAGAAACATATTTATAGTTTATATTCTAGTTCCTGGGGCAAGTCTTTTTCCAGAAACTATTTCATTGCCCAAAGAATCATATAATGTAAATTTATCAAATCCTCTATTAAGAGGTGTAACTTTTATTTCATATCCAACTTGTGCTTTTTGTGCTATTTGGTCAGTATCTTTAAAAGTATATGTTCCTGATTTTGTTTGAATAGTTAATATATCTCCACGTTGAAATATACCTTTTATTTCTTCTTTCATAATCAACTTTAGACAGAAAATTATTTAAGCTTTTGCGTGAATTTCAACTATATCATCATCTTTTAATATATGTTCTAGACCAACTTTTTGCCCAGGATATTTAGCAGATTTTCCCCAAACTCTAGCAAATTTGAAAAATTTAAGAAAATCTTTGTGAACAGATTTTGCAACATCTTTAACAGTTGATCCTTTCTTTAATACTAATGCTTTTTGTTCTGGATCTTTTCCTGGCTCCTTTGTATATATTTTAATTAAATCAAGGTTGTTCCATATTTTTTCTTTTATTTTTTCTAAATCTTCATCTCTTTGAATCTTAATAATAGGTTTCTCTAGCTTAAATTTAGATAATTCTAATTCAAGTGCTGATAAATCCATTTTATCTTTATATAAAAATATTATTAAATCACTATTTTGTGCAATATTTACATCTATTGGCCTAAATGTAGAAGGTATTTCAACAACTTGAATTATAACACCTTTATAGTTTAAAGCACCTATTTCTGGTTTTGTTGTTGTGTATTTATAAGGGCTTATTCTTGGTTTTGCATTTGTTAATTTAGATAATAAAGTAGATTTTCCAACTTGTGTCATACCAACTATAGTAACCTGTGCATCGCCTTCTTTGGGAATTGTTGTTATTAATCTTGATATTTTAGCTTGTTTTTCTGATTTTAATTTTGCTAATTTTGATTTTAATTCTCTAAGCATATTTTCTGCTGACTTGTGTTTTGGACAAGTTCTTATCATTTCTTCTAATCCTTTAATTTTTTCTGTTCTGGTTTTTGCTTTTAGATATTTCTCTTGTGCTATAAAATATTCTGCTCCAGCATTCAAAGGCATTCAATCACCCATATATGACCATAAAAAATATTTACCCCTTCTCTCCTTTTTAACTAGATTCTGATTTTCTAAATCTTTCAAATGTTTTAATATAACATCTGTTCTAACTCCTATTGGTATCTGAAGTAAAGTTGTCTTTGTAGGACCATTAGTTTTTAATATATTTATTATTTTCTTTTTACTTCTGCCTCTTATAGGTTTAAGTGGATTATTTGATCTCTTAATATGAAATTTTATAAATTTGTCTTTTTCTATATCTGCCAGTGGCCCTGCTAATTTATAGATATCTTTCATACCATTTATTGACAATCTGAACTCTTTTTTTGAATTTGCATTTATACCTCGCTTAAGTGAGTGTTTTATATCAACATCAAAAAGCTTAGTATTGTTTGTCCACCTCCATGCTTTAGAAATAGATAACATAAACTCAAGGAAATCTTGATATTTGGTTGTCATACATAGACAAGGTGAAGCAGACAAAACACCCTTAAATTCTAAATCAAAACTAACTACAAATGCCCCTGCAGCTAAAAATTTATTGGAATATAAACTATTATACAAATTATATTTTCCTAGAAACGACAAAATTTCTTTTTTTGATGAAACATATACAGAATTAGGTTTAGGTTCGCTCATTTTCATAATTCTCTGCTTCACTATATTAAATGTATATTTCGAAGGTAGAGAACCAATTGTTTTAACTATTTCATATAACCAGGTAGGAGAAAAATTAATATAGTACTGACTAGAATATTTTTCAATTTTCGGTCCATTCTTAAAAGAAAAACCCATTAATTTCATATTCTTCTTTCTTTCCCAATATCTTGTTATATTCCACCACTTATCAATTATATCTTTATTCTTTATTTTTAATCTTATTGTCCTGAAACAATGGCATTTATACTCCTTTTCTTTTCGTTTTTTTATTTGTATATGTACTGTAGGTTTAGTCATTTCTTCTATCAGTGCTATTCCTGATATTAGACAATATATTTTCCAATCTCTTTTCATTTCTGTATATATAGAAACCATAAACACAATTATGTTCTGCTCTTTATATGTCTTGCATTTATTGGCATATCATATTATAGAAATTATAATAGAAATTTATAAATCAATAATATTCTTCTTGAGAATAAACATATTCTTCTTTTTGGCCTGAAATTAATTCCATGATTTTATCTTTATATCTATATATTAAAAACCCTATTATACCTATAATAATAATAAAAGCAATAATCCATATAATTCCGCTCTTACTCTCTTTTTGTAATTCAAGGGAACTTATATTAGCTTCTAATGAAGCAATTTGAGAGTTTGCAGATGCAAGTTTTGTCTTTGCACTCTCATATAAATCATTATTATAATCACTTATAACATCATTTAATAGATTTTGAATAGAAGCAAGTGATGCTTCTAATGATGACGTATCTTTTCTTTTTTTCTTTAAATTATTTATTTTTTCTTCAAGTAAGCTTAATTCGCTTAGTTTTTGATTTGCATCAATTGTCAAATCTCCTATTATTTCTATGTTAAATATAACAATACCATATCCTAAACTACTTGATATATTTAATTTACCAGTATATGTTCCTTGTTGTAATGCACTTGTATCTATCACAACACTAGTCTCTTCTTCTGAATGTGCACTAATTATAGATGGCAATTCAAATGATATTATACCTAATAGATTATCATCCATATTATATGATAATGATGTTATATCATAATCTCCTTTGTTTGTTAATGTTATAATTTTTTCAATTTCTTTTCCTGGTATAGATATTATATTTAAGTATGATGGGGTTATTTCTAGATTATCTTTAATGACTTCTTTGTTATATTCAATACTTACAGGAATATTATAAGCTGTTTGTTCTGAGCTTATTACAATTGTTGCATTATAACTTCCTTCTTGGTCTATTGAAACACTTGCAACAAATGATGCAGAATCAGATGGTTCTAATTTATCTATTGTATTGTTTGATATCAGTATGTTCAAATCACCTATTGCTTCTATAGAAATATTATATAAATCTGTTTGGCCAATGTTGGTGATAGTAAACATTTTTTCATATGATCCATCTGTTGGGGTTTGAATATTCCATTCTGGTGGTATTACATCTAAAGCACCTATTGTTTTTATTAAGAAATCTTTTCTAAGAACAAATGTTCTACCATCTGAATCATTAAGATTTATATAAAGATTATATTTACCACCATAAGCATCTTCTGGAATTATAAAAGTATAATTAAATGTTTTATTAATATCACTAACTATTTCTCCTATATCAGGTATTGTAATATTTGCAGTATAATTAATTTCATCAGAATATGGATTTATTATATATAAATTAACTATTATATTATCTCCGACAATATAATTTGTTTTATCAAGAGTATAAAATATATTATAAGGAATAATATCAACTGTCTTTTCAAATTCTTCTTCTACATATCCAGATTTAGCCAATACTTTTATAGAATAAGTGCCATTTAATGAATTACCTGGTATAGAATAATTTAATTTCCACGTATTTCCATCTTTTTTAGTTTCATCAAATGGAATTGATGCTATCTCATTTTCTCCTAAAAATAATTCAAATTCAACATCAGTAACATAGGAATCTGTAGTAAAACTAACTTCAATTGTATCATGAGGCTTATATGTTTCTTTATCAGTTATTACTTCTCCTGTTATTTCTTCTTGAATATCACCCATCATCATAAATACTGTTCTATCAAAAAAATTCCATGCCAATGATGTAAAATTAGAAGGTGTTCCAAGACCCCAGAAAGCATATTTATGCTCACCTGTCTCATTTGTATAAATTGTTAATAAAGGATAATCATCAATTGTTTTTCCATTTGGTTCACAATGTACTCCTATAAAGCCTGGAGTAGTTCCAGTATCATAAATGCTTATAGCACCGTTTTCATCATATAATGAAACTGTTCCACTATATCCATAAGTGATATATGAACTTCCTTGAAGAATCACAAATGGGCCACTACATGTATTTTCTTGTGTGCTATCATAGGTTATTTGTTCATTTAACATATGGAATATACATCCAATAATATTATTTGTTTTATTAACATTTGTAAGAGCTGCAAATATGCTAATATTGCCTGTATTTACATTATAAGATTTATTTATATAGTCACACATTTGAGTAGAAAATAAATCTTGTGAAATATTTCCTAAAAATATCATATCAGCATCTTTATAAGCAGATACCCATGCACTGTTATTTGCAGCTGCATCTGCTCCAGAAAGTATTTTTATGTCATACCCAAGATCTTCTAGTTCTTTACAAAAATAATAATCTTCTCCTTTTCCATTTAAGCATTCACAATCAGATAAATAACATTCATTAAACTGAGAAACATACACGATAGTTTTAGCTGCCAAACTCATTGGAATTATAAGCAAAAATACTAATATGAATAATATTGCTTTTTTCAGGGTTAACACCTATATATATTGCGTTTTTTCCTAAATATAAAAGTAAATGTTCTTTTGTTTTTGCTCATTATCTTTTACAGAACCAGGTTTATTTGCTCTTGGTCTTCCAGTTTCATCTTTTCTAAATGTTATATTAAGATCTTTCAAAAATTTATTAAATCCATCTTGTAGAGTTGTTTGAATTGCAAAACCTTTTTTAGATGGTTCACCAGAAAATAACATTGCTCTATCTGCTAAATAACTTAAAAATAGAAGATCATGATCAATAATTATAATAGGGCATTTTCTCATTTCAGATATATGTCTTATTAATTTTGCAACATGAAGTCTTTGTTCTACATCTAAAAATGCAGATGGCTCATCCATCAGAATCATATCTGATTTTCTTGATAATGCAATTGCAATTGCAACTCTTTGTAATTCTCCACCAGATAGATTTCTTATATTTTGCTCAAAAATTTTTTCCAAATTAAGTGGCTTTCCAATAATATTCATAAAATCATTATCTATTTTTGTTACAGATGATATAACATCTTTTACAATTGTATCAAAATTATTTTGAATATATTGAGGTTTATAAGCAATTTTTATTTCTTTATCAATATTTCCTTTGTCAGGCTTTATCTCACCTGCTAATATTTTAGCAAATGTTGTTTTACCTAATGCATTAGATCCAAATATCCCTAATACCTCAGAATCATATATGTGTCCTTTTTCCACTCTTAGTTCAAAACCATCAAGCTTTTTTTCTATTTCAGGCCATTGCAGTATTATTGTATGTTCTGTTATCTCTGTTGTTTTTCCTATATTGAAATCAATTTTATCTCTTATTCTTACATTATCTTCTTTAATATAACCATCTAAAAACGTATTTATACCAACTCTTACTCCATATGGTTTTGAAACAATCCCATAAACACCAGGAACTCCATAGAAAATATGTATTCTATCTGCTAGAAAATCAAGTGTTGCAAGATCATGTTCAACTACTAAAACTGCAGCATCTTTACTTAATTCTCTAATTATTTTTGCAACATTTAATCTTTGATAAACATCTAAATAAGATGTTGGTTCATCAATATAATATATATCTGCTTTTTTCATTATTGTAGTTGCAATTGCAACCCTTTGCAATTCTCCACCAGATAATTGTGATAATTTTCTATTTAAGAAATTATATAAATGTAATTTATCAATAATATCTTGTTTTATATTTTTTTCATCATTATCATCTAAAATTTCATTTACTGTTTTATCTATTTTTGAGAATATTTCAATTTGTTGTGGTTTTATTACACTCTTTATTTCATTATGCTTTATCTTCTCTAAATGCGATTGTAGCTCTGTTCCTCTAAATGCTTTTATTATATCTTCTTTGATTTTTATCTTACCAGAAAGAATATTAAGTGCAGTTGTTTTACCAACACCATTTGGTCCAAGTAATCCAACAACTTCTCCTTTGATAGGAAAAGGTAATCTAAATAATGTAAAACCATTTTGTCCATATCTATAAACAGGATCTTCTTTTAATTTTTCAGGGGTATTGACAACACTAATTGCTTTAAATGGACATTTCTTAACACATATACCACAACCAATACAAAGAGTTTCATCTATCACTGATTTTGTATCTTCTCCTAAATATATGCACCTTTTTCCTGTCCTATTTATTGGACAAACTGCAATACACTCTTTCTGACATTTGTCTGACTTACATAATTCTTTATCTATAACAGCTATTCTCATATAATCACTAATTTTCAAAAACAACCTTCACATTCTTATTGCACACATCCTTGAATATTTTTTCAAGACATTGATTAGTAAAACCAATGTTTGATTCTTGCTGAGAAGGTATTTTTATCTTATAATATTGTCCCTCAGGAGAGAATACAGATGAAATTGTTATTTCAGCTGGTTCTAATAACTTTCGTGCAAATTCTTCAAAATTATCATAATATTCAATTATCTTTATATTTTTCTTAAATTTTTTTGCCAATACTTTAACAACTGACCCATTTCTACCAACTAACATTGGCCCATCTCCTAACCCGCATACAATTGTTAATATAGTAGCATCTATTGCTTTAACAATAGTTACATTTTTTAGACTCTTTATTTTTTGAGAAAGTGTATTAATAAATCTAGATACTTCTATATCTTTTTGTGTAATTATGTTATCATCTAATTTTTGTTTGCATTGATCACACAATGATTCACTTTGCAAACAATTTTCACATATAGGTGCTTTCATACAAGTATATAAATCAAATAAAGTTTAAAAGTTTTACTGAAAATATTTTATCAAATTTCTATTACATTGATTATTAAAGTTTAAATTCTATTATTTTAATAGTGATAATATGCTAATAGGTATTGTAGGAAAACCTTCATGTGGAAAATCGACATTTTTTAAAGCAGCAACATTAGTAGATATAGAAATAGCTGCATATCCATTCACAACTATAAAACCAAATCATGGCGTTGGTTTTGTAAGAGTAGAATGTGTAGATAAAGAATTTAATGTTCAATGTAATCCAAGACAAGGATATTGTAAAGATGGTATAAGATATGTTCCTGTTAAAATAATTGATGTTGCTGGTCTAGTTCCTGGAGCACATGAAGGAAAAGGATTAGGTAATCAATTTCTTAATGATCTGAACATGGCTGATGTTCTTATTCATATTGTAGATATTTCAGGATCAGCAAATGAAAAAGGGGAAATATCAAAACCAGGGTCATATGATCCAGCAAATGATGTAAGGTTTTTAGAAAATGAGTTAGATATGTGGTATTTTGGAATATTAAAAAAAGGATGGGATAAATTTGCAAGAAAATTAAAGCAAAATAAAGAAATAGAAATAGAAGAACAATTATCCAAACAAATGGATGTTTTTAATATTAAACCTGAAATGATAAAAGATACATTAAATGGATTAAATATTGATAAAAGTGATCCAACTAAATGGACAGAAGATCAATTAAAGCAAATAGCAATTTCTTTAAGAAAGAAAACAAAACCAATATTAATTGCATGCAATAAAATTGATATTCCAGGTGCATCTGAAAATTACGAAAGATTAAAAAAAGAGTTTCCAAATTATTATTTTACACCATGCTCAGCTGAGTCTGAATTAGCATTAAGAGAAGCTGCTAAAAAAGGCTGGATTGAATATAATCCAGGTGATTCTGATTTTAAGATTATTAATAAAGAAGCAATGAATGAAAAGCAATTAAAAGCATTAGAATTTATAAGAGAAAATGTTCTTAAGAAATATGGATCAACAGGTGTTCAGTCAACTTTAGATGCATCAGTATTTGATTTTCTAAAATATATTGCTGTATTTCCTGGTGGAGTAAATAAACTTGCTGATAAAGAAGGAAGAATATTACCAGATGTATTCTTAATGCCACCTGGATCAACTGTATTAGATTTCGCAAGAAAAATACATACTGATCTTGCAAAAGGATTTCTTTATGCAATTGATGTTAGAACAAAAATGAAAGTAAAAGGTGATTATAAATTAAAGCATAGGGATATCATAGAAATTGTTTCAACTGCGAAATAATTATTTCTTTTCATAATGCACATGTTGTATAATATGAAGAATTTCTCTTGATACTGAATGTAAAGGATATTTAACAAGAGCTTTTAAATAAATATTTTTGAAATCTCTTGTTTTTGCTTTAACTCTTATTTCTTTTACTCGTGGAATCATATAAATTGCCAATAAGAGTCTCATAACAAATGCAAGAATAAATAATAATTGTAATCCAGAGAAAATGAAAAATGTTTGAGATGCAAAATATGTTGCTAATAATCCACCTGTTAATGGACCAAAGAAATTACCAAATGCAGTAAACATTCTATAGTTTCCTATAAACCTTACACTATCAATACTTGGTGTACTATCTAAAAGATAATTAAATACAGATAAATTAAATCCTGCCCAGATAAAACCAGTAAATACTTGAAGTATTATAATTTGCCAAAATGAAGAAATAAATGCCCATGCAAGTATGCTAAATGGTGCCATTGAAAAGCAAATAATTAATGTTGTCCTATCTCCAAATTTATCTGAAAACTTTCCCCAATATGGTTGCGATATCATGTCAAATAATGCTTGAATAGCTATTGCAATAGCAAATAAAGAATAACTAAGATTTAGATCTCTTAGTATGTATACTACAACAAATGGCGAAGCAATTGTTATTGAAAAATATGCTAATGACATGAATATTACAAAATTAGAATAATTTTCATGATCCACATATCCTTTAAAGAATTTTTTAAAACTAAAATGAAAATATGGTTTTGCTTTTGATTTTATATTTGGTATCTTTGATAGATAATAACTTGATATCAAACCAAGAAATGTTGCAAAAATAAACAATGTTATAAATCCAAATGCTCCATCTATAATTCCAAGATACCATCCTGCTAATAAACTTGTTACAAATGCACTTAAATTAGAAATCATATTTCTTTTACCAAAATATATTCCTCTTATTTTCTTTGGTACTAAATGCATCATCCAAGATGTCCATGTTGTTGTAGCAATATGACTAAATATACTTGATATTGCTAAGAATAATAATAGCCAAATTAATCCATTAGGAACAACAAATGGAACAATAACTAATGGGATCCAAAATAATCTATGTAGCAAGGAAAAAAATACAGTAACAAATTTCTTATTATTAAAAAATCTATTTATCTTTGCTGCCATTGGTTGAAATACCATTCCCATTAAATGAGGTATTGCATTTAATATTCCTATAAATTCATTTGTAGCTCCTAACATAAGTGCTAATGGTATTAAATAATTAGCTGTAATACCTATTCTTGCTTGAGAAAATATTCCATCTAAGGTTAAATTCTTTAGTGCTTTGTTTGTAGTCTCTTTTTTCATAATTATTGTATTATTTATATGAATTTAAATGTTCAAGAGTATGTATATAAAAGGATAGGAACCATATTATCACAATTCTTAATTATAAATAGTTTTTCCTAATATTTTCAAATAAACTTATTGTTGAAGAATCTTCAAAAACCCATCATAGTTAAATGCATAAAATTAATTAAATTATTGAGTAAAATCTTTTAGATCTACATCATTAAAGAACTTCTTTCTTGCAGCTTTTATTGTTCCAGAAACTCCTAAAACATTTATTATAACTCTTACATCACCAATTCTTTGTATTAAAGCTAAACTAGCTCTAACTTGTTCTACTTGAGTATGATCACATCTAATAAGTCCTGTTTTATTTTTCTCATTATATGTATTTTTAATTACCCAAAGATTTGTTTTTGATGCTCCTAATTCTCCTAAAAAATTCATTACAGAATGCCAAATAGAATTAACTAAATCATCATATGTTAATTCTCTTTCTGATTTTACTTTATATGCTATATACCTATGTTTAGATCTTAATGTTGGTGAAAGTGTTTTTGGTTTATCAGACAATTTCAACACCATCTGAAATAATTTTATTTTCAAGTTTCATTTTATTTGTCTTTAATATTTCTTCAGGAATAATAGTAATCATATTAAATGCATGACCAAGTTCAACACCTAATAAATTTGCAACTGATATTAGCTCTCTAGGCTGTCTCATATCCCAGCTTGTTTTAGCACCTGAAGTTATTATCATTGGGACTTTTAGTTCATTACATAAGTGTATATTTTTAGATATTCTTTGTATCAAAGAAGCTCTTAATCTTCTATATGAATATAATATTTCTCTAAAATTTATTTCAATAGCAACATTATTTTCTTTAGCAGCTCTTAAACAAATTTCATCTAATCCATTATCATTTCTATCTTTTTCTGGATGAGCTAATATATCCACTTTTGGATTTTCACAAGCAGCTCTATTTATCTTATAATTTCCACCTGCTACAATTATAATATCTACTTTTTCTCTATAAGCATTTATTTGCTTTTTCATATTATCTATATTATCTGTATCAATTAATATTCCTGTATATAATTTTATTGGTTTTTGATTGTTTTTTGCTTTTTCTAATCTTTCAAAATTTTCTGGTTTTACAACTATGCAAATTCCCTCATATTTCATTTCAATAGCAGTATTAATTATTTCATCTATTGATGCTTCTACTGGCTGAATATGCATGTCATAAAACTTCATAATTATAATTAGATTCAAAAGTTTTAAAATAATTAAATATTTAAAGATTAATGTTATACTATTATTAGGTAATTAATATGTGTAATGGTACATTGATACAAACAGTAAAAACTCCTTTAGGAAAAACTGTAGAATGTATTTCAACACAATTTGAAAAAGAGTATTATATAAATGGTAAGCCTGTTAAAGATAATACCAGCATAGATTTATGTAGAGGAATAATAGAATATGCTGAAAGAAATGGTTTCTTAAATGAAGAACGATATTCCTTTAGTCTATAATTTATCTATTTTTTATGCTCAAATCCCATGCCTCTGCCTAATCCTCTTGAACGTTTACCAGCAGATGTTAAACCTCTAAATACTCTTCTTGTCTGATTCTTGATCCAATTTATTGTCTTATCTTTTTTAATTGCAGGATGATTAGGATCAACTAATATAACTTCATACCATTTATGCTTACCATCTTCTGCAACATAATATGAATTTAATACTTCTAAATTTGGGAATTTTCTAGCAACTCTCATTTCAGCAATATGTTGTAAATTCATTTTTGGAGTATGCTTTGTCTTACCTGCTCTTAAAGGCTTTCTTCCTCCAGAAGGAGTTTCTCTTTTACTAGTACCTTTTCCTATTTTTGTTCGTACTAATATAAATCCTTGTTTTGCTTTCCAACCAAGTGCATGTGCTCTATCTAGTCTTGTTGGTCTCTTTATTTTTGTAATTACATTTTCTTTTCTCCATAGAATTAGTTTTTTCTTTAATTCTTGCTTATATTCTTTGCTTCTATAAAGTTTTTTTAAGTATTTTGTAAGTCCCATTCTCACATCGACCTCAGGTCTTCGAGCTTTACCTATTAATTAATATTAAAGTATTTAAAGATTGCGGGAAGGATTCTTAATCATCTTTTAATACCTTAACAATTTATTTAGAATAAAGAGAATAATTTATCTTATGTCTTTTTAATTTTGGTAATTTAGTAAAATTATTTATTCTTAAATCATAATCTGAAAATTCACCAATTTCATATTGAAAAACTTGATCATTTCTTTCACTATAAGTTGTTAATGAATTAGGGAGCGTTTCTAAATCAAAATAATCTAACATTTTCAGAACCGCCTCGAAGAGTAGATTATTATCTTTTCTCTTAGTCCGAAGTCGTAATCTTTCAAAACTATCAATCATATGCTTTATAAATATAGATGCATTACTTATATGAGAATTTTCTATTTTACCTGGAGTATCGTTTAAATTATTTACTTCTGATAAATGCTCCCTCATACTAAGATAAAGATCTTTCATTAATTTTGTTGATGATTTTCTATAATCCTTAATGCATGAACATTCCCATAACAATGATAAATCAGTTTCTTTGATATAAATAGTGCCTAAATATAAATCATTTTCCTCTTTCTTCCACCATAACCCCCAACCTTTATCATCTGTGCCTATCCATGGATGTTGTCTTGTTCCATTGTATAATATATACTGCTCTGCGAATTGAGATAATCGTGCCTTCTCTTTTTCTGGGATTTTCTCATCATCACTATTAATAAACTCTAATGTACCACTTTTTCCTCTTTTCCAAATACCCCATTCTAATGCAGTGTCGACTGAATCATTGCTTATAAATCTTCTTTTATAACAGCAACTTATAGATCTCTGCTCTCCTATATTTTCATGTCTAATTTGTTGCATTTGCTCTGAAGCATTAGTACCTTCCATATATACCACTACTATATAGTAGTATTTCTATATTTATAAATTTAACGTGTCTAATAAGACAATTAATATTATTTATTGAATTCCTTCGTTATAAAATCAGTCAATAAACTATTTGTATCTGTTTTAGTAAAATGTATACTACTACACACAGTTGAAAAGGGAAACAAATAAATACTACAAAAGTCTTAAAAATATTAGAATCCAATTAATTTCAAGGGTATATTGGATTTTCAATATATCCTATGAAAGCTGAAAAAGAGGTAAAAGCACATGGCTAATATAAAGGAAGGTTCAACAGAAAGAATTCAAATTAGTATCAATAGAAGAAATTTCAAGTCTTATTTAGAGTTGCCAATATTTATCGAAAAAGAGGATGAGTTTTTTGTAGCATTCATCCCAATATTCCCAATAGTATCGCAAGCAAGAACAAAAGAACAAGCAGTAAAAATCTTAAAAGAAATGTGCAATGATTATTTCAAGCACAAAAATATAGATGATGTAATAAAGAGGAAAATGCCAAGACCAAAAATATCAATAAACCTAATAAGAGAAAATTATAACCATATTCTAGAGCCACAAAGAATTAAAATTTAGAAAGGAATTCATCTTTGTCTATACCAAAATCTTGTCTGAGTTCTCTTATTATTATTCCTAATGCCTTTTTACCAAGAATTTGATTTTTTCTTTCAAGAGCTAGAGGACGCGTCTTATTCCCAACTTTCTTCTCTAATAATATATGCTTTGTTCCCTTTATCTCATTAAAACCAAATTCCTTGATTAAAACCTTCCGAATTTCCAACCAGGTTGGTCTTTTATACTTTTTTCCCATTAAAAACGCCTTTATCAGTTAGGTTTCTGCATTTTTATTATTCTCAGTAATATCAATATCGCTAATTTTTATTTTCGAATCCTTTTCAAATGCTTCAATAATTTTCTGTGAGGATTTTTTAATTATTTCAGATTCTTGATCCTTAAGAGCTTCTAGTAGCCAAGTTAACCTTTGCCAATTATTCTTCTTTGCTAATTTGTATAATGCATTTGCAGCTATTTTTTCATCTTTCATATCTTCAACGGGGGAAAAACAACCTATAATTCTGACTGCTTTGAATATATCCATATATGTTTTTATTTCAATTTGCTCATCTCTTGGAATATTAAGTTCTTCTGAAGAAAGTAGATCCTTAATAAATTCCATGCCTTCTAGATATCGTTTTGCTATTATTTTAGAATTTATCTTTAAATGTTGTTTATTTAAGAATGATATAAGTGAGGCAAGAGATGGTGACATTTTGAAGTTTTCTCTAATAAGTTTGTTAATCCTGGGAGTAAGGAATGAATCAATTATACATTGTTTATTCTCATCGGCCACACCTTTACCTATATCTGTTAATATCCACCCTGTACCAATTTTTTCAACAAGTCCATATAATCTTAGAGAGGCCATGTATCGAGATCTAGATCCTCCTTTAATACCCATATATCTACATATCTCATCAAATGTCATTACTTTATCTTTACCATGTTTAGCTGCCTTTTTGATCAATTTAACCGCTTCCTTTATCCCTATTGCCGGATAATTCAATTCCTTCACTAGATTCTTTGCTACATACTTCTTCTTTTTTGATGTGTCATCATTATTAGGCATAACTATAGTTATAATCCAATATTTATAAAGATTATGGTAATATCAGTTTTATAATTTAAGGTAATTAATTACCAAAAAATAAAGAAAATTGGGACATAAGTTCCATTATTTAATCTCTCATGCATCCTCTTTAAATATACATTACTTTCCTTATATTATGTCATGTAGAAAGCGTATATGTAAATAGATTCGCAATGTTTGTTCTTTGATCTTTCAAAATCGACGCCCCTGGGATAGTCAAATTTATAAAAGTGTCAATGCCTTTTCCTACTGAAATCATTGTATTTGAAAAAATGCCCCTTTTGTGTGCAAATTAAAAAACATAAAGTGCTCCCATATGGTCCAAGAATTTATAAAATAAGATATGATAAAGACTAATAAAACATTTATAAACTTAGAAATTCCATTAAACTTTAGTACATTTTGAGGTGATTATTATCGAAGCATTACCTGATATTGGAGCAATGGGTGGTTATGATAGAGCAATTGTAACATTTTCTCCTGATGGACGATTGTTTCAAGTAGAATATGCAAGAGAAGCTGTAAAAAGAGGAACAACATCTCTTGGACTAATATTTGAAAATGGTGTTATATTGGCTGCAATAAAGCCAATGACTTCCTTATCTGTTCCATGTTCAGGCAGTGACAAGACACATGAAATTGATTCGCACTTAGGATTAGTAATGTCAGGATTTATTGCAGATGGTAGAATATTAGTAAATGATGCTAGAATAAAAGCACAGGTTTATAGACTAACATATGATGAGCCAATTGATGTTTTAGGTGTAGTAAAGGAAATTGCAGATAAAATGCAATTATATACTCAATATGGCGGTGTAAGACCATTTGGTGTTTCATTTTTATTAGGAGGAATTGATGAAAAAGGTCCTCAATTATTTGAAATTGATCCATCATCAACATATTATGGATGGAAAGCACAAGTTATTGGTAGAGGTGCAGCAGAAGCACTTAAAGTTCTTGAAAAGAAATGGAAATCTGGTATGAAACAAGAAGATGCAATTAGTCTTGCAATAGCTGCATTAAAAGCAGCAGAAGCTGGTATAAAACCATCTGATATAGAACTTGTCATAATTAACAATAAAGGATTTAATAAATATTACGGGGAAAAATCATTAAAGTTTATAAAGAAGTATTGGTAAAAGGACGATTGTTATGGTAATTTCAGTAGAAAAAGCTGTAGTAGCTAGAATAAATAGGAATGGAAAAAAATTTGAAATTCTTGTTGATCCAGAAAAAGCTTTTATGTTTAGAAGTGGAAAAGATATTCCAATTGATGATCTTATTGCTTCTAGAGAAGTATATGAAGATTCGAGAAAAGGAAAAAGAGTATCTGAAGAAGATTTAAACAAAGCATTTGGTACAAATAACATTGAAGAAATATGTAAAATTATTATTCTGAAAGGTGATGTACAATTAACAACAGAACAAAGACATGAGATGTTAGAAAATAAAAAGAAACAAATTGCAACTATAATTTCTAAAAGAGGTATAAATCCTCAAACAGGATTACCTAATCCAATTGAAAGAGTATTAAGAGCAATGGAAGAAGCTAAAGTAAAAGTAGATATAAATACAAGTGCTGAATCACAAGTTGAAAATGTAATAAAATCTATTCAATCAATAATGCCAATAAAGATTGAAAAAATGAAGCTTTCTATTATGGTTGCACCAAGATTTTCTGGAAAAATTTCTAATATAGTAAGAACTTATGGAAAGATTATACATGAACAATGGAATTCTGATGGAAGTTATTCATGTATAATTGAAATTGATGCTGGTTCGCAAAAATCTCTTGTTGATAAAATAAATACAATTACACATGGTGATAATGAAATTAAGGTGGTTAAATGAGTGAATTATTAGTTAAAGATAGGCAACTTGTTACTCCTGGAGATGTATTAGCTACAGGTTTAGATTATTTACCTGGTAATGGATGTTATAGAGAAAAAGATGAAATAAAATCAAAATTATTGGGACTAGTTAAATTAAAGGAAAGATATATATCTATAATACCATTAGCTGGTGTATATTCTCCACGTCAAGGAGATGGTATAATCGGTGTGATAACTGATCTTCAACCAAATATGTGGATAGTTGATATCAATAGTCCATATGATGCTATATTATTAATATCAGAAGCATCAAATGATTTTATTGATACCAGAAGAAGAGATCTATCTTCTTATTATGATATAGGAGATATAATATATGCAAAAATTTTATCTGTAACAAAATCAAAGCACATTGCATTAACTATGAAAGATAGAAAAACAAAAAAATTAATAAGTGGAAAAATTATGACTATTACACCATCAAAAGTTCCTAGATTAATTGGTAAGATGGGTTCTATGATAGAACTTATTAAAACAAAAACAAATTGCCAAATAGTTGTTGGACAAAATGGTGTTGTATGGATAAAGGGTGAAAAAGAGAGTCTTGCATCTAAAGCAATTAAATTAATTGAAAGTGAAGCACATATAGAAGGTCTTACAGATAAAGTTACAAAGTTACTGGAGGGAGATTTAAATGAGTAAGGTAGGAGCACCAGAGAAATTAATTGTTGATAATAAAAGATTAGATGGAAGAAAATTAGATGAAATGAGACCAATTATGATTGATGTTGGAAATCTAAAACGAGCACAAGGCTCAGCTATATTTGCATTTGGAAATACAAAAGCACAAGCAGCAGCATATGGTCCAAAAATAATGCATCCAAGATATTTACAAGACCCAACAAGAACAGTGTTAAGATGTAAATATTCTTTGTTACCATTTTCTACAAAAGAAAGAGCAAGACCTGGACATAGTAGAAGAAGTACTGAACTATCTAAAGTTATAACAGAAGCATTTTCTTCTGTTGTTTATCTTAGTAGTTCGCCAAAAACAGCAATTGATGTTTTTATTGAAATATTGCAAGCAGATGCATCAACAAGATGTGCTGGAATAAATGCTGCATCCTTAGCATTAGCAGATGCTGGTATTGAAATGAGAGATCTTATTAGTAGTTGTGCTGTTGGAAAAGTTGATGGAAAATTAGTATTAGATGTTTTTGGTTTAGAAGATAATTATGGAGAAGTTGATTGTGCAATGGCTGTAATTGGAAAAACAGATAAATTTGTGTTATTGCAAATGGATGGTATTGTAACAAAAGAAGAATTTTTCAAAATACTTGAAATGGGAAGACAAGGTTGTTATAAGATATATGATGAACAAAAAAGAGCATTAAAAGAAAAATATGGTATAATAGGTGAAGAAAATGTTACTGAGAAATAAAAGTTAT
This sequence comes from Candidatus Aenigmatarchaeota archaeon, assembly GCA_021163145.1. GTDB lineage: Archaea > Aenigmatarchaeota > Aenigmatarchaeia > Aenigmatarchaeales > Aenigmatarchaeaceae > JAGGXH01. The sequence goes on along the minus strand of JAGGXH010000064.1, from coordinate 51,313 downwards.
GTTAAGAAAATGGCTGAAGATCAAATAAGAGTAGATGGAAGAAAATTAGATGAATTTAGGGAAATTAAAATCGAAAAAGATGTGATAAAATCTGCAGAAGGCTCAGCAAAAGTTACAATTGGTAATACTGTTGTATTGGCAGGAGTAAAAATTGGTATAGGAGAACCATTTCCAGATACTCCAGACGAAGGTATATTAATGGTTGGTGCAGAATTATCACCTGTTGCATCTCCTGAATTTGAACCAGGTCCACCAGGACCAGATGCAATAGAATTAGCAAGAATTGTAGATCGGGGAATAAGAGAAAGTCATTGTATAGAATTAAATAAATTAGTTATTAAAGAAGGTGAGCAAGTTTACATGATAAATATTGATATTCATATACTAAATCACGATGGTAATTTAATTGATGCAGCAGGACTTGCAGCTATTGCTGCTTTAATAGATGCAAAATTGCCTAAAGTTGAAGATGGAAAGATAATTTTAGATGAGAAAATTGGAAATGTGCCAGTAGTAGATAAACCAATATCAATAACAACAGTAAAAATAAGTAACACACTTATGTTAGATACAACTGCAGATGAATGGGATTCATTAGATGCACGTTTAACAATAACAACAAATAATAATGGAGATATTTGTGCTGTTCAAAAAGGAGGAGAAGGATATTTTACATTAGATGAGATTAAAAAAGCAGTTGATTTTGCAATAAAATATGGAAAAGAATTAAGGAAAATTTTATAAGCTTTATAAATATATATATAAACTGATTAATATGACTAGTAAGAAAAAACAAACTGTAGGAAGATATGGTCCAAGATATGGAAGAAGAACAAAAAAGATAATTGCTGCAATAGAAGAAAAACAAAAGCAAAAGCAAATATGCCCTTATTGTGAAAGGCACACATTAAAAAGAGTTTGTGCAGGAATATGGAAATGTAAAAAATGTGGGGTTAAATTTGCTGGTGGTGCATATTTTCCTAGATCAAATATTGCTAAAGGTGAATAAATGTATAAATGCTTACAATGTAAAGAATTGATTAAAGATGAAGATGTAAAAGAAAAAATAAGATGTCCTCATTGTGGATATAGGGTTATAACTAAAATACCTGGTAAAAAAATAGTAAGAGTAGAATCAAAATGAGAGCATTTATAGAAATAGAATGTAAAAATCCAGATATTATAATAAAGTCTATTAAACCAGACATTGATCAAAATCAAAAATTTGATGTTAATATTAATAATGACAAAGATAAAATAATTATAGAAATAAAATCACCTGAAATATCAGGATTATTAGCTGGCATAAATTCATATTTGAAATTAATAAGAACATCAATCGAAATTCAGGAGGTTGAATAAATATGACACAAATGTCCCCAGAAGCACAACAAGCATTAATGACATTACAAGCAAGTCAACAACAAATTCAAGGAATAATAATGCAAAGAGATGCTCTAAATGTACAAAAAATGGAAATTGAAAAAGCATTAGAAGAACTTGAAAAATCTAAAACAGATGATGTTTACAAAGCTGTTGGACCAATTTTAATAAAAACAAACAATAAAGATTTGATAAAAGAATTAAAAGAAAGGCAAGAAACAATAAATGTAAGATTAAAATCATTGGAAAATCAAGAAAAACAAATAAAAGAAAGAATAGAAGCACAACAAGAAAAATTACAAGAATTTTTAAAATCTAGTGAAAAACCTAGTGCTGGTTAGTTCGTAGCTACTTCATCGCCTTGTGGATAATAAAGCATATCCCCTTTATTTTTTTCTTCAAGTTCAATTAAATAATTTTCAATTTCATCAATTGCCTTATTTATAATTTCAGTTTCATTTAAGCCAGAATTAAATATAATATTTGAAATTAATCCTAATTGTTTACCAATATATTTTTCTCCATTTTCATTTGTTCTATAACCTCTATACATATTAAAATCAAACGCTTCAATAAGAACTTTTGCTTCATTTTTATATACATCTATAACTCTACCATTATCATCATAATTATTTCTATTCATAAAATATTCAATTAACATTTTTTCTGGAACTAAGGTATTTACTTGTTTTTTAAGTGATTTTAGTATATTTTCTATGATATATTGTTCATTAATATGCATTTTTCTTACCTCCTAAATTAAAAAACTTAAAATAAAATTGGCAATTAATATATTTAAATTTATCGTTTTTTAACCCATGTTATAGAGTTAAAAATTATTTTATTAAGAATAAAGAATATGCAATATTATGCAAAGATTAGTTGAAAAAATCAAAAAAATTAGTAATGAAAAAACTCTAATAATAACTCATCATAATGCAGATATTGATGCAATAAGTTCTGCAATTGCCTTGTATCTTGGATTAAAGCAATTAAAAATACCAGTATCAATTGGTGTATCTGAGTCAATATCAAGACCTGCTAAAAAAATAGCTAATGATTATAATATTTTAATAGATCCTGATTGCTCAAAATTTAAAAATATTATATTGGTAGATACATCTGTATCAGAACAATTAAAAACAATTAAAAATCTAAGAGCAGATATAATAATAGATCATCATCCTAAAGGAGATTTGGTTAATAATAATATAAGTTTAATAGATCCTAACAAAAAATCTTGTTCTGAACTTATTTATGCTCTACTTAAAAAATTAAAAATCAATATAAATAAGAAAATAGCTAAAATAATTTTAGCAGGTATGGTAGCTGACACTGCACATCTTAAATTAGCAGAAAAGGAGCAATTTAAGGTCATATTAGAGCTTCTGGAGACTGGAGTAATGTTTTCTGATGTTCTTAAGTTGCTAGAAACACCACAAGATGTATCTGAGGTTATAGCTGGCCTAAAAGCAATTAAAAACTCCAATTTATATAAAATAGGTGATTTACTTATTTCTTTTTCAAAAATAGGTTCTCATGAAGCCTATTCTTGCAGATTATTCATTAAATACGGTGTTGACATAGCAATAGTATTTGCAATAAAGAAAAATGAGCTTAGAATATCTTCTAGAGGTAAAAAAAGGATATTAGACCTTGGAATAAGCTTATCTGAGATATTTAAAGAGATTGGACATATTATAGATGGAAGTGGTGGGGGTCATGATTTAGCTGGATCTGCAAATGGAAAAAGCAAAAATATTGAAGAGGTTGAAAAATTTATATTAAATACTATTTCTAAAAAATTAAATAAAAAAATTAAGAAATTATATTAACCATCCAAAATAATAAAGAATAATTGCTATAATAATTACTAAAATAATAACATGTAAAATATTTTTCAATAATTTAAATCCAAGAATAATTAAGATTATTATTATAAATATACTTAAAATCTGTTCTAGCATAAATATTTGTTATTGGGTTTCTTTAATAAATTATATGTTTTCACTTATAAGTGATTAAAAACCGATAGATTTAAATACTAGTAATGACATATTACTATTAGGTAGTAAAGAGGTGATAATTATATGTCAAGTATAGTAGGTGAATTATATAGACAAATTGAAGAAATGCAAGAAAAAAGGAAAGCTGCTGAATTGAGAAAATTACAAGAAGAAGCAGCTAGTTATAAATCTCCTTGGGGACCTGGAATGTTAGAATATGCATAAGGTGGTGATTTAATGGAAGATATAACTTATTTAGAAAAACCATATGTTTATAAAACAAATAATAGAAATGTTTTAAATCAAGCTAAAGAAGATGCGAGGGGCGAATATATAGGACAAATATGTGTTGGTAAAGGTAGAATAACAATTTTTACTAAAGAAGCTGCTAAAAAATATAGTAAAATTACTGGTTATATTTAAAATTATCTAACATTCTTTAGGGTAAGTAAATACTAAATCTTAGAGAAATCATAAAAATCGAAAGCTTTAAAAAGGTTAATATTATATATATTACTCTTGATAGTGAGTTAAGAGGTGAAAGATATGGACAGTGACAAAGCAGAATTATATGCAATGTACAGTGGTATGGAATTTGTTAAAGGAGCATATGACTCAATTAGAAAAGAGCTTAGAAAGAGAAATATTCCACTTTATGTAATATTTCGCTAATGGTGAGAACAATGATAGATCCAATACATCCAGCTGATAAACTAATACAAAAGGAACTTAATATAAAATATAATTCAAAAAGAATAGATTATAATATATCTGATAATCATCCTATGAATAAATATTTAGAAAAATTTTAACTTATTCATTATATAAATTAACTATACTAAAGCCGTTGTTATTTTTATCTCTTTCTAATTTATACAAATTACCACTAACAGCTGCTTCCATTTCAGGATTGTGAGTAATTAAGAATACTTGATCAACAATATTATCAACATTGTTTTTAAGAACCTCTGCTAATGTCTTAACCCCATTTGCATCTAAATTAGCTGTTGGCTCATCAAGTATTAATAGTCTTAATGTTGGAACTAAAACCAATGAAAATGCTATTCTTAATGCAAGGCAAGCAATTGTTCTCTCACCACCTGAAACAATTCCATCTGCATTTACCCATCCATTTATATCTTGAAGCTTTAAAACATAATCTCCATTTTCAATCTCTAATTTTATACTTGTATAATCATTATATGGATAAATATTGTTCCATATTGTTTGCATTGCTTGATTTACTGCATCTATAAAGTTTATTCTTAATTGTTCTTGTGTAAATACTAATGCATCTTTTAGTATAGCTAATTGTGATGATAAGTTCTCAAGGTAATTTATCTCATCTTTATATTTTTCTATTATTTGCTTTGTTCTTTCTAATTCAGCTACAATAGATGATTTTTGTTCAATTATTGTTTTATTTGTTTCAATTCTTGTTTTTAGTTCTCTTTCAGTTGCAATCAAATCTCTATATTCTTGCCTTAATGTTTCTATCATAGATGGTGTGAACATTTGTTGTAATTGTAATTTTTGTTCTCTAAGAAGTTCTATTTCTTTAACAAGATTTTTTTGTTTTTCGATTTTTTCTTCAATATCAATTCTTTTAGAAATCAATTGTCTTGTTCTTTCTTGTTCAATCAAAAATTCATCAATTTTCTTTTGAATTAATTCTATATTTTTTTCAAACATTTTCTTCTTTCTCAAATAAAATGAAGATTGAGCCTTTATTTCTTTTAATTGTTTTTCTGCATTTAGAAGCTCTTTTTTTGAATTTTTTATATTACTAACTTTTTGTTCAAGTAATTCAAGTTCTCTTATTTCTGAATTATATTTATCAATATAAGTTTTTATTGAGTTTAGATTAATTTTTTTCATTTCTTCTTTTAATTTTTTTATTAGATTTCTTTTTTTAGCTAGTAAAGATAATTTCTTCTTTGCATCTAACTTGCTATCGCATATTGGACAAGATGAACCTGCTTTCTTTATTTCTTCTATGCTTTCTGTTAATTCAGTTATTTTAGCATCATTTTTTTCAATTAATTTTCTCTGAGTATCATATAATTTTTCCTTTTCTTTTAATTTCTTTTTTAATGTTGGGAGTTTTTTCAAATCTTTCTGTATTTTCTCAAATTCCTTTACTTGTTCTTTTAATTTTGGTATGGTCTCTTCTTCTAATATTTTTATTTTTAATTCTTCTTTACTATGTGATCCTGTCAAAACTTCTAAATTTTCTTCTTCTTCTTTTTTATTTTCTTTTAATTTATTTGTTTCTTCTAATAACATTTGTAAATGCATTTTTAAATCATCAGTTGTTTTTTCAGCATGCTCCATTAGTTCTTCTTTTAATTTTTCTATATCTTTTGATAAATTTGATATTAAATTTCTATTTGTCTCAATTTTAACATTTACTTGATTAAGTTTTTCTTCTTTAACTTTTAATTCATCTATTTTCTGAGCAGTTATTGTTTTTCTTTTTATAACTAATTCTAATTTTTCTATCATTTTTTGTTCTTGTTCTTTCAATTGATGTATCTCATGTTTTAGAACATTTAATTTTTCTATATTTTCACTTTGCTCAATGTTTTTAATTAATTGATATTTTTCATTAATTAAAATAGATAATCTATTTTTAACTTGACCAACTGTTGCTCTTGCTTTTTCAAATTTATCAATTGCCAATAATTGATCCATTTTTTTCATCCTTTGTCCTTTTGGAATTGTAAGAAACATATCTAAATTATTTTGTTCAGAATAAATAGCTCTTGTAAATAAATCATAATCTACTTTTAAGATGTTTTCTATTTCAGAAGTAACTTTACTTGTTTGTGATTCTATTAATTCATTATTTTTTCTTAATTCTGCAGTTGTTTTTCCTGGAGTAATTGTTCTTTTTACTAAGTATTTGTCTCCATTTAATTCAAAACCAACTTCTATTTCAGCTTTTTGCTTTTGCTCAGGCTTCTTCATTATTAAGTCTTCTAGTTTTACTTTTTTACTTTGAAGCTCTGGAAATGTTCCAAATAAACCAAAACATAATGCAGATAAGATTGAAGATTTTCCAGTTCCAATGTTTCCTATAAAACAATTTGTTCCTTTTCCAAATTTTAGAGATGTGTCTAAATGAGATCTCCAATTCTTTAATTTTAATGATGTTATCATATATTCACCAAAGTTTTTTGCTTACCAGTTAATATATTGAAAGCCATTTCTGAATCTCCTTCAGCTAATACATCAAAAATATCATCAATATTTATTGATAAACCTACTTCAGCTAATTTTTGTTTTAATATTTCTAATCCATGTTCTTTAGGAGAAAGTTTTCTTTCTCTTAATTTTCTCAACATTTCAACTTGTTCTTCAAAACCTTCTATTTCATAATCCTTTTTTATATTTACTATTAACTTATCTTTGTATTTTTCAACAAGATAATTTAGATTTGGTAATGTAACATGCTTAGGAGCTTTACCAGTAATTTTAATAATAACAACTGGTTTTATAGGCTGTTTTGCTAGTGTAGCTAAAAAGTTATCAATCTTAGTTTTTATATCACCTTCTATTTTAAATTCCTCTATTATTATTTTTCTTTGTTTTTCTAATGGAATTTTTCTCAAATGATCTTTGTCTAATTTGAATATGTATTTTTCAGACTCAGCTTCTCTTTTATGTGAAGAAGTTGAAATAGTTGATCCTGTTAACAACAAATTTCCAGATTTAAATGGTCTTAATTCATGCCAATGAATATGACCTAAAACATATAAATCAAATCCATCTGGCAAGTCATCTATATGTAATGAAGGAGGATCTTTAGGAGAATAAATATATGGTGTTATAGATTGATGAATCATTAAAATATTTATTGCATCTTTAATTGGTTGAGGATTCCATTCTTCTAAATATTTTTTAGCATATTGTTCTGGAACACCAGACATTCCATGAACAGCAACTTTATGATTATCAATCTCAAATACTACAGTAGATCTATCTAAATGAATTAATAATCCTGTATGTTCTAATTGTTGTATTGGGTTTATATTATAAGGAGATCTTCTTTCATGTGTACCATGTATAGATACAATAGGTATTCCTCTTAATGCAAGAGGAGATATTTGTTTTTTATCTTTATTTATTATTTCAATTAATCTTGTTTTTGATGGAATATGTTGTGCTCTTGACAATATCCTTGCTGTTCTTGCAAATATTTCTGGTTTAGGTATTTTTGTATCAAAAACATCACCAGCAATTAATATTAGATCTGAATCTAATGATTTTTCTATTGCTTCTTCTAACGCAATAAATGAATCTTCTTCTCGCTCTGTACCATATCCAAATCCACAATGAGTATCTGAAAATATAGAAATTTGCATATAATGATATGTAATGCTAAAATTAATAAGATTGTCGCATTCTAGTGAAAAAGCTGTGTTTAAATATTTTTCGGTAGTAAATAATAATAAGGTGTTAATTAATGAACAAGAAATATACAATAGTAATGCCTGAACCCAAATTAGAAATAAAAGATGGAAAATTTTGGTTTACTGGGAAAGCTATAGAAGTTCACCCTACTGATGATTATAAAGCACTAGATCATTTGAAAGAAGCAGGTGTTTATAATTCAGATAAAGATGTTTATAATGGATTTGTTAATTTTTATCCTAGTTTTTCTAAATCAAGAAAAAGATTAGAAGAAGAAGTTGATCAAGTATTAACTTTTATTGATGGAAATAGATTAAAGAAAGATCTTGAAGAAAATGATTATGCATTTTTAATGCATAATGGTGATGTTCCTAAAGATTTTAGAGATGGTCGCGATAAAAACTTTATAGCAGGAACAGATAGAATAATCCAAGAATTGGTTTATCAGAAAATACCTGATGAGTTTGGTTTAGATTTTCCTGTAAGACATCTTAAAACACAAGAAGCAGTTGAATTAATATATTCTGATGATCGATATAGAGCTATAATGAATGATTATCACCAATTTGATTCAGAGGTTTTACAGAAACTAGTTGAACAATCAAAAATTGGTCTTAAACTAACTGATAATGATTTAAATACTGTACAAGTTGAACCAGCTATATTAATTCCAACGAAGATAGCTTTTATTATGCTAGCCTGGGACAAGGATAAAATTTGCCCCAATATATATGCAAGTAAACCAGTGGGCAGGCTTGTCTGTAGCATCGCTGCTTTGAAAAGAGAAGAACCTAGAAAAATAGCTTAAGGTTATTTATAATATATAATAACCATAACCTTTATAAATTATAATTAATAACTCATATTAGATATTAATTCTGGTGAAATAATGAGTGAAAACAAAAAAACAGGAACAACTACAGTTGGAATACTTGTAAAAGATGCTGTAATAATTGCAACAGATCAAAAAGCATCTATGGGATATATGGTTGCATCTAAAAGATCACAAAAATTATTCCAACTAGATGATCATATCGGAATGACAATTGCAGGAACAGCTGCAGATGCATTAGCAATAGTTAGAATATTAAGAGCACAATTTAAATTATATAAATTAGAAAGAGGACCAATAACATTAAAAGCAGCTGCTACATTATTATCAAATATTTTACATGGAAGCAAGTATTTTCCTTATTTAAATCAATTTATTTTAGCTGGTTATGATAATAAGCCTCATGTTTATTCATTTGATCCTTTAGGAGCATTTGATGAAAGAGAAAGCTTCCACTCAACTGGTTCTGGATCACCATTTGTATATGGTGTATTAGAAGATCAATATAAGCCAAACATGTCAGTTGAGCAAGGAGTTGAATTAGTAAAAAGAGCAATAAAAGCAGCAGTTGAAAGAGATATTGCTTCTGGAGGAAAAGAAATTGAAATTGCTGTTATTGATAAAAATGGGTTTAGATTGTTACCACCTGAACCATTGAAATAATTGTTCTAAGTTTTTAGTTAAATTAAAATGTGTTTTAGAATGGTAGAAGAAAGAACAACTGAATTATTTGATAAAATTAAAAAACATATTCCTAGAGGTAGTAAGATATCTGATATAAAATTTGAAGGTTGTGAAATAGTATTATATACAAAATCAAAAGATTTTTTCTTAAACAATTCAGATCTTATAAAATCACTAGTAAATGAATTTAAAAAAAGAATAAAAGTAAGGCCAGATCCATCAATATGCCTAGATATGTCTGATGCAGAAAAAATTCTTAAGAAAATTATTCCAAAAGAAGCTGGGTTGCAAAATATATCATTTGAACCTGCATTTGGAAGAGTTATTATAGAAGCAGATAAGCCTGGATTAGTAATTGGAAAAAAAGGAGAATTATTGCAAGAAATAAAGAGAAAAACTTTATGGTCACCATTAATAAAAAGATCACCAGCAATACCTTCAGATATTATAAAGGTATTAAGAGAAATTTTATACAAAGAATCTGAATGGAGGAAAAACTTCTTAGATAAAGTAGGTAGAGCAATTCATAGTGGATGGAAAGAAACAAAATGGGTCAGAGCAACATTTTTAGGTGGTGCAAGAGAAGTTGGAAGATCTTGTATATTATTACAAACTCCTGAATCTAAAGTTTTGTTAGATTGTGGTATAAAGCCATCTACAAATGAATTTCCTTATTTAGATGTTCCTGAATTTGATATAAATTCATTAAATGCAATAATAATATCTCATAGTCATATGGATCATTGTGCAGCTGTGCCTATTCTTTATAAAATTGGTTGTAAAGTGCCACTATATTGCACAACACCTACAAGAGATTTAATGGTGTTATTATGGATGGATTATATGAAATTAGCACAAAAAGAAGGTAGAGATCCACCATTTGAAACAAAAGACATTAAACAAGCAATTAAACATACTATTTGCTTGGATTATAATGAAGTTTCAGATATTACTCCTGATATTAGATTGACTTTAATAAATTCTGGTCATATATTGGGTGGAAGCATTTGTCATTTACACATTGGAAATGGTTTACACAATGTCTTATATACAGGTGATATAAAATTTGATAGAACTGCTTTATTTGACCCTGCATCATTAAACTTTACAAGAGCTGAAACAGTAATATGTGAATCAACATATGGTCATAAAGAAGATATCCAACCAAGAAGAGATGAATCTGAGAAACAATTATTTGAAATTGCAAAATCAACATATGAAAGAGGAGGAATATGCTTATTCCCATCATTTGCAGTTGAAAGATCACAAGATGTAATGGTTATATTAGAAAAAATGGGATTTAAAGGAAATGTATATTTAGATGGTATGGTATGGGATGCAACTGCAATACATACTGCATATCCAGAATATTTTAACAAAAACTTAAGAAATAGAATATTGCAACAAGATGATAATCCATTTATTAATCCTATGTTTAAGAGAATTGGTTCTTTGAAAGAAAGAGAAAAAATAATTCAATCAAAAGAACCATGTGTTGTAATTGCAACATCTGGTATGTTAGTAGGTGGACCATCTGTTTGGTGGTTACAACAAATAGCTGAAGATCCTAATAGCACTTTATGCTTTATTGGTTATCAGGCAGAAGGATCTTTAGGTAGAAGAATACAAAAAGGATGGAAAGAAGTTCCTATGCAAATAAATGGTAAAACTGTTTCTGTTCCAATAAAATGTCAAATAAAAACAATTGAAGGATTGTCTGGACACTCTGATGTTAAGCAATTAATAAATTATTTAAAGAGATTAAAACAAAGACCTGAAAGAGTTATTACTGTACATGGAGAAGCTGCAAAATGTATCGATTTTGCAAGAAATGTGCATAAAACAATTAGATGTGAAACATATGCACCTAGATTATTAGAAACATTAAGGTTTAAATAAGCCCTAATTTATGATATTTTCTAATATTTAAAGTTTTCTATTGATTTTTATATTATAATCGAGTAAAATAAAGCTTTAAATACTTCATGATTTTACTGTAATTAAGTTGGTTATCAGGGGGTGTCATTATATGGCATTTGAAGAAGAACCAATAACTGAAGATGAATTTCCAGAAGAAGATCTTGATGAAGAAGAGGAAGAAGAAAAAGGTCCTTCTGAAGATGATGACATTTTTGAAGATGAAAATGAAGAAGATGAAGAATAGGTGTCATAAAGACACCATTTTTCTTTTATTTTAACTTGCTATAATCTATAAATAATAAAAATATCAAGTATTTCTTATGTCAGAAGAGCTTGGTTTAACTATAAAGAAAAAAGAAGATTTTTGGAAATGGTATTTAGAAGTAATTAAAAAAGCAGAAGTAGTAGATATCAGATTTAAAACAAAAGGATTTGATGTTTATATGCCAACTGCAGTAAGAACAATAAGAGAGATAGATAATTTGTTCATAGCTGAATTAGAATCAAGTGGTCATAAGCCATTAATGTTTCCAAACATAATTCCAGAAAGTAATTTAATAACAGAGGAAAAGCATATTAAAGGATTTGGAACAGAAGTTTTTTGGATAACACATGCTGGAAAAAACAAATTAGATGAAAGATTAGCATTAAGACCTACATCTGAAACAGCAATGTATCCATTGTATTCTATATGGTTAAGATCTCATTTACAATTACCAATGAAATTTTATCAGCAAGGTAGAGTTTATAGATATGAAACTAAAATGACAAGACCATTAATACGACCAAGAGAATTTAGATGGTTTGAAGCTCACAATGCATTTAAATCAAAGCAAGAAGCATTAGAACAAGTAAAAGAAGATATGGAAATATTTAGAAAGATTGTTGAAAAAGCTTGTTGCATACCATTTATTTTAATTAAAAAACCAGAATGGGATAAGTTCCCAGGTGCAGATGATACATATGCATTTCAAACAATAACTCCTGATGGAAAAACACTACAAATAGGAACTACTCATGATTTAGGACAAAGATTTGCAAAAGCATTTAATATTAAATATACTGATAAAGATGGTAAGAAAAAATATGTTTATCAAACATGCTTTGGTCCAGGTATATCAAGAATTTTAGGTGCAATAATTGCTATTCATGGCGATGATAAAGGATTAATATTACCACCTGCAATTGCACCAGTACAAATAGTAATTGTTCCAATTTATACTGCACAAGTAAATGCTGTAGTAATGAAAAAAGCTGGTGAACTACTAGGATCATTAGCAGAAAAAGGATTTAGAGTTGATCTAGATGATAGATTACAATATACACCTGGATATAAATTCCATGAATGGGAATTAAAAGGTGTTCCTATTAGAATTGAAATTGGACCAAGAGATATTGAAAAAGGAGAAGTTACTATTGTTAGAAGAGATTTTCTAGAAAGAATAACTGTTCCTGAAGATAAATTACAAGAACAATTATTAGAAATAATGGATTCAATAGGATTCCAATTATTGAAAAGAGCAAGAGAATATCTAACAATTGAAGATGCAAAGAACATTGATGAAATTAAAGAGATTATGAAAAAAGGTGGGTTTGCAAGAATTGACTTTTGTGGTAATGAGAAATGTGCTGAAAAAATTGAAAAACAAACAGGAGCAGAAGTTTGTGGTACTTTATTTGGAAAACAAGAAAAAATTAAAGCAAGATGTGCTATTTGTAATAAAAAAGCTGTTGAAAAGGTTTATATAGCTATTACTTATTAAAAAATGTATTTAAATATTTTTGTTTTATACTAATAATATGAAATACAAACTTAAATTAGATATTTTAACAATGTCTTTAGTCACAGGTGGTCTTTTTGGAGCTGGTATGGGAGGGATGCTTGGCTCAATTTTATATGATATATCAACAAATGAGACATTAGATAATTATTAGTGATTATGGTCGTTATGTAAAATTTGCTGCTACTGGTGCTGTACTTGGTTTTACTAGTCTTACAGCACTAGCATATAAAATATTTGATGATCCATCTTATAATTCACCTTATCTATAACCAATTTATTTCAACATCTTCTGTTCTCCAATATCTATCTATTTTAGTATTATCCAAAGTAGTTTTATATCCATTTTTATATTGTAGCAAACCTGTCCATGCAATCATAGCACCATTATCACCAGAATATTTCATTGGGCAAACATATAATTTGGCATTTCTTTGCTTACACATAGTATCTAGCATACTAGTTAATCTTTTATTAGCTGCAACACCACCTGTTAATAATACTTCATTTTTATTAGTATGTGCCATTGCTCTTTCAGTAACTTCAGTTAGCATTGCAAAACAAGTTTCTTGCAATGAATAACAAATATTTTCTAATTTATGGTCTTTCATTAATTTTATTGCATGTGTTATTATTCCTGAAAAAGAAACATCCATTCCTTTTACAACATAAGGCATTTTAATATATTTTCCCTTTAATGCTAATTTTTCTATTTCAGGTGCTCCTGGGTGTGGAAAACCAGCATGTCTTGCAAACATATCTAAAGCATTTCCAATTGGCAAATCTTGTGTTTCTCCAAATACTCTATATCTCTTTTCTGTATAAGCAATAATTTGTGTATTTCCACCAGATACATATAATGTAACTGGATCACTTGATCCTGTTAAGAGTTTTCCAATTTCAATATGTGCAATACAATGATTAACTGGTATTAGTGGCTTATTTAATTTTAATGATAAAGTTCTTGCAATTACTGAACCTACTCTTAGACATTGTGGTAATCCAGGACCTTTTGAAAATGCAATTAAATCTATATCATTTATAGATATTTTTGCTTCTTCTAGAACATCTTGTAATAATTTTTTAGCTACATTAATATGATGATCCATTGCTTGTCTTGGGTGTATCCCACCTTCTTCAGGTCTATACATATTATTAATATTAGCTAGAACTTTATCACCTCTTACTATTCCTATACCAAGAGTATTTCCGCTAAATATATTGTGCGGTACTCTCGATACCAAGACAAATTTTATTTATATTATTTTTATTCAATTTTGTTCACCCTCTTTATTCTTCTTATAACATTTGGTCTTACTCTTATATTTTCTGCTTGTATGAGTTTCCGAATTAATTTAGTTCCATCTAATCCTGATTGCAATAATTCTACGATTTTAAGATTTAAATCCTCTGACATATGCCAAGATAATTTTTTTGCTGTAGCAAGACGTTGCATTTCAAAATATCTGTAACTCTTTACAATTGGGTTAAATAATTGCAATTTATATGCATCTTCAACAGAAACAATAACTGCTTCTAAATTGTTTTCTCTGAAAATTTTTATGGAACATTTGACTCCAAAACTTTCAATAATCTTCTTAATTAAATCAGTATTAGGTTGAGAGATTATTCCAACTTGAAAAGAATTGAAATCTACATAACCATCAGAGTCTGCTAAACCTTGTAAAAACCATATTTTAAATTGTTTAGGCATCTTTAGTAGCCAGCCCATTTTAACATTATCATATGTTGTTGTCTGATCATTGTTAAGCCCCATACAAACATCAAATATCCATTGAACTAACAAAGAAGACTGTGAACTCCATCTATAAAATGGTTTAATGTTCATTTTACCAGCTGGCATATCTTTAATTCTATTCATTCTTAATCCTATTGAATTTGCACATAGAGATGTAAAGTTACCAATTCTCTCATTTGATTTATGTGCTCCTGTTAATGCCAATTGTACACGCCTTGAAGTTCTGTTTCTTCTCTTAATACCATGTTTACTCGCATCACCCAACATTATGCCTAGTAAATAAGCAAATAGTAATGTTCTTTGTTTTTCTAAGTTTATCTTAAATTTTTTAGCTCTTTCATATGCAATTTGTAATGGTTTTATCTGTTCTAGAAAATTCACTATAGTTTGATAATTATCAATTGTTTCAGGAACAGCTATCCATTGTCCAATTAATTTTCCGCCTCTTGTAGAGTTAATAGATAACCATTTCTTATTACATTTTTTTGTTAGTTTATTGTGATAATTGAGAAGTTGGATTATTGGTGGTATACTTATGTTAAATACCCACTTTCCAATAGAAGACTTGGATAGGCCAGTTTTTTTAGATATAATTTTAAGCGACAATGCTTTTGCCTTCAACTGCATAACTTTGAAAAAGTTTTTGAAATCTTCTAAATCCTTATCAATAGGCTCTATGCCATAAAAATCATTAATAAAATCTAATTTATAATGACTATAATTATTTAGAAAATCATTAGCAAATTTTACAGATTTTTGTTGCATATATTTTCCCTTTGTATTCATATCTATCTATTGTTTCTCAAGCAACTTAAATCTTTCTTATCTTGAATGAGTGATGAAAATAACGGTTCAGTTGAGCCATTATTTTTTAGAGTCTGGAACAATCAAAATGGTCCAAGACCACATTTCAGGCCAGCTTTCTATAAATATGTTCCTGAGATTGAAGAGAGGATTAGGAGAATGTTGGAGAAATAATATTAAGGCGAACTATAGAATGTAACTGTCTTCAAGTTTTCATCAATTTTTGCTATCTCTGCATAGGTATAATCATCAATAGAAGTACTATCTATTACATTAATTTCGATATTTTCTATCCTTTGTATTTCATCACAGTCCTTAAAAGATGTTTGACCATAAACTTGAGCAGCATCTTTAGCGACTTCACAAGCTTCACTATCGTCTAAAGGAATAGTAACATCAGAATTAAATGTACCAACTTCGTTTAATGCTTGATCAAATACTTTAAATTGAGTTTGTTGTGTCTCTTGACTCTGAATACAGCCACTAATAAGAACTACTGAAAATATCAAAGCAAGTGGTATTATTATTTTCATACCTGCCATGAAATTAATTATTTGTTTGGATTTATAAGTTTTTGCATTTTTGTAAATAACTACCATCACTCTAAATTTTTATTAACCTACCGAGTTCCACTTCTAAACAGCGTAAGTGAACGCTAAAAATAAGTTCAAGTGAGAACAACCTGATTCTATACCTAAGCATATCATAAAAAGAACCTATCTTTCAAAATTTAAATAAATTTTATTTTTTAACTTGTTTTTCTGAATAACCGCATTTTCCACAAGTATATCTATCTTTGTGCTTTGCCATGAAAAACCCTGGACCACATCTAGGACATGATCTTGGTTTTTTATTATCTTTAAACAATTGCCATAATTTATTAACTCTATGCTTTGATTTTGATGGTTTCTTTTTTCCTTTTCTTACTTTTTGCTTTCTTTTCTTACCCATTATTCTCCCTCTTTAGTTTCTTCGCTTTTCTGTTGTTCTTGAGAAGCTTCTTCTGAAGTTTTTTCTTCAGTTGCTGCTTCTTCTTTAGATTCTTCTTTCTTAGGTTTTCCATATGAAAATGTCTTATCTTCCCATACTCTTGCCCATACTTTACCAGCACATTTTCCTATCTCAGAAATAATTTTATGGATTTCAATATTATCTTTATTAACATTTAAGAATTTTGAAATTAATTCTTGCATTTGTTCTTTACTTGGTGTTGCACTTTCATATTTAACATAAATTAAATATTCTTTTCTTTTTAGCAATTTGTTTTCCTTTTCATTCAATATTTCCATATTCATTTTACCTTCACCGCATATCTTCCTGGTGCTAATATACCTGCTTTTTTCGCAATCTCAGAATCAGAATCTAAAATTACTAAAATACCTTTCCAATTCTTGCTCAAATCACTTGTTTTACATGCTGGACAAGTATTTCCAGTAACTAATCTTCTACATATTTTACATGCTTTTTCAGTTGCCATGTTTCATCACTTTTTCTTTGATTTTTTAGATTTTTTTACTTCAGCTGGCTTTGATAACCATTTAAAGCTTCCTAAAAATGGCTGCCTCATTGTTAATCCTAATTTAGATTGTTCTTTAAAACTTATTGAAATTATTCTTGCTCTTACTTTATCTCCTTCTTTTAAGATATTGTGAGTTTGCTTTCCAACTAATTGTGAATTTTTATCATCATAGCTAACAAAATCATCCATAACTTGTGAAATATGTATTAAACCATCAAATCCACCAACTCTTACAAATGCACCAAACTCAGTTATATCAACAATTAAACCTTCTACAATTTCTTGTAATTTTGGCATCCATGTAAGTAAACTAAATTTTACTGAATAGTGTATTGAAGGATCTCCTGGTAATACTATTCCTTCACCTACTTCAATAATATCAACTACAGATAGTATTATACCTATTTCATTGTTGATATTTCCTTCAAATTTTTCTGAAATTGATTCTGAAATTGATTTTTTAAGATTATCACCAAATTTTTCTGGAGGCACAGCAATGGTATCTTCAATTGTTACAATCTGATACATTTAAACAACCCTCTCATATAACTCCATCGAGTTTTTTATTATCTTTTTTGCTTCTCTAACATTAAAACATTTCTTGTATTTAAGGTTTTTAAAGGTTTCAAAAAAGTTCTTTATATCATTAAATTCTTTTTGTGATAAATCATTTATATCTTCTATGTTTTTAAGATCATCATTTACAACTGATATTATAATATAATCAGTTATTTTTCCTTCAAGTCTCATAGCACCTAAAATTCTTATAGATACAAGTGTTCCTCTTTCTAATGGTTCTGATGAAAGCACAACTACATCCAATGCTTCTGCATCAATATGAGTTCGTGGTATATGTCCATATGCAGCAGGAAATGGTTCTTTTATCTTTTTAACTAATATAAGCTTATCAATTTCCTCTTTATATTTGTAAAGGTGCTTTGAACCTTTTAAATTTTCAATAAGCACATAAAGATTATCTATATTCATGGCATCACTAAATATTTCTTTTGTCTAATATAAATAGATTTTTTAAGCTGTTTTTTAAGTTTCATGTCTTGGGTAGCTATAATATAGGCATTTTTTGAATAATTGACAAGTGACTTATCAGTATCTTTTATTTTAGGGGTTAATATTTTAAATTTTTTAGTTCGTTCTAAGGCTATCCTTGCAAACATAGCATTTTTTCCCTTACCTTTAGATAAGCCTTCTAATTCTCTAATAACATTAGTATTTGTATATAATTGATGACCTCTTAACTCTGATATTATATCTATTTTATACTTTAATGCTGTTATCAAAAAGCTTGTATCTAACATTATTTTCATACAAAATTTATATATTATTTATAGTATTAAACTGTTTATGGATCAGTCAAAATATAGAAAATATGTGTGTGCAGCAATATTTCATAAAGACAAAGTATTAATATTCCACAGATATAGAAATTGGAGAGGATGGGAATTAATGAAAGGTGGTGTTAAAAAAGGAGAAAGAATAATAGATGCTGCAAAAAGAGAAATAAAAGAAGAAACTGGTCATAATAAATTTAAGTTAAAAAGAACAAAATATATGTTTAAATATAAATGGCCAAGGTCTTTTATAAAAGATGGATATAAGTATTATGGTGGAGAAAACAGATTATTTATAGTTGAACTTCCAAATGAAAATGTTAAAATAGATAGATATGAACACACAGAATATAAGTGGGTAAGTTCAGAAGAAGCTTTAAGACTGCTAACTTTTAATAATCATAAAAAAGCATTAAAGTATGCATTAAAGGTGAGAAAATGAGAAATCCTTTTGGTGTTAAAAAAGCACAATATAAATATTGTAAAAATAAAGCAAAGAAAAAGAAAGCTAAAAAATAATCTCTGCTTATATAAGAATTAAATATTTAAACTATTTCTCTAATCTTATGTTATGATAGATAGCCATTGCCATTTAGAACAATCTGTATACAAAGATCGAAATAAATTAATTAAGAAATATAAGAATTTTGGATTAAAAGCTATAATAACTTCTTGTGCCCATCCGCATGATTTTAATTTAACAATGCAACTTGTAAATCAATATAAAAAATTTGTTTTTGCTACAGTTGGTATACATCCAGAATATGTTAAAGATTTATCAGACAATCAAATAGATGTTTTTATAGAAAAAATAAAGAATTATCAAAACAATATAGTTGGTATAGGAGAAATTGGTCTTGATTATTTTTGGGTAAAAGAGCCTAGTTTAATAGAAAAACAAAAGATTTTGTTTGAAAAAATGTTAGATTTAGCAAATACTTTAAATAAACCAATTATTATACATTGCAGAGAAGCATATGAAGATACTTTAGATTTATTATATGATCAAAAAAATGTTCTTTTACACATGTGGGGTGGATGGAAGCAATTACCAATTGTCATTGAGAATAATTGGAGTATCTCAATAAATGCTATTATACTTAGATCAAAAAAGCATAAAAAAATAATAAGAGATATGCCATTAGAAAACATTATGCTAGAGACAGATGCACCATGGTTAGCACCTGAAAAAATATTAGAAGGAAAAGATGTAATAAATGATTCAACAACTGTAAAAACTGTTGCTAATAAAATCGCAGAAATTAAAAAAATAGATGTAGAGCAAGTAATAGAACAAACTACAAAGAATGCAATAAATTTCTTTAACCTACCAATATAAAAAGTAATGCTACTAATTAATAACAGGTGTTTTTCTATGTTAGAAAATGTAAAAAAGGGTTTCAGTGCAATTAAAAAAATTAGTGAGAAAAAGAACAGGATAGCATTTTTTGTAGATGGGCCAAATATAATTAGGAAAGAATTCAATGTAGATTTAAGAGCAATGAGAAAGAAAGTAGAGAAATATGGAAGAATTGTGGTAGGAAAAGTTTTTTTAAATCAATTTGCATCTGAAAAGCTTATAGAAGCTGTCACAAATGAGGGTCTTGAAACAATAATTGCACTTGGTGACCCTGAACAAAAAACAGATGTAGATGTTGCTGTTGCTGTTCATGCAATGGAGGCAATATATAATCCAAATATAGATATCATTGCTCTTGCAAGTCGTGATGCAGATTTTTTTGCACTTATTCAAAAAGCAAAAGAAAAAGGTAAAAAAACACTTTTAGTTGCTGCAAAGCCAGGATTGGCTGTCTCTTTAAAACATGCAGCTGATTTTGTAGAGTTTTTATAACTCTACATTTTTTATATTTTATATCTTAAGATAGCTCCTATTCCACCAATGTTATAAAATTGTTCTCCCTCTGATGTTGTTCTAGAAATAATAATAACTTCTGTTCCATAATTTTTAACAATTTCTTCTATAGCATCTATTATATCTTCTTTTCCAATCAATTTCATGTTACTTCCACATTTTGGACATTTGATATTTTCATTTTTTACAATTTTTTTAAAAGAATTTCCACATTCGCAAATAAATTCTCCTTCAAAATAATCTAGATCTTCTGATATAAGAATTGTTTCCACTGCACCTTTTTGCAATGCATCTATAACAGCATCTAATCCATATACCACCATTCCGCTATCTGTGTTTAAATTATCAAAGAATTTCTTCAATATCTTTTTTTCTTTAGAAACTGCTGCTTCTTGTAATAAATCCTCTGATCTATTTAAAAGTTCTTGTAAGCCATGCTCATCTGTATATCCAACATCTTTTATACCAATAACTTTTTTTTCTAATTCTGTTGGAAGATAATGCTTATTATAAAAATTATCTTTAACAGGTCCTCCTCCACCTATAATAATGCCTTTTGTGTCTGATAAGAATTTTTTAACATTTTCTGCAACAGTTTTTAACCAATCATTTAATAAACCTTCTCTAACTCTTTGAAATCTCATTTGTGATTGCCCACCTTTAATAAACTTTCCAGGAACAATTGATTTAAGATGTTTCTTAACTTGTATTTGCTTTCCTTTTAAAATTCCAATTGTTGCTTCATTTGCATCTAATACAACTAATCCATATACATCTTTTTCTTTAACCATGTCTCTTAATGGTTGTAATTCAAATTTTTGATCACACCAATATAATTTTATACCAAGTGGTTCTGGTGGCTCAACAGCCCAGAGTTCAATATCTGTTTTACCTTCTTGCTCAGAAACATTTCCACAGAAAATAGCTAAACCATTTTCAGGAGTCTTTTTATATGTCTTAAGATGTTGCATTATTTTTGTTAATGCATCTGTAACATTTTTTCTAACTGTTTTAGATTTTACGTTCTGTGTTAATGAAATTTCATTTGACAGCAGTGTCATTATTTCATTTAAAGAATATCCCTTAGGAATATAAAGACTAATCAATTCTGTGTGCCTTCCTCTCTTACTTTCAAGTTCTTTTAATAGTTTCTTTAGCTTATAATTTGTATCATTTGACATATAGTTCACACTAGAAAAAGTTTGTCAATTGTTTAAAACTTGTATGTATTTCATTTTATTCACAATTAAAATTATATTACAAAGTTTAAATAATTTCTATATTTGTTTCTTCTCCTTTTTTAAACTCTATTTCTTTTATTTTTAATGCGCCTTTAATATCATCTTTAAATTCAGAAATATCTTCCTTAGATATTATTATAACCTTATTTAGCTCTGAATTTAGTGGTAATTTGTTATAATGTTTATATTTTCTTATTTTAGATATTACTTCAATAACAATATCTCCATTTGTTTTTTCAACATTTTCTTTTTCTGGCCATTTTGAAACATGAATTGAAATGTCTCCTTCATGCTGTTTAAAGTAATTTTGATATATTTCCTCTGTAATATGAGGAACAATTGGTGCAAATAATTTTAATGTTTTTAGTAATACTGTATACAACGTATATTTTGCTGCTAGTGTAGAATGATCTTCATTATATAATCTATGTTTTACAATTTCAATATAATTATCGCAAAAATCTTTCCAGAAAAATTGTTCTACTAATCTTTTTGCTTTTCCTGTTTCATATCTATCATTTAGGTCAGTTGCTTGTTCTATTATATCATCTAATTTTGATAATATCCACTTATCTATTGGATATAGTTCTGTTTTTTGTGGTTTGTAATCTTTAAGATTCATTATTACAAATCTTGATGCATTCCACAATTTTGTAATAAATTTCTTACCTGCAATAAGCTCTTTTTCTTTAAATGATAAATCTGTTCCCCATGTTGCATTTCCTGCCCAATATCTAAAACTATCAACATCATATTTATCTAATAATTCATCTGCCCATACAACATTTCCTTTGGATTTGCTCATTCCTCTTCCTTTTTCATCTAAAACAAATGTTCCAAGGGCAATATCATACCATGGAATTTTTTTGAAATGTAAATATGATTTTAATATAGTATAGAATGCCCATGTTCTAATTATATCCTGTGCTTGTGGTCGTAATGATAAAGGAAATAGTTTATCAAATTGATCAGGTTTTTCTAACCATCTTATTGTGATTTGTGGTGTCATAGAAGATGTCATCCATGTATCAAAGACATCATATTCTGGTTCAAATTCATCTGACCCACATTTACATTTTTTATTCGGAGATTTCTCAACTGGGTCTACAGGTAATTCTGATTCATCTGGAAAAATTGGTGTACCACATTTTTTACAATACCATACAGGTATTGGAACACCATAAAATCTTTGTCTAGATATACACCAATCCCATCCTAAGTTATTTATCCAATCTTCATATCTTTTTCTATAAAATTCAGGATACCAATTAATTTTTCTTCCTTGTTCAATTAACTCTTTTTTATATTTTATTGTTTTTATGAACCATTGTTTTGTAACTATAAATTCAATAGGTGTAGAGCATCTCCAACAAACACCAACTGTCTGCTCTAATGGTTCTTGTTTAATTAAAAAGCCTTGTTTATCTAAATCCTCTAATATTTCTTGTCGTGCTGTTGAAAAATCCTTGCCTTTATATTTTCCTGCTAATTCATTTAATTTTCCATCCTTTGTTACAATAATTTTCAGATCTAAGTTGTGTTTTTTCCACCATTCTATATCTGTCTTATCACCAAATGTACAGACCATAACAATTCCACTACCAAATTCTTTGTCTACTTTTTCATCTGTCATTATCTCTACTTCATAATTAAATAGAGGGACAATTGCTTTTTTTCCGATGATATCCTTATATCTTTCATCTTCTGGATGAACAAATATACCAACACATGCAGGTAATAGTTCTGGTCTTGTTGTTGCAATTTCTATTTTTTTATCAGAATCTTTTAACTTAAAATAAATATAATTTAATTTTGTAGTTCTCTTCAAATCTTCTACTTCTGCTTGTGCTAATGCTGTTTGATGATAAGGGCACCATAAGGTTGGCTCCTCTTTTCTATAGCAATCTCCTTGTTTTATTAATCTTAAGAATGATGTTTGTGCAACTCTTTGTGATTCTGGATCTATTGTTGTATATAATAAACTCCAATCATATGAATGTCCTAGTCTCTTAAAGACTTTTTCTGAATATTCTTTTTCAACCTTTGATGCTTCTTCTCTACAAAGTTTAATAAACTCTGGTCTTGTTATATCTGATTTTGTTATTTTATATTTTTCTTCAACATATTTTTCAGTTGGTAAACCATTATTATCAAAACATGGAGCGAAATACACATTATATCCTCTCATTCTCTTGTATCTTGCGATAAATTCAAATTGGGTATAATGCAATGCATGACCTACATGCAAATGCCCAGCAGAAGCATATGGTGGTGGAACATCTATTGAAAAAATAGGTTTATTGGATCTAGGATCAAATTTAAAGATATTATTATCTGACCAAAATTTCTGTATTTTTTGCTCAACTTGCTTTGCATCGTATCTTTTTTCCATATTATCATCTCTATTGAAAATAAATATTCTTAAGCATATAAAGTTTTTTAAATTTTTAATTATAATTATTTATTTTAATGTGCACAAGTAAGTATGAAAATGACCCAAATTATATAAAAGTAGAGGGTGTGTGGTATTTCAAGCGACCAAATCATGAAAGAGAAGAAGGATATGATTTGGTTCCAGTAAAATAAGTTATTCAAACACAACTTCTATGTCACTTTTATAGCCATGTTTATTTAATTCTTCTTTTATTTCTTCTACCATAATTTGAACAGCTGGACAACCAACACATCCTATTGCAGGTGCAATTAATTTGAACTTTACTAATTTATCATTAATTTCTAAATCTTTAACCATATTAGCATCTACTATATTTTCACCTAAATGAGGATCCTTTATTTTTCTTAATATATTAAGAACTTCTTCACGAGACATGAAAACTATTTAAAACCAAAACTATAAAAAGATATAATATATTAATAATTAATACATGGGCGGGTAGCTTAGCTTGGTTAGAGCGCTACATCTTTGTATTTTCCAATACAATAGAGGCGTAGCTGATAACGTAGAGGTCGAGAGTTCAAATCTCTCCTCGCCCACCATTGTGATTTTCATGCACTGTCCAAATTTTCAAAAAAATTTAGAAAAATGCCCTTGTACATATTCTGGATGTGATAAAAAAGTAATATGTTGTGAATGTTTACGATTTCATTTAAGTAGAAATGAGCTACCTGCTTGTTGCTTTTCTAAAGAAGCTGAAAAAACATTTGATAGAAGTTTTGAAAAATTTATAGAAGATAATTCGTGATGTAATGAAAATAATTGCTGATTTACATATTCATTCACATTATTTATAATGGCACAGTTGCACCGTCATTTTTTAATGGGACAGTTGTCCCATTTACTTTTCTTAGTTTATGAGTAGAAATCAATATAAACTTTGAATTGTTATAGATATTAGGTGGTAAATATTAGTGAGTTAAATTTGGATCGAAGCAAGTATAGCATTATAAATAATAATACATATAAACCGCATATAAGATCTAATTTTACTACATCAATTCCAATGAGTATCATTAAAAATTTTATTTCTAAACCTTGTAATAATTTAATAACTGTTGTTGAAGTTTCAAATAAAGATAATAAATCAATAAGATTCAAAAAAATGCATAGAACAGAAAACAGTTATATTATTTCATACAAAAAGGAAAAGTTGATTAAAAATCCGAAGATTAAGATTATAGATATAATTCCAGAAAAGGAGGCTTTAATTAGAGAAAATAAGAAAGAATCTTCCGAGATATCTATTCTTTCTATTATGCCGAAATCTACAGGATTAACTCCAATTTATGCATATCAACTAAACAATTTAAAAGTATTAGTTGGAGGATATTATAAAAAAGATATTATTTTTAACAAAAAAATAAGAATTACTGAATTGGCATCTGCTGCATTAGGTTTATATTTCGCTGAAGGTGGGAAGAAAGCACCATCATTTACAAATTCTGACCCTAGTACAATTAATATTATTTTAGATTTTATAGAAAGCATATCAAACCTAAGAAGAAAAGATATTAGTGCTTCTATATATTGTCACCCCAAACTAAAGAAAAAAGAAAAACAATTAAAGGCATTTTGGAAAACTCAAACCGGTATAGAAAAATTCACAAAGCTTCATTTAAGCAGAAAATCGAGATCACCATGCGGTACACTTGAAATGAATATTGGTAGCATTATTCTAAAAGAACTATTTTTAAAATTATTAGATGTGAATATTCCATATGACAATAATAATTTTATTAGAGGTGTTTTGTCAGGTGACGGAAGTCCTATAAAGCAGACAAAAACATTTTTAACTCATCATATTAGCTTAAATAAAAAAACGCTAAATTCAGATTTCTTATTATTAGAAAAAATATTTAAAAATGAAAATATAAAAATCAAATGCTGTAATTATCCTACTACAGCTAAATTGATAATTTATTCAGATTGGTTCAAAAATATAAATCTTATAATCAATGATATTTATAAATTCAATCTGATTAATAGATTAAAATTTATATATTTGTTCTTAAATTTACAGTATACAAAAGCTTTTATGAAAATCAAAGACGGTTACATTATTAAGGGTATTGACATTGCAAGAGGTCAAAAAAAATATATAAATGTTTTCAAGAAATATGAGCTAATAAAATTAAAGCAAATAAGTCCAAAACCAAATAAAAAATATAAAATTATATTTACAAAAGAAGGTAGAGAAATAAGAAATATAATTTTAAAATTTCAGAATAACTATTATCCTATGATTAGAAAGGAATTTCTAAATTTCTGTAGAACTCTAAGAAAATTTGATTTATTAGATAAAAATTGGTATAAGGTGTATAAAAAATGTCTGATTTTATAGAAGTTAATTGCGACCTCCATGTACATGGGCTTTATTCTGGTGCAGTTAGTCAAAAGATGATCCCAAAAGTAATCGGAGAACAAGCTCTATTAAAAGGTTTACAACTGGTTGGAACAGCTGATATATTAAATGAAAGATGGATCAAATTAATAAAACAGCAATTAAAACCAGTTACTGAAGATATTTTTGAACATCCAAATGGAACAAAATTTATTTTACAGACTGAAGTTGAAGACAATAACAGAGTTCATCATATTATATTATTTCCTAGTTTATCAAAAGTATATGAACTAAGAGAAAAAATAAAAAAACATTGTAAAAATCTAGATACAGATGGCAGACCTAAATTATGGTTAAGTGCTGAACAAATAGCTGAAATGTGTATAGAGTCAGATTGTTTAATAGGATTCGCGCATGCTTTTACTCCATATTTTTCATTATATTCTAAGTTTGATTCATATAAAGATTGTTATGGAAAATACTGGAATAAAATTCATTTTCTAGAATTAGGATTATCAGCAGATACAAATATGGCTGATAGGATTAGCGAATTACATAAATTAACATTTCTTAGCAATAGTGATGCTCATAGTCCTTGGCCAAATAAGATGGGAAGAGAATTTAATAAACTTAAGATAAAAGAAATTAGCTTTAATGAGATATCTAAGGCATTAAAAAGAGAAGCTAATAGAAAATGTATATTAAATGTTGGACTTAATCCACTTGAAGGCAAATATAACCGAACAAGATGCAGAGGTTGCTTAATGTTTTTTAGTCCAAGAGAAGCCGAAAAACTTAACTGGAGATGTCCAAAATGTAAAAATTATATTAAAAAAGGTGTTGATTATAGAATTAAGGAACTTTCTGACACAAAAGAAGGTATTCATCCTAAGCATAGACCAAAATATATACATATAATACCATTATCAGAAATTATTGCTATTGCCTTAAATATTAAACAGGTTTGGTCAAATAGGGTTCAAGATTTATGGAAAGAATTTGTTAATAAATTTGAAAATGAAACTAATGTTCTATTAAATATTTCTATTAATGAACTTGAAAAAGTTCATAAAAAAACTGCTGAATTAATTAAGCTATTTAGAGAAGATAAATTTAAATATATTCCAGGTGGTGCAGGAGTTTATGGGATACCTGTTCCACCAGGAAAGAAAATAAATATGGAAATATATAAATACAGGCAAAAAGGATTATCAGCTTTTATAAAGTAAATCATTTTCCAAGAATTTTTATATTAAGAGTTTTATCTGTATAATATCCATAATCAGCTTTGACTGTTATTGGTATTGTTTTCTTTGTTGTAGGCATGTCAATAACTTCTAAATCACATATTATATTAGCTTCTCCACCAATTAATTCAACATCTTGATAACATGAAGGATCTGTTATTATAATATCATTTGGTAATTCTATTTGCAATGAAATTTTATTTAGATCATTCTCTGTTAATTCATGATTATATGGTGTTATTGTTCCATTTTTATATACTACTCCATTTCCATTGTTTTTTATATCTATTACAAGTGAAAACAATTCTCCTGATTCTGCAACTATAACAGGATCAGGTACTACACTCACATCTAAACTTATTGGTGCTTTTGTACAAGAAAATTCTGAAGAAGGTAATGTCTCTTTTTTATCTCTTGCTGCAGTTGCTTCAACTTCAGGATATAACCAAACATTTCCTAATGATTTTGTTTGATAATCATAATATGCTCTTGCTATAAATGTATCTGTTCTTTTTTGACTTGCTGGTAAAATAGGTGCTTTTGCTGACCATCTAAATATAGCACTTCCTGGTGGTGCACCTGAAACAGGATCAGCTGGTTTTAAGTCTTTAGTATATGATTTATTTGCATCTTGAGTTAATGCCCAATCAGATCCAGTTATTAGATATACTAAACCATAATCTTTATTTATCTTATAATCACCTTTGTTTTCAACCATCATTTGAATAGATACTAGCTTTCCACTATATACATCTGAAACAGATGATGAAAAATCAACTATTTCTAAACCTTGGCCTGTTTCTTTTTGTGGTTGTATTTGTTTATTACCTCCTCCAATACAACCTGAAACAAATATAATTGAAACCAATAACATCAATATTATAATTTTTTTCATTTTTAATCACATTTAAGGTTTTACATTTATTAATAATGAATTGTCAAACTTATATATATAGTTTGCTGTTAATGTAATTTTTTGTATTTCCAATGGATCTGATAATTGTGTTGTAAATGTGCATGTTGTTTGTGGACCTTTTTTATTATAAAAATTAAGATCTCTATTTAATTTAAGTGTATGGGTTTCTTTATCATAATCATAACCACTGCATTTTATATCATTTATGAAATCTGGAATTTTTATAGTAACATTTTCTAATTTCTCAATATATCCATTACCTGAATAAGAATAATCAATATACATATTATATTCTTCTCCTTCAATAAATGGTTGTTGTTCTGAGAATCTTATTTTAATGTCTAAAGGATTGGTTGTACTATTTGATAATAGTTTTATTTCATTTAAAGTTCCTCTTTCTTGTCTTGAATAATATTCAGATTCTTTCATTGATATTATATCATGAAATAATGTGAAATTAGATATATATGATACTCTATATTTTATTTTACAATTCATAGGAAATTCTGTGCTTCCAGCTTTCCATCTCCATATCCATGATTTTGATCTACCATGCTTTAAACTATCTATTGAATATAAATTATCACCAGTAAATATACATTGATCATATACATTAAGTAAAATATTAAACAAATCATTTTGATTACTTGTTAAATGAAATTTTAAACTTATTTGTCTTCCTGATTTAACTTCAGTTGTAGATGGTTTTATATCTATGCTAATATCAGGATTTTGGATATTAAATATTCCTTGCTCACCTATACTTGCCTTTCCAATACCAGGAATACTAATACATCCTGAAATAACTACAATTGACAATAATAAAGGAAAAAATATTTTTTTCATTTTATTCAACTGTTGGTTTTATTCTAACTGTTTTTGAATTTGTTATTTTATATGTATACTCAGGTATTTCTGCAAATACAGTATATGTTTTTTCTGGTATTTGTTCCTCATCTAAATCAGGTGCCTTAAATTTACATAATATTTCTGGTGTTTTACCTTGTATTAGATTTATTGGAACAGAATTTACAAATGTTACATATCCTTGTTCTATTGTAACTGGTACTTCACTTGGCGTTGTTGCTGATATTTCAACACATTGACCATCTTTACATTCAAATCCTTCTTCACAATCTTCATTTGTTTGGCATTCTACTACTGATACTTCTGTGCCTGTTTCAAATAATTCTAATTTAACTTTGCCAGTTGCCTTATCATATTCACTAAATATTAATTTATTGCTTTCATCAATAGAAATTTCATCTCCAAGATTTAGTGTAATAATATTTTTATTATTTATACTTGGATCTATATAAAATGTTATTTCATTAGGAGATGATATCTCTACCATATTTATAGTATATTCTGTTCCTGAAATTATCCATGTTTTTGCCTCTGATTGAGCAAAATATTTTGCTCTTGCAGATCCACATAATTTATAATATGGTGTATATTGTTTTCCATTGTAGAAATAAACATCTGTCTTAGATTGTGTATAAGGATTTTCAATTGATAGCTCATATTTTCTTCCTTTTACTAATACTATATTTTTATTTAACTCAATATTTGCATCTCCTTCTAATGGCAAGATATAAGATTGGTAATGTATTTCTCTACCATCTTCTAATATTTTAATAATAATAGATTTACGGATTTTATGACTAAGTTTCTTTACTGAAAGAGTAATACTATTTATATTAGATAAATCACTTGTCTCTAATAAATATGTCTTTGTTTCACCATTTTGTAAAATTGTTTCTGCATTAGGATTTGTGTCAATTGGATAATATACACAATATTTTCCACCAGCTTCTTCTGTTTGCAATTCTGCCATTGGCATTATTACAAAGCTTCCTGTTTTTTGCAATAAAACATCACCAGTAGCACCAGAAGCTTGTTCAAATCTTGTACAGCCACTTAATAAGTTCCCGTTTTCATCATATTCTAACCAGTCTTCAGGAACTCTTATTTGCAATAAACCTTTTGGTATAGTTGCAAATGTTCCAGAACCTTTATCAACTGCTTTTACAGAAAATTGAATAGAGCCCTTACTTTGTACAGGCATTGGTGTTTTAAAATCAAAATAAAGTTTAATTGGACCTATACCAACATATTGTGGTTGATCTGTTCCTTGCCAAGATTGACCTGCTCTTTGCAATTCTTTTAATCTTGTTTTTGAAATTATTGTAAAATCATCTTGTGATATTGCTTTAAAATTATATGATGTTTCCCATTTTATATTACAATCAGCATCTAAATATCCTATTCTTTGATTGTCAGGTGCTTTAAATACCATTTCAATTCTTTCTTCTTGAGTTGGTGCTAAACTATCATATGTGTAAATATAATATGAACCTGGTTTTTCCCATCCACTTGGAACAAATTCATCTATTAATGGTGTACATGCACCCCAATCAAATAATTTTATTTGTGCATTTTCAATTGTTTTGATATTATCATTATTTTTAAGCTCAAATATTGTTGAAAATTCATTTCCAGCTAAAATAGGTGATGATGGGATTGTCTGAATATTTTTTGTTACTAATATATCTGCAGATTGTTCTGATAATGGTCCTGATGTTTCAAAACCCATTCTAGAAAGATCAAAACCTTCAATACAACCTGAAACAAAAACAATTGAAACTATTGCAAAAATTGGAATCAAATATTTAATATTCACATCATCACCTACTATTATTTAGTATAATTTAATTATAAATGTTAGCCAGCACCTGTTATTGGTGCATTCGCTATTTGCAATTCAATTTTTTTATCTGTTTTATATGTATAAGTAAATGTTGCTACAGGAATAAATGATTTTTCATCTACTTGATCTGGCAAATAATATTTAAATGATAATAATATTGTAAATAAGTCATTTTTATTTAAGTCATTTGATAATGTTCCTGTTATTTCATAATATGATTCTTTTACACCACCATTATTACTACACGCACTTTCTTCTTCTTGAATAGAACTTACTTCTACTTCTGTATTATCATTACAGATATAAATCAATTTATTTTCTGTAGTTTCTAAACCTGTATTACTTACTATTAATGGTCTAGATTCAAATGGTATATTTTCTGCAGGTATTTTTATAATAAGTTCACTTCCTTTTTCTACAACACCATCTTCTTTATTAATTCCAGATATTCTTATATATGATTCTTCCATGTCTCTTAATGGTTGTTTTGGTGTCCATATATTTAATTGAACTGGACCACCTGTATATACAGATGTTTCTTCTTTTGGTATTATTTCTTTTCTTGATAATTTATCTATAAACAATTGTGTATCCATTATAGTTATTCCAAGAGATGTATTTACATCATAATCAAATTCATACTCCATTAAAATTGTTGCAAACATTTGACCATATAAATATATTTCATATCCAGGTGGTGCATTTGGATCAAATATTGAAAGATCTGTCCATTTAGAATAATCTTTGCTTGGATCACCACATTTAAATGTCATCATTTTTAAATCTCCTGGTAATGATTCATCCCATGTACAAGATGTTACTAGATTATTTTTTTCAAATACATTGTCATAATATTCATTTGAATCTAAACATGATGTAAATGTACATAAATCATGTTCAAGTTCTGTGTATGTACACTCTTTTCCTTTATTAGGATCGCAATAAACAGATGTATCATATGCTGCACCTGTTTTTTGAGGATCCTTTAATAAAACATAACCAGAACCATCTTTACCTAATTTAACTTTAATGTTTCTTCCTGTAAATTCTCCTTTATTTGATAATTCTATTGTTCCAATTAAAGGAAGTGCTGGATCTATTATTGGTGTTGCACTTCCATAGTTTATTGCATTAAAATTAGATAATTCTATTGATCTTACAGTTCCTCTTGGTTTTACTCTTCCTGTTCCAATTTGTTGCATTTTTTGTTGTTTAGCTTGATAACATTGAGGACAAGTTATCATTAGCCATGCATCTTCTGCACCACTTGCAGCATTTTCAATTGCATTATTAATAGGTTCTATTATTGCTGATGTATAGTGCTCAACAGTTGGCCAATATGGACCAAATATATTTGTTCCAACAACACCTGTAAATTGTACTGAAAACATGAGCAATGCAATTCCCAACATTATTATTCCTGTATATGGTCTTCCTTCTCTACCAGATAATAAACCCATTATCAATGATAATATCCAGAAAATAGATATTGTAAATGTTGATGTTTCTGCTAATTTCCACGAATTTAATATAAATAACAATGCTATTGACATTATTGTTACAAATATTATTGCACCAATGCTTTTTCCAGCAACAGTTTGGGGAATTCCTTTAAGACCCATATATATATTGATGCTTCCTCCTTCAGGCTTCACTTCAGGCAATACAAAGAAAAATGCAAATGAAATTAAAAATAAAGGCGCCTGAATTGGTGATAATGTTAATAATGGAATTACATATAATGATGTTGCTCCACCCAATGCTGAATATAAGGTAATAGCCACAAGATATCCTATAAATATTCTTCCCCATGCTTCTGCTGCTTTATATTTTCTTGATTCTCTATAACCAGTTGGCATTGAAAAATATCCTATAAATAAAACAATTAAAGTTATTAATATTTGAGGATGTAAAATTGTAAATTCTAAATATATTAAAGATAAAATAAATAATTTTAATGGCCCTCTTGCATAACTTGAATATGGTGCAGCAAAATAAAATCCTATTAAAAATAATGCTGAACCAAAAAATATAAAGCCAAATAATATAGCTATTATACCAAGTATGATTGGTATGATTATGATATGCATATATTCTTTTATTTTTTCTCCAAAACCACCAAACCTAGATTTCCATTTTTCTGCAGATTCATATCTTGCTTCTGAAGCTTTTTTATAAGCTTTTGGAAGAAATGCACCACATTTTATACAAACAAGTTTATTTCTAGGATTTATTGCTCCGCATTTTGGACAGATTTGTTTACCAATAGCAGCTAATCTTGATGGTACTTTCTCTTTTGGTTCCTCTAACTCATCGTTTTCTAAATAACCTTCTTTTTTCTTTTCATTGCTTTCATCTGCCATTATTATTCATCCCACAATATTATTTTAGCTGAATATATATTATATTCTGAATTTTGTTCAGAATATATATCAACATAATTTTCACCTATATTTAAAATATCTGGATCAAAATATTTATAAGCATTTAAATAACCTTTGTACACCTTTATATCATTAATCTTAATTACTATTTCTCCTTCACCTTTAATTCTGTCTCCAAAAATAGCAATTCTTGCTCTTTCAGGCTTACCATCTAGATCAAATTTAAATGACTTTTTATTAATATCCAATGTCTCCATATATAAACTTAGATTTAAATCATAAATTGATGGTGCCCAGAATCTCCATCCAGAACCACTTGTAAATACAGTAATTGTATTTTCTGTTTTTAATACATTATTATCAAAATAATATTCATGCTTACCAATATTAGGTCTTTCATTTAGAACAGTTTTTCCATTTATTTTTACAATTAAATTTCCATAAAGATTTGTGTTTATTATATTTACAACTATTTTTCCTGTATCAAAATTATGATAATCTTGTGCTTTAAATGATATGGTTTTCTTTTCACCTGAGATTAAACCTTGAGAAACTCTTCCATCTAATTTTGCTAAAAATTTTGTATCTGCATAATTAGATATAGTAAAATTTGATCCAAGCATTATTGTTCCAGATATATCAGGATAATAATAAGTTAAACTACTAGGAGAAGTTTCCTTTTCTTCTGATACAGGTAACCCACCAACTGCTATAAACAATACTAATAATATTATCAATGCAGCTGTTAATACAGGAATGAAATCAGGCATTTATATCACTTAATATATGTTAATTTACATTAATAAGTTTTAATTTCTGCTAATATGTCTTTAATTTTTGGATTTATATCAAGATTTTCTATTATCCAATTAATAAGATCACTAGTTGTTACTTCTCTTCCTTCTGATACAATGTTACCATCAATAGATATTCTAGATGAAATGGTTTTCATTGCAAGCACAAGCTCTGAAAAAAGATCAATTGTAAATTCTTGTGTTATTTCTCTACACAAATTAATAGCATTTTTTTGATCTATTCCAGCACTTGTAAATATATTAAATAATTTTTCATATAATATTTGCTTCATTTTACCTAATTTTGGTTTATCTGATTCCAATTCTTGCTCAATTCTATCATAAAATGTTTTTTTCTCAACTTGTTCTTCTTTAGTTATTTCTTCTTTAATGATTTCTGGTTTAGCAATTTTTGGTTCATTAATTTTATTTAATCTTTTGCTTGATAAAATAAACCATTCTGTGGGTTTCTTTGGTACAACAATAATTATATCTGTTTTATTTGCTGGTATTTTACTTTCTGAATCTAAGTATAATGAACAACTCAAATAATTTTTATCTTTAGGTGGCCCAACTTGTACTGTGCATGGAGCTACCACATATCCAAATGATATCTCTAGATTATTCCAATCAGAAACAAATTTATCAACATCTTTTTTTGAACCAATAATAGTGAATACTTCTAAATAATCTCCTGGATCTGTTGTAGAACCAGGTTCATATTTTGTTCTTCTTATACCACCCTTAGTTATTATTATATTTTTTCCAAACAATATTTTTTTCCATGTAACAGCAATTGGACCTATAATATTATGCTGTGAAACAGGAAGAAGTGCATTTAATCCTTCATCTGATGCACCATATCTTCTTAATATTCCATATACAAATATTCTTGCAATTACTAAATCTTTGTTAGTATATTGCCTTAATATATGATATACATCATTTTCATTTCCAGTAAATGTTTCAAGACAATATGCACCATTAACATAATTATCTAATATTTTCTTCATAAAAACAGAATGAATTTATTAAGTATTAAATATTACTATTATCATGAAATCATACTTTGATCTGAAGCATAATATTGCAAAAATTACTCCTGAAAATAATGATGATTTATTTATTCTTAGTAATATAATAAGACCAGGTGATCTTGTAACAACTAGAACATTGAGAACAATAGAAGTAGAAAGAGGAGAAAGAAAAGAAAAAGTAGGTAAAAAACCTGTTGTTCTAACATTATTAGTAGAAAAAGTAGAATTATCAGATATTTTAAAGATAAATGGAAAAATAGTAAAAGGGCCTGAAGACATAGAACATTCTTATCATTCCTTTAACATTAAATCAGGAGATACATTAACAATCCAAAGAGAATGGAAATCTTGGGAAGTAAATAAAATAAAAGCTGCTGAAAAGCCACAGCATCCTATAGTAGCAATTATATTAGATGACAGAGAATGTGATTTTTATTTAATAGGTGATAGAATAAAGCATCTATTACATATTAGAGGTGGGCCATCTGGAAAACAAGGTGAAAAATCTGAAAAACCAGAATATTTTAGAAAAATAATAAATGAATTAGAAAGGAAAAAAGAAAAATATAAAAATATAGTAATCGCAGGACCAGGGTTTACAAAAGATGATTTGAAAAGTATTTTAGAACAAAAATATAAACAATTGTTAGATGGTATATTTTTTGACAAATTAAATCATATAGGGAAGCCTGGATTAAATGAGTTATTAAGAAGAGGTATATTAAAGAAAATAGTAAAAACAAATAGAATAACAGAAGAAACAAAGATAATAGAAGAATTTTTAAAAGAAATAATGAAAGAGGGAAATGTTGTTTATGGACTAGATGAAACAAAAAAAGCACTTGAAATGGGCGCATTAAAACTACTAATAATTTCTGATTCTAAAGTAAGAGAACTTGAAGATTTACTAAAAACAGCTGAAAAAATAGGAACAGAAATAAAAATAATTGATCATGAACATGAAGCTGGTGAAAAATTTATGAACCTTGGTGGAATTGGTGGATTTTTAAGATATAAAATAAATTAGATTTTTCTACCAACCAGACTTCTTAACATATGATCAGTTACTTCAATATTAATAAATTGGTTTAATGGAAGTTTCTCTTTTATCCCAATTATTAAAGGATAAGTTCCTATTTGCCTGCAAAAAGTAGTATTGCCATTATGTATTTCAGTTAAAACATTTCTAAGAATAGTTCCTTTTGGGCACAGATTTTTTAACATTGGAAGATCAATTGAGTGTCGTATCTCATTTCTCCATTTCCAATAATATTTTCTATTTTTTCTAAGAAATTTGGTTTTAGTGGTTTCATATAATTTAGTATAAGGATAAAGAACAACTTGTCTAATATTTATTCTTCTTAATAATAATTTTCTATTTAAAATTTCTTTAAGATATCTCATATTTATTTTATGTGTTTCTTTGGTTTCTCCTTTTAATCCAAATAAAATATTTATTCCTGGTAAAAATAATGGCATCCCATTATCTCCTCTAATAGATCCAAACTTGTTTATAATTTCTATTACATTCATTGTTATATCTGGATCAGAATTTAAATTATTTTGTTCTATAACATTTTTATCAAAACTTTCAACACCAAGTGCTGCGACATTTCCAGGTGTACAATATTTTGTTACTATCTTAACTTTATTTTCTGTAACACTTGATGGATTTATATTATCAATATGCAATACATCAGGAGAAACATCTTCTTTTATTGATCTCAATAGTTTTTCAATTTCATTTTTATTTCTAGCAAAAAAATCACTTTGCTTTCCTAATCTAAAATACTTAATACCTTGATCTGACAACGCTTTAACCTCATTAATAATATCATTTATATTCCTCTTTTCAAATTTTCTCAGAGATTCTGTACAAAAAGAGCATCCAACTTTTCTAGGACATCCCCTAGATGTTTCAATTTCTACAATACAATTTGGATATCTTGGATTATTTTTTACTATAAATGCTCCTTCTATAGAATATCTTCTTATTTTGTTATAGTCATTAATCCCAAGATAATTTTCATTTATCTCATCAAATACAGACAAATCAACTTTCTCTGAAAACTTACCTCCATGGATACCAGATCCATAAACTGATGCAGCTGGACCTGTTAATATTTTTCTGAATTTAAATGGTTTAATTATTCTTATTATTTCCTTAAGAGTTGCAGGTATTGCTGATAAATATTTCCCAGATGTATGAATACCTGCAACAACAATTAATTTCTTTGTATTAGAAATAATTTTTCTAATATCTTGATTTGTTTTATTATAAGTTGCTATATCTGTTTTTAGTTTTGATTTTTTCGGATATCTTAAATCATCAATTGTTATATAAGCAATTTCTTTACCTAATATAGAAAGTGCACCTGCTAAATATCTTGGATATGTTCCAATATATGGTGGTACACCTAAACCAGATGGTTCATCTGTATAACAATCTAGTATAGTATACATGATAAGAATTATGTATATTAAAAATAAAAATGGTGGGCCGGGCCAGATTCGAACTGGCGATATCCACCTATCATACCTTTCTTAATAAATCATAAGAAAGGATGTAAGGGTGACGTCATGCCGGGCTAGACCACCGGCCCATTTAAATAATGTCTATATATCCTCTCTAACAACTTTTTCTTTAACATTCCTTTGTTGTTGCCACGAACTATCATAGCTTCTTTAAATGATACTGATTTAAACTTATTTAAATTTTCCTTATTTATAATAATCCGTATTCCAAATGCTCCATCTGAACAATTATATGGGCTACAAGCAATTCCAACTTTTCTATGAAGTATTAATAAATCGTCTCTAAGCCCTTTATTCTTTATTCTTCCAAGTATCTCGCCATTAATTGTAATGCAACCCTCATCTTCCCAAAATGTTCTTATAAATTCCTTTATTATTTTTTTATCAGATATAAAAACTTTTTTGGGAGCTTTTGTCATATTTGATGTGGAATTATATGATTTACTATATTTTTTCAAATCTTCACATAGTTTTTTTGAAGAATATGCAACAGTATATTTATCGAACACGCTTCCTTTTTTTATGTATATGTTTGTATATTTTAAACCATAAACAATTTCGATATCTTTAATAAATTGGTCAATTATTTTTTTAGAACTATTGGTATAATTAACATTAAAATCAGTAACACTCCCATCAAAAATACAGTGCCCAATTATTCTAGCTTTATTGATATTCCATTTAATATTCTTTGGTAATTTTTTAGTTTTTGCATAATTTTCAATAAATTTCTTCTGCCTTTTGTATATTTTTCTGCTTATTTTTTTCTTAGATTTTACTGGTAATCTAACATTTTTTGCATATTTATATGAAGTTGATTTTGTTATTTTTAACTTAGATGATATTTCGAAATAAGAGTATCCGGAATTTCGCATATTTTTTATTTTTTTAACTGTTTGATTATCAAGTTGTTTCATAGAATTATTTTTATTTCCATTACATATATTGTTTCCAATCGTTCTAATAGTCATACCAGACTAGACCACCGGCCCAAATGGTGGGCGAGGGGAGATTTGAACTCCCGACCTCTAGTTTTTATTGAGCATAGCCAAAAAAATTAGCTAAATGCTAATTTATAAGACTAGCGCTCTAACCAAGCTAAGCTACCCGCCCATGTATTAATTATTAATATATTATATCTTTAAAAAGATTTAATAATAATTCAGAAAATATAATCACTTATAAATTATCAATATCTTAAGAATTTTTAATTTAAATATCTTTTTAATCAATTATTATTATGAGACAATTTGAAGTTAAAGTAAAAAATAATATTGGTGATTTAGCAAATGTAACAGAAGCAATTGCAGCAGCAGGTGTAAGTCTAAAAGCAATTGCTACAGAAGAGAGGGGTGATCATGGTATAATAAAATTTATAACAGATAATGAAGATTTAACAAGAGAAGCTTTAAAAAAAGCAGGACATGATTTCAACGAATTTGAAATAATTCCTGCAAAATTATTAGATAAACCAGGTGAATTAGCAAAATTTTCAAGAATATTAGCAAATCTTGGAATCAATATACAATCTATATTTCTTCTGGATCGAAATAAAGGAACAGTTAATATAGCTTTTAAAGTTGATAATCTTGCAAAAGCAAGAGAAATTCTAGGACAATAATTAAAGTTTAAAAAGGTTAGATTTAATAGATTTATAATAGCTATTTCAATAATATGACATTTATGAGGTGATGTAATGAATACTCAACAAGCTAACCAACCTATTTTGGTTCTACCAGAAGGAACATTAAGAACATTAGGAAAAGGTGCACAAGCTGCAAATATAGCTGCAGCTAAACAAGTAGCAGATGCTGTTAGAACAACATTAGGACCAAAAGGTATGGATAAAATGCTTGTTGATTCATTAGGTGATATAGTAATTACAAATGATGGTGTTACTATATTAGAAGAAATGCAGATAGAACATCCTGCTGGAAAAATGCTGCTAGAAGTTGCAAAAACACAAGATGAAGAAGTAGGAGATGGAACAACAACTGCAGCAGTATTAGCAGGAGAATTTTTGAAAAAAGCAGGTGAGTTAATTGAGCAAAATGTTCATCCAACTATTATTACAAAAGGATTTAAATTAGCAAATAAAGAAGCATTAAAAATATTAGAAAATATATCAGAAAAAATAACACCTGATGATACAGAGACACTTAAAAAAATTGCAATAACAGCAATGACAGGAAAAGGAACTGAAAAAGCTTCAGAACATTTAGCATCAATAGCTGTTGAAGCTGTTAAATCTGTTATCTCTGATAATAAAGTAAATCAAGACAATATTCAATTAGAAAAAAAGCAAGGTGGAAGCTCAGAAGACACAGAATTAATAAAAGGAATTATAATAGATAAAGAAATTGTTCATCCATCTATGCCAAGAAAAGTTGAAAATGCAAAAATATTGCTATTAGATAAATCATTAGAAATTGAAAAAATGGAAACTGATTCTCAAATACAAATAACATCACCAGAACAATTGCAAAAATTCATGGAACAAGAAGAGAAAATGTTAAAAAATATGGTAGATAAGGTAATTGATTCTGGATGTAATGTATTATTATGTCAAAAAGGTATTGATGATGTTGCACAACATTACCTTGCAAAAGCTGATATATTAACAGCAAGAAGAGTTAAGAAATCTGATATGGAAAAACTTGCAAGAGCAACAGGTGGAAAAATACTGTCAAATCTATCAGATATATCTGAAAATGATTTAGGTTTTGCAGGATTAGTTGAAGAAAAGAAAATTGCTGGAGATAATATGATTTTTGTAAGAGAATGTAAAGATCCAAAAGCAGTATCTATATTAATAAGAGGTGGAACTGAACACAACACTGAAGAAGTTGAAAGAGCACTAAAAGATGCAATTGGTGGAATAGCATCAGCAATTGAGGTAGGAAAGATATTAGCAGGTGGTGGGTCACCTGAAGAAGAGGTTGCAAAAGGTTTAAGAGATTTCTCACAAAAATATTCTGGTAGAGAACAACTAGCAATACAAGCATTTGCAGATGCAATGGAAATAATCCCACGAACACTTGCAGAAAATGCAGGACTAGATCCAATTGATATATTAGTAAACTTAAGAGCTGAGCATGAAAAAGGAAATGTAAATGCTGGTATAGATGTTTATAATGGAAAAATTATTGATATGAAAGAAAGAGGTGTTATTGAGCCTTTGAAAATAAAGACTCAGGCAATAAAATCAGCATCAGAAGCAGCTGAAATGATATTGAGAATTGATGATATAATAGCTGCAAGTAAATTAAATAAAGATTCTGGTTCATCTGGTGGCATGTCTGGTATGGGTGGTATGCCACCATATTAATTTTATTTTCTAAATAGTGTTTTTTAGATAGATTTATATAGAAGGATTATTAAAAATTAAGTTATGAAAGATGAAGTAGAACTTTCAGAGACTAAAGAAGGTTATGAGATAATACCAGTAACCCCTTTAAGAAGACTTCAAAAAAGAGTAGAAGTATTGGAAAAAGCAGGTACAATACCACAATTACAATCATTAATAACTCAAATAATTGAACTTGTAAAAACAAATCAAAATATTATAAATGAAATAGTAAAAGCAAATTCTGATTTAAGAATTGAATTATCTAAGATACCTAAAAAAATTGATGAATTAATTGAAACAATGAAAGATTTTATGGATCTTATTGAAACAGCTGGATCAGAAGAAATTGTTGGTCCTGGTACTGAATCTATTAAACCATTAATTGAAGAAATTAAAAAACTGTCTGAAGAAAATAAAAAACTAATTGAAAATAATACTGCTATTATGGAAGCACTTGAAACAATTAATAAGAAAATAAAAAGAG
The DNA here is from genome assembly GCA_021163145.1 of Candidatus Aenigmatarchaeota archaeon. Lineage (GTDB taxonomy): Archaea > Aenigmatarchaeota > Aenigmatarchaeia > Aenigmatarchaeales > Aenigmatarchaeaceae > JAGGXH01. The sequence continues at coordinate 9,491 of JAGGXH010000064.1, read as the reverse complement.
GTACACCTGTTTCAGCTTTATTATCATCTTATCCAAACATAAAATTAAAAAAAAGAGGTTGATATAATATGAAAGCAGTATCAGCTGTAATTGCAGTTGTCTTAATATTAATGATAACTGTAGCATTGGCAGCTGCAGCTTATGTGTGGTTTAGTGATGTATTTGGAAGCATTACTAAAGGTGTTGGAAAAGCTGCAGAAGGTGTTTCAGAGAAAATTGCAACAGATTTTGACATAGAAGTTGCAACATACAACAGTGATAAAGGACAAATATCAGTAACAATAAGAAATATAGGAACAACTGATATTGATTTAACTAAAATAGCTATGTATATTGATGGTGAAATAACTGATTTTAATCTTCCTGTAGATGAGGAAACAGAAGAAAAAATTACATCTATTAGAGCAGGAGAAGTAGCTACATTAACAACAGATTATGAAGGTTGTACAGGAACACATACAATAAAACTAACAACAGAAACAGGACTTGATAAATCAGAAACACTTGAATGTCCAGAAGCAGGAGTATAAAGTTATATACAAAGTCTGTGAATAATTTATCATGAAAGCACAAAGCGAAATTATTATTTTTGTTTCTCTTTTTTTAATTGGATTAGTGTTATTTATATCATCATTTATATGGAGCCAGGGAATTATACAAAAAAACCAAGATATAAACAAGTTAAATGAATTGGAAAATTTTGCAATTAAATTAGATTCTGTAATAAAAGATGTGATAAAATTTGGTGGTGAAGCTGAACTTGAATATAATTATCCGGCAACTGTTATAATCTTAGATGATTATGCAATTGAATTTAAAGATACTATAAATATAGATATTCCTGAACAATGGATAAATATAACTGAAGATGGTGTTATAAGAGAAAAAAAAGAAGGGAATTTAATATTAATAAAGATAGAATATCCAGAAAATGATTATTCTATTAAATTTATTACTGATGGTCCAACATTAGCTAATCCTAGAAAAATAAAAATTCAGAAAAGTGAAGTAATATATGATCCAAATTTTATTATTAAAATAAAGGTTATCCTTGAATAACTTTAATAATAAGGTAACAATAATTAATGTTATATGAAAGGTCAGTATTTAACAGTTGAATATGTAATATTCTTTGCAATTGGTATATCACTTGTAATAGGGATATATTTTACATTTAATGATATAAATTCAAAATTAAAGGATACAGCACTTCAAGGACAAATAGATAGAGTATCTGAAATGATAAGAAGCAATATTATTAGAATATATTATGGAGCTAAAAATACAAATAGTAATATAAAATATGAAATTAATATACCTCCAAAATTATCTGGTAGTATTTATACAATTAGAATACTGGAAAATGGCCTTAATATCAATTCTACCGATAATTATAATATTGGTAAAATTCTAAATTTATATAACATAAATATAGAATCAGATGGAATTATTTATAGTACAAGAGGTAAAATCAATATTATTGCAAATAAAGATGGGGTTGTATTAAGTTGAAGAAAAAAATTTCAATGAAAAAGGTCATTAGAAAAGCTATTGTAGGTGCAAAGAAAAAGAAAGAAAAAGAAGAGAAACCAGTAATACAAAAACAAACTATTCAGCAACCTATAATTATACAACAAGTGCAACAAGAAGGGTTTAGAAGAGAAGAAGTTAAGCCAAAACCATCAGAAACAATAGAAAAAGGAATATCATTAATAGAAGCGCCTTCAGCAATAAGAATGCCTAAGCTTAAAGATATGGAAGAAGATTTAACAAAAGTAAATATAAAATATGCATTAATACCAAGAAATTCTAAAAATCCATATGCATGGGCACATATAAAGTGGTCTATTGCAGATTCTTCTTTAGTTTATTATGTTTATGAGCCTGAACTTACTGAACAAGAGAAAAAATTATTAGAAAAAATAAAACAAGAATTAGTAGAAAAGCTTGATGTTGATTTTACAACTCTAAAAAAAGGTGAAGCAAAAGAATATCTTGTTGAAAAATTTAAAGAAATGGTAAAGCTAATGGCCAAAGATCTTCCTATTGAAAAACAAAATGCATTATTATACTATATTGAAAGAGATTTTATAGGATTGGGTAAAATAGAACCATTAATGCAAGATCCTGATATAGAAGATATATCATGTGATGGAGTTGGAATACCAATATATATTTATCATAGAAATCCATTAGTTGGAAGTGTTAAAACAAATATTATGTTTGAAACTGCTGATGAATTAGATACATTTGTAAATAAACTTGCACAAAGATGTGGAAAGTCAATATCTGTTGCAAATCCATTGTTACAAGGTGCATTACCAGATGGATCAAGAGTTCAAGCAACACTAGGAACAGATATTGCAAGAAGAGGAAGCAATATAACAATTAGAAAATTTACAAAAGAACCTTTAACTCCAACACATATTATAAACTTTGGTACACTTGATAAAAAGCTTACATCATATTTATGGATTTTAATTGAATATGGAAGATCAATATTAATATCAGGTGGAACTGCTTCTGGTAAAACATCTTTATTAAATGCATTATCACTATTTATTAATCCTAATTTAAAGGTTGTTTCTATAGAAGATACACCAGAATTATCACTACCTTTACCACATTGGGTACCAACTGTTGCTAGAACTTCTATAAGTGAAGTTGGTGCTAAAAAGATTGGAGAAGTTGACTTATTTGATTTACTTAAAGAATCCTTAAGACAAAGACCTGATTATTTGATTGTTGGTGAAGTAAGAGGTAAAGAAGCATATGTATTATTCCAGCAAATTGCTTCAATACCAGGATATGAAACTGTATTATATTTTGATAATAATTGTTTAAAGAAAACTGCTATAGAAAACCTTAAATTTGGCATTCAATATAACATACCAACCTTAGATCCATTTACAGGTAAAGTGAGCACATTACCTATAAAATATAAAATAAAACATAGAGCTGTAGATAAATTATATAAAATTATAACAAAATCAGGAAGAGAAATTATAGCAACATCTGCACATTCCGTATTTACATATGATGGTAAAATTATTCCAATTATGGTTCAAGATTTAAAAGTTGGAAGTGAAATTATAATACCTGCTAAATTGCCAAGCTCTAATGAGATTAAAGATTTAGATTTAATTAAAATGTTTAAAAATATCAGAGTATATTCTCCAGAACTAATTAAAAAAGCTAGTAAAAAACTTGGTTTTAAAGAAGCTAGTAAGATTGCAAATGTTTCATGTATTTCTCATTATTATGGTGTAAATAATTGTGCAATTAAATCTGAGAAATTTATAAAACTTATGAAAAAAGCTAACATAGATTGGAGAAAGGAATTAAAAAATATCAAAGTCAAATTCAGAGGCGGTAATTCTCCAATGCTACCAGCCAAATTAAAACCAACTCCTGAATTATTAAGATTAATAGGTTATTATATTTCAGAAGGAAGTTTAAATACTGAAAAAAGAAATTGTTCAATTAGCTTATATAATTCTAATAAAAAAATACTCGAAGATATGAGAAAATGTATTGAAAAAGTAACTGGAAAGAAAGCTAGAGAACGTATAATTTATGGATGGGGGAAGTGTACAGAATTAACATTTAATCATAGAATTATATTTGAATTATTGAAAAAATATTGTAAACATGGATCAAAAAATAAAAAAATCCCTGATTTCATATTTAATTTACCAAATAAGGAAATCGGTCATTTTTTGACTGCATTATGGGCTGGTGATGGATCATTTAAAAAAGATAAATTTTATTATTCAAGCTCATCAAAAGAACTTATAAATGATATATGTTATCTTTTATTAAAATTTGGAATTGTTGCAAGGATTGCTAAAAAACTAAGAAAACAAAATAAAATAGAATATGAAATTAGATTTTATACAAAACAATTCCAAGAAAAATTTCTTAAGTATGTAAAATGTAAAAATAATACAAAATTGAATAAGCATTATGGTAAAATACATCAAGATGATTATTATAGAGATAAGGTTAAATCAATAGAAGTTATTGAATTAAAGAATCCTGAACCAGTATATGACTTATATGTGCCAAGAATAAATACATTCATTGGTGGATTTGGAGGAGTTTTATTACATAATACTGGTCACCCATCTATGGCAACAATACATGCAGATACAATGGATAGATTAATAGATAGATTAACAACACCACCTATAAGTTTGCCAAAAAATCTAATAGAAGCTCTTGATGTAATCATATTTTTAGTAAAAATAAAATATAAGAATAGATATGTTAGAAAAGTAAGTAATGTTTATGAAATAGTAGGTTATGATAGAAAAGAAAATAGACCAATAATAAATGAGGTATTTAAGTGGGATCCATCTACAGACACTTATAAGGCAGTTAGTCCATCTATTGTTTTCAAAAGAATATCTGAACAATATGGTGTTAAAGAAGATTTTCTAAAATTAGAATTATCAAGAAGAGAAAAAATATTAAATTGGGTTGTTGAACATGATATAACTAATTATAAAGATTTTGCAAAAATAGTAAAATTATATTATACTCGTCCAGAAGACTTATTGAGCTCAATTCAGTGATATTAATGTGGAATAAATTAAGAGATGCTTCATTTAAATTTTTTGGTAAAAGTCTTGAATCATTTGAAAAATATTTTGAAAGTGTAAGATCTGATTTACCAAAATCAGATATTGGTCTTAGCTTAATTGAATATGTTTATGTTACATTCTTTGTTATGTTAATTATTTTTATAATAGAATTTCCTTTATTGGTTTTAATATCAGCATTAATATTTCATAAAGCATTAATTGCACTTATTTTTTCTTTAACAATAAGTATATTTATTGAATTAGGATTATTTTTAATGTTTTATACATATCCTAATATTATTGCAAAGAAAAGACAAAAAAATATTGATGCTGCACTTCCATTTGCAACAACATATATGGCAACAATAGCTTCTTCAGGAGCACCGCCTGTTACAATGTTTAAACTTCTTGCAAAATTTAAAGAATATGGAGAAATAAGTAAAGAAGCAGAAAAAATAACAAGAGATGTAGAAGCATTTGGCATGGATATTTTAAATTCAATAAAAAGAGCTGCTGATAAAACTCCATCTTCACAATTAAGGGAATTGCTTTGGGGATTAGATACTGTTATAAGAGCTGGTGGTAATTTAAGTGACTTTTTACATGAAAAATCAAAAATGTTCATGGCTGAACATCGAAGAAAATTAAAATCTTATTCAGAAACATTATCTTTAATGATTGAAATGTATTTAACTGTAGTAGTGGTTGGATCTATATTTTTTATAATAATGTCAGCACTTATGTCTATATTTGGAGCTGGTGAGTTAAATCTTTTGCTTTCATTTTTACAATTTGTAGTAATATTTATTGGATTACCTGCTGCATCAATAATTTTCATTGCAATATTAAAATCAATATCACCAGGTGTATAAATGAAATTTGATTTCAAAAAAATAAGTTATCAGCACATTCCACTGATAGTTGCAGCATTAATAATATTTTTTGGTATAATTGTTTTCTGGGGTAATGCAGCACTAATTGGAAACTTTATATTATTTGGATCTGTTGTTGGAACAATTCCATATATTATGATATCATATCTTAGGTATCAAAAAATAAAAGCAATTGAAGATCAAATTCCTGGATTTTTATTAGATTTATCAGAAGCTCAGAAAACAGGTATGACATTGCCTAGTGCTCTTAAGACAATTTCAAAAAAAGATTATGGTGTACTTACAAAAGAGATTAAAAAAATGAATAATCAAATTTCATGGGGCATTCCTGTTAAAGAAGTATTTGAAAGATTTTCAAAAAGAATGAAAGATTCTATAATAATAAAAAGAATAGTAAGAATCATTGTAGAATCTTATGAATCTGGGGGAGATATAGGAAAGACTATGGAATCAACTGCAAATGATATAATTGAGTTAAAAGAAATAGAAAAAGAAAGAAAAGCAATGATGATTCAACATATTACGGTAATGTATGTTATTTATTTCATATTTATTGGTATTATAATTGGTTTATCAAAAACCATTGTTCCAATGCTTAATATAAGTACTGGTGGTACATTTGGAGGAATATTGATATTTGAAGATCCTTGTGTTTCTTGCATTGGAGCAAAGCATATATTTTGTATTTCATGTTCTGTATTTGGATTTGTTTGTAAGATGTTTAGCTTAGGTACAGGAACATTGTGTTATTATCATTCATTATTTTTAATGATGGTTGTAATACAAGGTATATTTAGTGGATTAGTTGCAGGGCAAATAAGTGAGAACTCTGTTTTAGCTGGATTTAAACATAGTGTTATAATGACTGCATCTGGATTTGGAATATTGTTAATATTGCTACAAACAGGAATAATTTAATAATATTTTATTATTGTCTAAATTCAGATAAATGCTCTTAATCATTTATTATTATTTATATTTAGATTTTTTTCTTTATAGCTTCAAATTCTTCTCTAGAAACACTATCTTTTGATTCTAATATTTTCTCTAATTCTTGATATATTGTTTCCAATTGTTTATATGAATATTTTTCTTTTGTCTTTTGTTGTTCATTTTGTAGTGCTAATTCTTCTAAGTTTTTTATTGTTATTAATGGTTCTGCTTTTGGTCCATCTCTTGCCAATAATGCAAATGCATGTTTTAATAAAATTTGGTCTTCTAATTTATCATAATCAAATGCATTTCTAAAACTTAATCTTATTTTAGCTAGTGCTTCCATTACATCATCTTCCTGAGCAAGTTTCTTATAAAATAGTGAAACATCCTCTCCAATATTATCTGGATTATTGTTATACATTTCTTCAAATTCTTGTGTGGGAATTATTGTTATATGTTCATGACCCATCAATCTACCGTCTGATTCTCTTATTTTAGAGCCCTCATAATGTGTAAGTATTAAGGAATAGTTATCTATAATTTTATCAGCAACTCTATTAATTATTGTATCTTTTTTGTCTTCTCTTTCATTAAAACGAATATAATATTCGCCATATTCAAACTCTGAACCAAAACCAAAATATTTTAAATAAGGATATAAAAGGTTTATTGGCTTAAATTTATTAGTAATATTTTTTGGGAGAAGCACAACTTGTTGTGTTTGTCCGTAACGTGTTATACTTCCTAATAAAAGAACTCCATATTTATTATCTATTTGAGAACCACTAATTCTACTAATCCTACTTTTGAATGATCCATTTTCTTCAATTTTTATATCTTCAATTAATTCTTTTACTTCTTTTAATGTTCTATCATCTATCATATAATAACATATACTACCAAAAAGTATTTAAATTTATTGATTTAATAATATTTCAATAATTGATGTATTTTTTCAACAGAAGAATATACATTATTTAGATCTATTCCAATAATAGGAACCTGATAATTTTTCTTATGCATTTGTTCTTCTAATTCTTGAATTAATACCCCTTTTCCAGGAACAGATCTATTTCCACTTTTTATTTGATGTACACCACATGTATTTGATAATTCAACACCAATAATTCCAATAACTTTGTATTTTTTAGCCATATATGTTTCAATTTGTTTTAAAATATTAGAAGATAATTTTTTACATGCATTTTTATAAGAAGAAGATAGCTTTTTAACCTGATTCTTCCTATGCAATCCTGAATTAAATTCAATTTCTGGACAAGGTAATTGAATTATGCCTATTCCTGCTTCTGAAAGCATTGAAATCAATTCTCTTACTGTTCCAGGATAACTTGATTTACCAACAGATCTTGTATTTTGGTTAAGCAAACAATGAGATACAAAAACCACTTTTTTACTTCTTTCCATTATATATCACTAATAATAATATATGCATAACAAATATATAAACATTACTCATTTAGAGTAGTAAACTTTATAATTTAATCAAAGTATTTACTTTTTAAACTGTATTATAGTTAAAAAACATAAGTTTTTTAAAGCTTATTATCTATTTAATTATTATAAAGTAATGAATAGGCGATCTGATGGTATTAGCATTTAATAAAGAAGAAAGAGAAGCATATGATTTAATTAGAAAAACTTCATGGAATGATGTTTTAGATCATATAAATTTTCTAAAGAGGGATAATATAACAGAATATGTAAGAAATCATGGACAAGAAATATATTTTCTTGAATCAAGAGAAGATATTGTAAATAAAACATATGAAATGGTAAAAAATTCTCAGGAAAGGGTTATTATAAAAAGTGGTGATTTTGATCATGTTACTGATAAAAATGCAGATATAACAGGAGATATGTGGCTAGAAACATATAGAGAATGTGTAAATAGATTAGGAAAAGAAAATGTTACTATAATAATGCATATAGAAGGATGGACTGAAAAAACAGCAAGAGCAATATTAGAAACAGGAGTAAATTTAAAGCATAATATATCAGATCTACATGCAGGTATAGTTGATGACTACATGTTTAATTTTTATAAAACACGTGTTGATGAAAAATATGTAAAGGTTGTAGGAACACCTCAAAGACAACCAGATAAAATGGTATATAGAGGTTATGTAACTAATTTTAAACCTTTTGTAGCTGAAATGAAAAAAACAATACAAGAAATTATTAAAGAAGCTGAAGATGCAGAAGTTACACTTAAAAGAATAGAGAAATTAAAACAAGAAGGAAACAATGGAAATTAATTACTTTAAGTTCTTCCACCAAAATTCAAAGTTTTCTTTAAATGCAGAAACTATTGATTGATTATTGAAAACAACAAGTTCATATTTACTATATGGGTGAGTTTCAATTATTTTTTCATTAGATACTTTAATAGCAATTGCAGCTACCTTTCCATCTACAATATGACCTCTAAGTTTTCCAGTATACCCTGTTTTTACTTTAGCACCCAATTTTTTAGCAAGAGAAACATTTGATTTTATTTGTTTATTTGTTAATGGTTTTGCCAAGATTTTAATAGTTATTTTCTTTTTATTAAGATCTTTTAATATATCTGCATTTTCATTGATCCATGAAAGATCTCCACTAAAAATAAGTACTTCTTTTTTAGCAGTTGCTTTTTGTTCTTCTAATATTGCCATAACATTTTTTCTTTTCCTAGTTGTCCACATATCAAGTTTCTCTTCATTATTACTAAGATTCTCTATTGATGATAATTTTTTAATTGAAATTTGTGCCTCGTGCTTTAATTTTTCAATTTCCCTTGACATCTCTTTTTTTCTATCTTCTATTAATCTATTTAATGCTTTTTCAGGTGTAACTGCTTTAAATTTTTTAGGTCTTGTTTTTGTAACAAGTACAAATCCTTTTTTCTGCAGTTCACCAACAGTATCATAAACCCTTGGTAATGGTATATTTGCATATTCAGATAATTGTTCTGCTGTACATATTCCTAATCTAAGAATAGTGATATATGCTTTAGATTCATAATCAGTTAATCCAAATGACTTTATAATAGATATCATTTCATCCATTATTACAC
>JAGGXH010000058.1 GCA_021163145.1 Candidatus Aenigmatarchaeota archaeon | reverse complement strand
TATATATATCCCTATGTAATGGTGCGCCCGCGGGGATTTGAACCCCGGTCACCAGCTTGGCAAGCTGATATCCTAAGCCACTAGACGACGAGCGCATTTTAAAAAATATATTATTTTATACTTTAAATAGATAATCCAAAAGCTTCTGAAATTTCTTCAATTTTCTTAAATTCTTTTATAAAATCTCTTCCTTTTGAAGTTATTTTGTAAAATTTATGGCCTTTTATTAATTCTATTTCAATAAATCCTTGCTCTTCTAACATTTCTAAATAATTTTTTAATCTAGTATGCGATAAATTTGCACCATATAAAATATGAGTTGGTTTAGCTCTACCTTTTCTTTGAATAAGTTTTAAAATATCAACTAATATAGCTATCTTAGATCTTCTTTCTTTCATTTTACTACCTTTTGTTTATTCTGATAAGCATATATAATAATAACAAAAATCCTGTTAATAAGCACAAATGAGCACTAACATAAAAATACATTGAAAAACTTGAGAAAAACAAAAGTAAATGATATAATCCAATTAATAAAAATGAACTTGCAACTAAAAGTTTATTAATTGTTTTTTTCATAAAGTAATTAACAAAGCTATGAAATATTACATAACTTAATACAAAAAATGAACTTATGTGAAAATATGGAAATCCTTTCCACCACATAGGTAAAAACAAAGGAAATGATTTTTTAAAGTTCTTTGGAAAATACATAAATGCCAACAATGCATATCCAATAAATGAGCATATTGAATAAATCCACCATCCAAAATCTCTAAATGATGAATAACCTGCAAATATATTCAATGTCCCTGTTGTTATTCCAAAATATGTATATATACTAATTATTCCATGTATTAAAAATCCAATTCCTAATATTGCAAAACTTAAATATAAATAAAAATGATTTATTACTTTTGTAAATGAATATGCTTTATATGCTAGAAAACTTACAAAAAATCCAATCAAAGATGCAAGTAAATAAAAAGCAGAATCTATTCCAAAAAACCAGCTTGGTATCAAGATATTCATAAAATAAATTAAACTTATAATATTAATAAAGATTACTAGATCATAGGTCTAGATTTATGTTTCCAAAACACTTTATATACTAATTTTTAACTTATAATTGAAAAAAGCACCAACTCCTCCGTCTCCTATGAGGTCAATTTGACTGAGGTTTCTATTTCTTTTTAAAGAGTAAATGCTAAGTATATACATGAAAATAAATAAATTAAAACCAGGAATAAATAATATAGAACTTGAAGCTAAAATACTTGAAATAAATGAACCAAGGCAAGTAAATACAAAATTTGGAACACTTGTAAATCTTTTTGAATGTAAATTAGAAGATAATACAGGTTCTATAAAGCTTGTATTATGGGGAAAACAAGCAGATGGTCTATCAGAAGGTAAAAAAATTAAAATTAAAGGCGGTTTCACTAAAATTTTTAGAAATGAGCTTCAAATTGGAATAGGAAAAACAGGATCTATAAAAATTATTGAATAATTTACAATTATATAAACTACAGAACATAAAAAATATGATATGCCATTAGTTTAGATATTTTTCCAATTCTTATTCTAGATTATTAGTAGAATAAATATATGGCGCCGGCGGCAGGATTTGAACCTGCGAGTGCAAATGCACAGTAGTTTTCGAGATTCAGCTAAATTATCTACCGCTCTACCTGGCTAAGCCACGCCGGCATTAGTAAAATTTAAATGAATTAATTTTATCAAATGTCTCTTGCTCATTTATATTTATTAGTTTTTTATTATACATTACAATTTTTCCATTTATTATTACAGTATCAACATCACCATCAAAAGAATAAACTAAGTTTGAAACAACATTATGTAATGGTATCATATCTGGCCTGTTCAAGTCAATTATTATTAAATCTGCTAATTTTCCAGGTTCAATAGAACCTGCATTTATTCTAAGTGCTTTTGCACCATTAATTGTTGCCATATCTAATGCTTCTTGTGCTGCTAATAATATAGGTGTTTTATTTACTTTTTGCAATAATGCAGCTATTTTCATTTCTTCAAACATGTTTAAATTATTATTAGATGCAGCACCATCTGTTCCTAGGCAAACATTTAATTCTTTTAAAATATGATATGGCATTATACCAGATGATAATTTCATGTTTGATGCTGGATTATATACTAAAGAAACATTTTTTTGTTTTAATAATTTAATATCATCTTCAGATAGCCATACACAATGAGCAGCAATTACTTTATGTGATAAAAATCCTATATCATATAAATATTTAACTGGTGATTTTCCATGTTTTTTAATACAATCTTCAACTTCTTTCTTAGTTTCAGATAAATGTATATGAATTAACAAATCATTTTTATCAGAATATTCTTTAAACCATTTTAATGATGATTCAGAATTTGTATAAATAGCATGTGGACCTAGTGCTAATGTTATTAAATCTGAATTTAATTCTTTTACTTTATTTATTTCTTCTAACATCTCATTTATTTTTTTATGATAATTATTATCAATATATCCTCTACTTAATACTGATCTTATATTACATTCAACACATGCTTGTGCAACTTTATCCATATAAAAATACATATCATTAAAACATGTTGTTCCTGTTTTAATCATCTCAACTATAGCTAACTTAGAACCCCAATAAATTTTTTCTCCATCTAATTTTTTCTCAATTGGCCATATTTTATTTTCCAGCCATTCTTGTAAATTCATATCATCTCCATAACCTCTAAATAATGTCATTGCTGCATGAGTATGACAATTAATTAAACCTGGCATTACTATTTTATTTGAGCAATCAATAATCTTATCTGCATTTTCAAAAGATCCTATATCCTTTATTTTATTATTTTCTATCAAAATATCTTTGTTTTTTAGAATCTCTCTTTTATTGTTTTGAGTTACAATGTATTTGCAATTTTTTAATAATATCATATTATCACAATGGTGCTCCCACTGGGATTTGAACCCAGGTCCTGACCTCGAGAGGGTCATATCTTACCAGCTAATTTCATATGAAAATTAGCTCTTGACCGGACTAGACGATGGGAGCATATAGAATAAAATATTTTTTCTAATTATTTAAATGAACAGCATTATTAAATATGCTATATAAATAGATACCAATACTAATCCTTCAAATCGTGTAATATCTTTTTCCCATATAAATACAAGTAAAAATGACAACAATAGCATTATTGGAACATCAAAATGTAATATTAATGGGTTTACAGGCAAATCCTTAATAATTGATGTTAAACCAATTACACCTAAGATATTAAATGCATTTGAACCAGCAATATTTCCTATTGCAATTGCAGCTTTTTTCTTTAATGTTGCATTTAATGATATTGCTAATTCTGGTAAAGAAGTACCTAATGCAACAAGTGTTAAACCAATTATTCTATTGGTTATATTAAATATTGTAGCTATATTTATTGCAGAATCAATTGCCAATCTAGCACCAATAACAACACCAAGTGATCCTATTATAACTAAAATAATGTCTTTAATTTTAATTTTATCTTTTTTTGGTCTTAGAAGTCTATGGTTTCTTCTATAATCTATAATTAATTTAATTGTATATGCAACATATATTATTAATAATAAAACACCAAAATAATTTTTTACTGTTCCATGCATTAAAATTATTGTAAATATTATTGCAGAACCAAGTAATAAAACTAAATCATCTGTTAATATTTTCTCTTTTGTCCTAATTTTCATTATTAATGCAGATGCACCTAATACTAATGCAATGTTAGCAATATTAGAACCAACAACATTACCTACTGCAATATCTGTATCACCTAAAAAAGCAGCATACATAGATGATGCTAGTTCTGGTAATGAAGTTCCAATTGCAACTATTGTTACACCAATTATAAATTCAGAAATACCTAATTTTCTTGCTATTTCTGAAGAACTATCTACTAAGAAGTCAGAACCTTTTACTAAAAATAGAAATCCTATTATTAAAGTTATTAATGTTAATATCATAGAAATAAATTATGAAACCTAGTATAAATATTTTTAAATTTTTGTTCTAAAACATTAAATATGGATCCCCTTTATGATTAATATCTTGAATAGATTTTTAGAATTAGTGAATTCTGGGTTAACAGATGCTAATCCTGTGGTGGACCTACAGATTTTAGCTATATTTTAGCTAATCTGTTAACAAAAATTAATAAACTAATATTCTAATAGTTATTATGACATTATCAAAATTAGCAGCATTTGTTTTAACGGGTATAACATTAACTTTATTCTTCGGTTTATTAATAATGACAGCAGAGAAATTTGATAGTGATATGGAATCACTGGGTTATAATAGTAATGTAGCTGGCCAATTACAACTCTTGCTATATGGTATGGCATAGTAGATCATATGGGTTTGATAATTTTAATAGTAGCAATTATAATAGGTATTATTTGGTATAGTATATCTGGTGGAAATAATGTTCATGGCGGAATTTAAGAATTAGTTATTTTTTCTCTTTCAATAGCTCAGTTCTAATTAGAACCCGATCTCCAATTATAATTAAAATATAAACATATATCTTAACAAAAGGTACAAATTGTATACTTTTTTATCGAAAAAACGATAGCTTTAAATAGTATAATTAACATTAGTATAATTATGATTATACAATTTAAAAATAGAGAAAAAGAATTAATAGAATTAAAAGAAGTATTAGGAAGTGAAAAATTTGAACTGTTTATAACATACGGAAGGAGAAGAATAGGAAAAACAGAGCTTATTTTAAATGCAACAAAGAAAAAGAAAAGGATATACTATTTGGCAACAACTGAGAATAATCTTGAAAGATTCTATAATGTATGCCTGAAACATGATAAAAAAATAGCAGATCTTAAGAAGGATTTTGAGGTGCTTTTTGATTATATAAAAGACAAATATGATGTTGTAATAATTGATGAATTTCAAAATTTAATAAAAGAAAATGAAAATTATCTCAATATATTTCAGTCAATAGTTGATACAAAACTTAAAAATTCCAAACTAAAACTATTCTTGCTTGGTTCTTCAGTATCCATGATGACCTCAAAGGTGTTAAGCTATAAAAGCCCTTTATATGGAAGACGCACAGGTTCATTAAATCTGAAAGCAGTATCTTTTTTTGATTTAATAAAATTCTTCCCTAAATCAAATGCAAAAAAATTAATTGAAATATTTGGTTTTGCAGATGGAATTCCATTTTATCTTGTAAGAATAGATCAGGATTTCTGGTCCTGGTTAAATAAAGAATTAACAAAGCAGAGAACATATCTGAAAGATGAAGTAGATTTTCTTGTAAGATATGAATTTGATGATCCAAGTACATACAAATTGATTCTTGAAGCTATAGCTAAGAATAATACAAAGCTTAATGAAATAAAGAACTTTATAAAGGTTAAAAGAACAGATATATCACCATATCTTAAGAATCTTATAGAAATAGGTCTTGTAAAAAGAATTGTTCCAATTACTGAAAATATTAAGTCAAGAAAAGGAAGATATTATATTTCTGACAATTTTCTTAAATTCTGGTTTAAATATATTTATCCTAATTTAAGCTCTATAGAAGAAGGAATATTCAATATCAATATAATAAAAAAAGATTATGATAATTATTTAGGTTTTATATTCGAAGATGTTGCAAAACAGTTTATAGTCAATAAGAAGATAATTGATTTCCAAAAAATAGGAAAATGGTGGCATAAAGATAAGGAAATTGATGTCATAGCATTAGATAATAATAAGAAAGAAATTTTATTATGTGAATGCAAATGGAAATCAAAAATAAATGCTTTAAAAATATGCAAAGAATTAAATGAAAAATCAAAATATGTTCAATGGAATAATAATAAGAGAAAAGAATACTATGCAATAT
>JAGGXH010000015.1 GCA_021163145.1 Candidatus Aenigmatarchaeota archaeon | reverse complement strand
ATTAAATATAGAAAGTACAATAAATAAAATTGAGAAAATATACAAGAAACTTGTTAAATAAATTTAAATATAGATTATAACATAGTAATTTGTATGATAATTTCGAGTTACAATATATTTATTTTAGTATTTGGAACAATAATGGCTGTACTTATTATTGGTGGTGTATATTATTTTCTTGGTAAAAAATATTTTAATAAAAAAACAATAATAAAAGGATTTAGAGAAAATTGGAAATATATTGCAATTCTTGTATCAATTCTATTGCTAATTTGTTTAGAAAATGCAGTACATCCTTATACAACTAAATTTACAAAAGATTATACATACCTTATATCAAGTCTTAGTAATAATGGTAAATTAAATATTTTACTTCAGAATATACTTCCAAAAATATTTGGAATATATCCATTTAGTTGGGTTTATATGTATTTATACACATTTTTATTATTTTTCACTCCATTTATGTTAATTTTAAAAAATGATAAAAAAATGATTAAGTTGTATACAATTGCAATTGTTATAAATTATATTATTTTGATACCATTTTATGTATTTTTTCCAGTTGATACTCCTGGTTTATATTTGACAAATATGATAAAACCGCTTCTTTATTCTAATATAAACTATAAATCAATTATAGAAACAGTTGATCCATTAGACAATTGTTTTCCAAGTGGTCACATCAGCGTTCCATTTACAATTGTTTTATTATTTCTATGGTTTGATAGCAAAAGAAGATATAAAGAATATATGCATTTTTCATTAATAGCTGCTATATTAATAACAATATCTACACTATATCTTGGTGTTCATTGGTCAATTGATGTATGTGCAGGTTTATTATTAGCAGCATTATCAGTTCTATTAACTAAAAAATATTTTATAAATAAAGAAAACTTTAAGTAGTTATATTTATACTAATTTTTATATGCCGAGATGACTCAGCCTGGTAGAGTGGCTGCCTTGTAAGCAGCATGTCGGGGGTTCGAATCCCTCTCTCGGCTCCATTTGTTTCTAAACAATAAATTAAAGGTTTAAATATACAATATCTAAATAACTATGTAGAAAGGGGTCATAGTCTAGTCAGGCAGGATGAGTGGCTCCAGAATTTTTTTGGAGCATTGAGCATTTGCTATGAAAGAGGTGTGGTATTTGGTAAATACCATGGTGATACCACTTGACGGGGGTTCGAATCCCTCTGACCCCACCATAACAAAGTTTTATATATCTATTTATTGCAAATATTGTTATGGAAATTTCAAATCCAGCATTGATTTTAGCACCAATAATGCTTATAGTAGGATTAATTCTTGGAAGAGAATTAACAAGAAATTCATTTAAATTTAATATATCTCTTCCTAAAATTAAGAGAGTCAAAAAAACACATTCTTATAATTATAGACCAATAAAAGCTAAAGTTGTAAGAAGAAGAATAGAAAAACCTACATTTTTTGCTAGTTATGGAAGAAGACCTCATTTAACTAAAGTACATAAAATTGGCTTATTTGCAGTTACTATTGTAACAATAGCTATTGTTGCAATTAATTTTGCAGGTCCAATTTCATTTACAGGTTTCTTTGTAAAATCTGCAAATCCAGCTAAAATAACTGGTCTTAGTTATGAAAAATCTGGAAATGATCTTATATTCAAATTTGGTTTACAAGATAATAATTCAAAAACTATTGTAACAAATGGTAATGTAACATTAAAAATACTAAACAATGGTAATGTAATAAAAGAAGAGAAATTTAGCTTAACTAAAGATGATGCAACAGAAAGCATTTATTCAATAAGCATTGATTATAATTCTTTGGAAAAAACATATGATGGTATTGGAAAAGCAACAATAATCTTTGAAACAAATGGAAAAACTGTTCAAAGCACAATTGAAAACATTGATATTCCAAAATATACAGAAGCTGAATTAAATCAAATGTATATTGATAATTATAATAAAAATGCATTAGTATTAGATAGAAAAATAGAAAAAGAATGTGGGCCAACGATTTTTAAAGTTACATTAAAGAAAATAGGATATTATAATAAATGGGAAAATGGTAAAGAAATAATAAGAGTAAGAGCAGATATAAGTGTAGAAAACACTGGAGATGAACGTGCAAGTTTCCAGGAAAACTGGAATAAAAATGATAATTATAAACTAGTTGATAATAAAGGAAACAAATATCTACCAAGTGATGAATCAACATTTAGAGGGGGTATGTTAAATCCAGGAGAAACAATAAATGGATATTTAATATTTGATAATTTTGATTCTTCTGCAAGAACAGCTACATTATATTTAGATAGTGGATGGGCTATAGAAACAGCACCTGGTGAAATGCCAATATGGGTAGTATTTACATTTTCTGTTGATGCAAGCAAATTTTAAATAGTTAATTTATTTTAAGTGATACTATGGATTGTATATTTTGTAAAATAATTAAAGGAGAAATACCTTGCTATAAAATATATGAAGATGATAATGTTATTTCTTTTTTAGATATAAATCCTGTTACTAAAGGTCATTTATTAGTAATACCAAAAAAACATATAACTAGATTTAAGGATCTTAATGATAATACATGTATATC
>JAGGXH010000045.1 GCA_021163145.1 Candidatus Aenigmatarchaeota archaeon | reverse complement strand
TAATCATTCATATTTTATATTGTGTTTAACTAAGCTTTAAATCTTATAAATAAATAATAAAATTATGGATATACCACTAGCACCTGTAGAAAGAATATTAAAAAGAACAGGATTAAGAGTATCAAAAGAAGCAACAATTGAATTTGCACAATTATTAGAAGAAATAATTGCAGATATTGTTTCTGAAGCAGCTGCTGAAGCAAAAAGAAATAAAAGAAAAACTGTTTTAGATCAAGACATTAGAAGAGCGATTAAAAAAATATATTTAAGTTAAATAATTCTGGCTTTCATTATATTCATTTAACATATCTATTGTTTCTTTGCTTATTCCTCCAATATATATTGTATGTTCTGGTTCTTCATCATATAGGAAAGCATTTGTACTAATATAGTTTTTAATTCATTTACGTCACGCCTTAATTTTTTAATTTCTTTAACTAATTGATCGCTGCCGCTGCTCATTGCCATCTCTATAATATTTTAATATTTTCTTGGTATATTCGTTTTCTCTATTTAGATGATAAAAAACATCATTACCAATTTTTTCAGAATAAATTATATTCATTTTTTCAAGTTTTTCTATCTCATTTGCGCCACAATAAACTTCTGCTAATTCTTTTGCTATACCTATATTGTTTATATTATTCTGATTTAGCATATTTATTAATTCTATTTGTTTTTCACTAAAAGCAATCTTATGAGTCATATAAATTATTAGAACAGAAAAACTTTTAAACATATTTACTACCTATTAATCGGTTAAATAAATTATATAAATAATAAATTACATTAGATATACAGGTTTAGGACATGGTTTGACACATGCATGAACCTACAGGCGATTAATTATGGAATATGATACAATTTTAAAAAAAATAATAGAAGAAACAAAACAAAGTAAAGAACAAATAGAAGCACTAATTCTTGAAAAACAAGAAGAATTGTCAAATCTTGTTTCTAAAGAAGGAGCAGCATATATAGTGGCTCGTGAACTTGGCATAAACTTATTTGAGCAAAAGAAAAAAGATTTACAAATAAAGAATATAATACCAGGAGCAAGAAACATTACATTTGAAGCAAGAATTGTTTCAATATATCCAGTTAAGAAATTTAATAATAATGGAAGACAAAGTAAAGTTGCTAATATAATTCTTGGTGATACAACTGGAACAATAAGATTATCATTGTGGGATGAGCAAACAAACATATTAGATGGAATTGAAAAAGGTATGCCTGTTCAAGTATTTGGTGCATATACAAAAGAAGATCATAGGGGATTGGTTGAAGTTAGATTAAGTAGGGTTGGTGGATTAAAAATATTAGAGCATAGTGATATACCTGAAATAAAACCAGATAATGCTATTAGAAGAAAAAAAATATGTGACTTGAAAGAATCAATGTATACTGAATTAAAAGCAGCTCTTGTTCAAATATTTGATACAAACAATTTCTATGCAATATGTCCAAAATGTGGTAAGAAAGTAAACAA
The DNA here is from genome assembly GCA_021163145.1 of Candidatus Aenigmatarchaeota archaeon. GTDB lineage: Archaea > Aenigmatarchaeota > Aenigmatarchaeia > Aenigmatarchaeales > Aenigmatarchaeaceae > JAGGXH01. Next base: position 5,601 of record JAGGXH010000045.1, on the reverse strand, counting down.
AGAAAACAATGAATTTGTATGTATTGAACATGGAAAAGTTGAGCCTAAATATTCAATGGTATTTTCTGGTGTTATAGATGATGGTTATGGAAATATTAGGGCAGTATTTTTCAGAGATGCTGCACTAAATGCAGTTGGAATGACAATTGATCAAGCACTTGAAAACAAGGATCATTTATTTGATAATATTCTTGGAAAAGAATTTATTTTAACAGGAAGTGCTAGAATAAATAAGATGTTTAATAGATTAGAATTTGTTGTTAATAAAGTTGAACCAGTTGATCCTAAACAAGAAATAAAAAATATATTAAATACAATGGAAAAAGGTGATTAAATGGCTAAAAAAATAACTACAGTTGCAGAATTGCCAGGTGTTGGTGAAAAAACAGCAAAAAAGCTACAAGATGCTGGTTATGTTGATTTAATGGCTATTGCCGCAGCATCACCAAAAGAATTGGGAGAATGTGCATCAATTGGAGAAGCAACAGCTATAAAAATGATTAAAGCTGCTAGAGAAGCTCTTGACATAGGGTTTGAAAATGCTGCAGTTGTATATGAAAGAATACAAAATCTTGGTAGAATATCAACTGGTTCTAAGGCATTTGATAAGTTACTTGGTGGTGGAATAGAAACTGGATCTGTAACAGAATGTTATGGTGCATTTTCAAGTGGAAAATCGCAATTAGGATTTCAATTAGCAGTTAATGTGCAAAAACCTGTTGAACAAGGTGGATTAGAAGGTGGTGTATTGTTTATTGATACTGAAAACACATTTCGACCAGAAAGAATTGCACAAATAGCAGAAGCACAAGGACTGAATCCTCATGAAGTATTAAAAAATATAACTGTTGGTAGGGCATATAACTCTGATCATCAAATGATATTAGTTGAAAAAGCAGGAGAAATAATAAAAGAAAAAAATATAAAATTATTAATAGTTGATTCTATTACTTCTGCATTTAGATCAGATTATTCTGGTAGAGGAGAATTATCTACACGTCAGCAAAAATTAAATAGACATTTACACGCATTGCAAAGATTAGCAGATGTGTATAATATAGCTGTCTATATAACAAATCAGGTTATGTCAAATCCTGCAATATTGTTTGGTGATCCAACAAGAGCAATTGGTGGTCATGTAATTGGACATTTTGCACAAACAAGAATATATTTAAGAAAATCTAAAGGAAATGCAAGAGTTGCTAGAATGGTAGATTCACCAACATTGCCAGAAGGTGAAGCAGTATTTTTAGTTACAACTGAGGGGCTTAAAGATTCAGATAATTATGAAGATATTGAAGAATAATTATTTACAATAATTTAAAGCAAGTTTAAAAGAATTTATACAATATCTTTTTCAGAGACTATTACAAATTCTCCAACAGCTTTTACAGCTGAAAATGGTATTAATAATCTGCCTTTTTCATCTTCTGATAATTGTAGTTCACTTGCTTGTTTTGTTGGATCTGCAACAATTATATTCATCATTTCTCCTGACTCTGTTATAAAATTAATATCTCCAACAATACCAAATTTTCTTCCTGTTTCTTCTGAAACAATTGTTTTACCAAGAACATCTTTGGCTCTTACTTTTTCATTTGACATGTTTTATTACCTCCTTACTATTATGAGTCTCCTTCATCAAGCACAATTATTGCCTATCTTTAATGTATATTTTGTTATTTATATATTTATTTGTTTTGCAAAATTTTTTATACTTTCTTTGAGTTCAGACAATGTTCCTCTATTTGAAATAACAAAATCTGCACTTTTTATTAGTTTTTCTAATCCTATTTTCAACTCATCTTTATCTCTTATCTTAAGATAGGACATTGTTTCTCTTTTTCCCATCCTTGCTCTCTTAATTTGTCTTTTTGCTCTTGTTGTAAATGGAGCACTAATATAAATTATAATTGGTTCATATCCTTTGTTTTTTAACATCTTAACTTCTTTTAATGATCTAAATCCATCGACAATATTTAATTTGTTTCTCTTAAATTGTGCTATTGTTTTATTAACTATAATATGTTCTCTTCCAGAATGAAAGTATTTTCTCATTTTTCTATCTACTTCAGGTGTTAGTTTCAAACCTTTTCTTTTAATTTCTTGTCTTACTATATCTCCAGAATGTATTACATTTGCATTTAATTGCTTACCTAATAAATTAGCTGCTGTTGTTTTACCAGATCCTGGCATTCCAATAATCAATAATACTTTTTTCATATGTAAGTAGTGGTTTTTCTAATAATTAAAACTTTATATATTTTTATTAATAAGATATTTGAATATGGCTCAAAAGCAAGGTACATTTCTTTATCAACAGAGATTAGATGGCACAAAGGCTCTATATTTTAGAGAAACTGATATTACAAGAAATTTTAAACAATTAACATTAGATCATTATAATAATGGTACTACTAAATTACCTGATTTTTATAGGCCAAAATTAAGTGATTTTTAATTATTGCTCAACAAAATAAGTTTTTATCTTTGGTGTTAAAGTATAAACAAATGCTTTGCCTTTAGCTTCTCTTAAAACATAGCCTTCTAGCATTAATCTTCTTAAAATATTATTTACACTTCTAACAGCATGTCCTCTAGATCCATACTTGCTCATATCTAATTCTTGTGCAATTGCACTTGGAGATAGCCAATCTCTTTTTGATAAAATTTCTAATATCTTTCTTTGTTTATATGGTAATGAGTTTAATTGATCTTCAGATGGTGGTTTTGGTGAAAAACTTACAATTGGTTGATCAAGTCTCACATTTGGTTGTGAGAATTCTCTAAATTCATCTATATCAGATGCATCTATTATATCTTTTCCAAGAGAAATTAATTTATCACATTCTTTTAATATTTGTCTTGGAAATCCACCTGTTTTATGATAAATTTTTTCAATTGCTGCTTCTGTAAATGGTTTTATTCCCTCACCACCTACAGATGCAATTCTTTTCATTATTAAATCAAATGTCTCTGCTTGATTTAGATTTGTTAATCTTATTCTTGTTGTTACTCTTTGATCAAGTGTTTCTAGATCTGTCTTTAATTTTTGCTCTAACATTGGCATTCCTGCCATTATAAGACTTACATTATCTATTTGATCTACAAGTACTCTTAACCATTCTAGAACATCTTTACTTGTTTCATGTGCTTCATCTAGTAAAAATATTAATTGATTTCCTTTTAATTTAGTGTTAATATATTTAGGAAGTGTGTACAAAGATGGTCTTTTGTTAAATATCTTTTGCCAAAATGTGAGAGGTAGTAGATCTATGAAAATATCTATAAATTGTTCTGCTGATTTTGGTGGTTTTGATATATATAGAACATTTTCTCTTAAATTATCTTCTAGCCAACGTAATGTCATGGTTTTACCTGAACCAGTTGGTCCTAATAATATTGCAATTTTATGCCTGTTTTCAATATGATCTTTCAATGCTTTAATTTGATCTTCATATCCTGTAAAATGTTTTGGATTTATCACTAATGTAAAGGGATTTGATGACCACCCATATTTTTGTAAAAAGTTTGTCATTTTATCACAAATAATATTCATATTACTAATATTTAAGCTTTACTTCCGATGGAAATTAAGATGTGAAGGTAACGTGAAGGTTCTAATAGTGAAAATGAAGGTTTTGTGAAGGTTTCGTGAATATTCTCGTGAACTTTCTATAATATTTCATTTTCGCGTGAAGGTTGCGTGAAGGTTTTGCGTGAAGGTTTGTGTATTTTATTAATATTCACGTGAAGATGTGAATATTCACGTGAATATCACGTGAAGATATATTAAATGTTTGTTTTTTGGTCGTCTAAAATGGTCAATTGCGATATGTTCACGTGAAGTTCACGCGTGAAGGTTATGTGAAGATGTGAAGGTTATTTTAGCATAAAAACTCTTTCATTTATATTCAGAGATTATCATTTCATTAATCTATACAATTAAAGAAATATTTCTTCAAATCCATTCTTCAGTGTAGCTATTCTAACAATAGTATTTGGTAATATCTTTTTAGCTAATTTACCTAATTCCATCATTTTTTCATAAGAAGTAGCCTCAATATTTTCATATTTAGGATCTAATGTATTTTTAGGCCTAAATTGTTGCAATGTATAATAATCAAAACCAACATCCCTTACTATATAACCAATTTTTTCAATAAGTTCTTTACTATCAGTAAGGCCAGGTACAATAGTTGTTCTAGCTTCTTTCTTAATATCTGCTTGTTTAAGAATTTCAAGTGATTTTTTAATTTTATCAATATCAATATTAGCATTAACAACTGATATATAATTATCTAAATCTGCCTTAATATCAACAGATATAAAATCAAGTCTATTAATTACTGTTTTAAGCATATCTGGAAATGACAAATTAGTATCTATTTTAACAGGTAATTTAGTGCTTTTTAACATATCTATTAATTTAATAGTATCTTTCTGCAATAGTGGTTCACCACCTGTTATAACCACTGCATCAATTAAATAATTTGCTTTTATTTTATCAACAATTTCAGAAATCTCAACTGTTTTACAAAATCTTTCATTTTTAATTACAAGATCTTTATTATGACAATAAGGGCATCTAAAATTACATCCGCATAGATATATTACTGCACAATGCTTTCCTGGGTAATCTATAGTAGAACTATCTACTATTCCTGCAAAATTCAACATTTTATCACTTATTACTTATTTATTGCTGATAATAATTCTTCTTTAGTTGGCACCTTTCCAATAAAAATAGGTTCATCATTATAAACAATTGATGGTGTAGATGCTATTTGATACATTAATGCTTCTATTGAAAAATCTTCTCCTGCTAAAACATGTGGTCCTTTGGATGCATCAATTTCTTCAGGTTTTCTAACTACTATAAATTTCTCACCTTCTAATTCTATTTCACCTGGTTTTATGTCTTGCCCATCTATTAGTTTCTCTACAAAATCTTTTCCTTCAACCCAACCAAGTTCTTTAGCAACTTCTCTCACAACATGCCTTGCTGCAGGGCACTTTGGACATTGTGTGCCAGTATATAATATAAGCATATCTATCACTTATACTCCATATCTTCTTCTATCTTTTAGTTCTTGTAATTTACCCTTGTTCCATCCACTAATATTTTGATAATATCCTGTTATTCTTGACCAGTTTTGAATATCTTTACTTTGACAATTTGGGCAAGTATCTGTAATTGTTCCAACTGTAAATCCACAATTATTACAAATTGTCAGATCTTTAGTAAATGCCATATATTGTATAGCTGTTTTAGTAGCTAATTGTTTTGTTAATTTTACTACTCCTTCTACTTCTGGGTGTGCATCATTAAACCAAATATGTGAATTATGATTTAATATTCCTTGCTTTGTAAAGAAATTTGAAGTTTCTGTTTGTATATCATATACATATTTTGAACCTGTTTTCTTTATTTTTATATCAGTTATTATATCAAATCCAAGATTATTTATAATATTCTTTAATTTCTTTAATTTAATTATATCTTGTTTTATTTTATTTTTGATAATAGAGCCATAGTGTTTACATTTTAAAATTATTCTATTAAATATGTTTTCTGAAAAGTAATTGTTTGTTTTATAT
>JAGGXH010000063.1 GCA_021163145.1 Candidatus Aenigmatarchaeota archaeon | reverse complement strand
ATTAAATAGTACAGGAGAATTTAGATAATATTTATTCTTGGTTTCTAATATAAGCTCAATTGGTGTGCTGTCTATTACTTTTATTTGTTGAGATTGTAAATAACCTTTGTTATATGCATATACATTAAAGTTATCATATCCTGCTAGAAATTCTCCATATCCAAATGCATAATCACCATAATCTGTAAAAATATGGCAATTAGGAGCTTTAACTATATATTTTTCATTTGGCGTAATTGTACTTTTATCAATACTTAAACTAACTGATTGTTCTTTTTTAGGATATATTTTTACATTAATAACATTATCATTTCCAGCATAATTTATAATATTTAATGGGCATACATATGAATATCTTTCTGTATCTGGCAAACTAAATATACTAAATAATGTTTTATTATTACAAAAGTAAATCAGTTGATCTTTATTTATAGGTGTTACAAATTCTTTACTATCATAAGTACAGCCTTGATTTGTTATTTTTAATAAAATACATCCATCATAATAGAAATCATTTTTAACAACAGCATATCCATTAGAGATCTCATCTTCTAATAATGAAGATTTCATACTTACTAGAGAATCTTCCTTAAATGATATGATTTTTATATTTGTATCAAGATTTTTGATAGTAACATCAAAATTATTATAACCTTCAGCAGTAAAAGCTGCTTCAGAATAAACAGCATCTGGTAGATTCGCAAATTTTATATGTGTTGCATCTAAAAATCCTGCTTCTCCCCATGTAGGATCAACATCTATTGTATAATCATTATAATATACTTCTGCCCATCCATGTGGAATAAATCTATCTTTACTATAAGCATATCCAGCAACATAAGATGAAGCATATCCCATATTTCTTATCAAAGAAAGAAATAAAACAGAATATTCATCACATGTTCCTTTTTTCTTATTTAATATATTTGTTGCAGATAAATTTACAGAAACATAAGATTCATCATATGTAATATATTTATTAACCCATTTTGCAATTTTAAATATCTTATAAATATCATTACTTTCTTTAAAATCATTAGCAAGTTTAGATATTTCTAAACTATCAGATTCTACTAGTCTAGTTGGTAATAAATATCCTTTATTAAACCTTGCAGGATATTTTGTTCTTCTTTTTATAGTAATATCTGTTTTAACTGTAAAATCTATTTTATTAGAAGGATTATTAAATACTAATTTCATTATTTGATTATTATATTTATCAGTAATAATTTCATAGTTATGTGTTGTTTGTATAGAATTTATTATTTGATTTTCAGTATTTTGTGGGATAGAGAGATTTAATATAAGTTTTGAAACATCTCCATTAATATCTATTATACCATGTTGTGTAATTTGAATCTGCATTTCACTTATCTTTTGAGGATTTGATATTTTATTTTCACTTATTTGAGTTGTTGCTACTATTGGGTTGGACAATATACAAACTAATAATAATATAAAGATTGCTTTCTTTATCATATATAAAGATTGAATACTATGCTTATAAATAATGGTGATTATTGTGTATGATATCTGGACAGAAAAATATAGACCAAAAGATTTTGATGAAGTAGTTGGACAAGATAAAATAATAGAAAGAATAAAAGCATTTATAAAATTAAAACAAATACCACATTTATTATTTGCAGGTCCTGCTGGTACTGGAAAAAGCACTTTAGCATTAATAATTGCAAATAAATTATTTGGTAAAGAATGGAAACAGAACTTTCTAGAATTAAATGCAAGTGATGAAAGAGGAATAGATGTTGTAAGAAACAAAATAAAGGATTTTGCAAGAACAAAACCTATTGGAAATGTTCCATATAAGATAATATTTTTAGATGAAGCAGATGCATTAACATCTGAAGCTCAAAGTGCATTAAGAAGAACAATGGAAAATTATTCTTCAATTTGTAGATTTATATTAAATGCAAATTATTCTTCTCATATAATAGAACCAATACAATCAAGATGCGCTGTATTTAAATTCAGTTTAATAACAAATGATGACATTAAAAAAAGATTAAAAACAATAATTGAAAAAGAAAAAATAAATATAGATTCTTCTGCTCTTGATGCAATATGTGATTTATCTAATGGTGATATAAGAAAAGCAATTAATTTATTACAAACATCTGCAATAAATAGTGAAAAAATAACTGAAAAAGCAGTTTACAATGTAGCAGGATTAGGAAGACCCAAAGAGATAAAGAAAATGTTAGAATATGCAATCAAGGGAAATTTCCTAGATTCTAGAAAAATATTAAATAATATGATATACAAGGAAGGTGTTTCTGCATTTGATATAATAAAATATTTATCATCTACTGTATATGAAATGAAAATAAGTGAAAAGAAAAAAGCAGCAATAATTGAAAAAATAGGTGAATATGAATTTAGATTATTACAAGGAGCAAATGATATTATACAATTGGAAAGTTTATTAGCAAGCTTATCTGTGATTAAATGAGATTATTAGATAAGTATAAACCTGAAACAAAAGAAGAAATAGTTGGACAAAAATCTTCTATGTTAAAAATATTGGATTTTATAAACAATTTCAAACCAGGTAAAGCATTATTAATATATGGTTCAACTGGAACAGGAAAGACACTTATACCACAAATAATTGCAAAAGAACAAAATAAACAATTATTAGAAATAAATGCAAGTGATACAAGAACTGCAGATTATATAAAGACTGTTGTAAAACCAGCTATTCAAAGTATTTCATTTTTTAATAAAGGAAAAATAATTCTTATAGATGAAATAGATAATATGACTTCAAAAGACAAAGGTGGAATAGAAGAAATAATTAAACTTATAAAAGAAAGTAAGTATCCTATAATATTAACTGCAAATGATGCATATAATCCTAAGCTAAGAAACCTAAGAAATTATTGTGAATTATTACAAATTAAAAAAATCAATTCTTTATCAATTGAAAAGAAATTAAAAGAAATAGCAAAAAAAGAAAATATCTTAATTAAAGACTCTATTATAAAAGAAATATCTAGAAAAAGCAATGGTGATCTAAGGTCAGCAATAAATGATCTTGAAACAATATCTATAACTGGAAAAATTATAATTGAAAATGATCTTGATAATAGAGAAAGAAAGGATAATATTTTCAATGTTTTGAAAGCATTATATCAAAATAAAAATATAAAAGATAATATGGAAGCAATTAGAAAAAGTGATAAAAAGCTTGAAGATATATTTTGGTGGATAGAAGAAAATATTACAAATGAGTTTAAAGATAATAAAGAAATTGCAAAAGCATTTGAAATATTAAGCCAAGCAGATATCTTTTATCAATATATAAGGAAAACAAGAAATTACAGATTTTATTATTATATAGCAAATCTATTGTCTTCAATATCATTAGTTAGAGATATGGACAATAAAAAATTTGTATCATATAAACCACCTCAAAGATTAATTATATTAGGAAAAACAAAATCTCAAAGACAAGAATTAGATAATTTGTGCCAGAATATTGGTAAAAAATTACATTGTTCAAAATCAAAAATAATGCAACAATTGCCTTATTTAAGGGTTATAATGAATAAAAATATTTAAAAACCTCAATAGGCAACATATTTAAACCTTAAAATCATTAAAATGATAGTATGAAAACAGAAGATTTTTTGTCATCAGGAATGCATATTGGAATGAAGCAGCAAACAAAAGATATGAAAAGATTTATCTATAAAATAAGAGATGATGGATTAGCAATATTAGATTTGAAAAAAATACAAGAAAGAATTGAAATAGCTGCTAATTATTTATCTAAACTTGAAAGAATATTGGTTGTATCAAGAAAACCAACTGCAAAAAAAGCAATTGAAGAATTTGCTAAAGCAGTAGGAGGAAAAGCTGTTGCTGGAAGATTTTTACCAGGAACTATAACAAATCCATCATTTAAAGAATATTATGAACCAGAAGTTGTTATTGTTACAGATCCTTATATTGATAAACAAGCTGTTAAAGAAGCTGTTAAAATGAGGATACCAATTGTTGCTTTATGTGATACATTTAATGAAACAAGTTTAATAGATCTTGTAATTCCTGTTAATAATAAAGGTAGAAAAGCATTAGCAATGACATTTTATATGTTAGCAACTGAAATTCTTAAAAAAAGAGGTAAAGAAACCAAATTAAATTATGAAGATTTTGAAGTTAAAAAGAAAGCAAAATAAATTTATTTCTTTTTATAAGGAACATTATTTCTATCTAGAAGGCGTTGTAATTTAAAACAAAAACTACCGCAATATTTTTCACATCCTCCTCTATTATTTGCACATTTTAAAAGCATGTCCTCTATATCTTTTTTATCTTTTTCTGGAACTTCAAATGAAGGATTTTCAGATTCTGATTCTCTAATTATTTGATATAATCCAGAACTTACTCTATTACAATCAATGCTTAAAGTTCTATCACCACTAGCTACAGGACACGTTTCCTCAATTTTAGCTAATCTTTTCTGATATTCTGTAGCTTTTTCTTTTTTCCATTTTGTATATTCATCTTCACTAAGCCCTCTTCTTACCATATATATATTTATTACCTAAAAGTATTTAAAACTATCAATATAACTATTTTAACTAATAAAATCACATTATTTGTTATGAAAAAAACTATTTTAAAACATGTATTAATTAATGCAATTGAATATAATGGAAAAGCTAATCCTAAATCTGTATTAGGAAAAGTTATTGCAGAAGATCCTTCTTTAAAGAAAGATATGAAAAGACTTGTACAAGAAGTAAATAAAATTGTTGAACAAGTTAATTCATGGTCATTAGAAAAACAAAAGAAAGAATTAGAAAAATTTGGAAAAATAGAAAAAAAAGAGAAAAAACAAAGACGAGGCTTGCCTGATTTGCCAAATGTTAAAGGAAAAGTTGTAATGAGATTAGCACCTTATCCATCAGGTCCTTTGCATATAGGAAATGCGAAACAATTTATAATTAATGATTGGTATGTAAAAAAATACAAAGGAAAATTAATATTATTTATAGATGATACAATTGGTTCTGAAAGAAAGCAAATTGTAAAAGAAGCATATGATTTAATACCAGAAGGATTAAAATGGCTTGGTATAAAATTTGATAAAAAAATATACTATAAATCAGATAGACTTGAAATATATTACAAATATGGAGAAGATATTATAAAAAAAGGAAAAGCATATGCATGCGAATGTGATCAAAAAACATTAAGAGAAAATAGAAAAAAAGGAATTGAATGTAAGTGTAGACAAAGATCAGTTCAAGAAAATCTTGATAAATGGAAAGAGATGTTAAATGGCAAATATAAAGAAGGAGAAATATCAATAAGAATAAAAACAAGTATGCAAGATCCAGATCCTGCATTTAGAGATAGAGTTTTATTTAGAATATCTGAAAGATCTCATCCTAGAGTTGGAAAAAAATACAAAGTATGGCCTTTATTAGATTTTTCTTGGGCAATTGATGATCATCTTCTTGGTGTTACTCATATATTAAGAGGAAAAGAATTAATGATAGAATCAAAAATGGAAAAATATATTTGGGATATATTTGGATGGAAACATCCAGAAATAATACATACAGGATCACTTATTATAGAAGGTATAAAATTAAGCAAATCTAAAGCACAGCAAGAGGTTATGTCTGGACAATATTCTGGATGGGATGATCCTCGAACATGGTCATTACAGTCTCTTGCTAAAAGAGGATTTGAGCCAGAAGCTATTAGACAATTTATATTATCATTTGGAGTAACAGAACATGAATCTCATGTTCCTATTGATAAATTATATACAATTAATAGAAAATTAATTGATAATAAAGCTAAAAGATATTTCTTTGTATCTAATCCTATTGAAATACAATTAGATAAAATTCCTATTAAAGAAGCTAAAGCTCCTTTATTTCCTGGGAAAAGAAAATATAGAAAAATACCTGTTAGTAAGAAAATATTTATAGAAAAACAAGATTTTGTTGCAAATAGAGGTAAAGAAGTTAGATTAATGCATTTATTTAATATTAAAATTGATAAAAAAGCTAAATATACAAGCAAAAATTTAAAAGATATTCCTAAGATTCACTGGGTATCTAAAGATGCAGTAAAAATTAAAGTTGTTTTGGAGAATGGTAAAATTATTGAAGGAATAGGTGAGCCTGAGTTAAAAAAAGTTGAACCAAATAATCTGGTACAAATGGAAAGGCTTTTTTTTGCTAGATGTGATAGCAAATTAAAATTTTATTATTTGCATAGATAAACCTTTAAATAGTTTATAGTTATTATTAAATTAAAAATGATCTAATGATATGAGGTGATAAAATGGAAGAAAAAGAAATTTTACAACAAATAGAAATTGCTAAAAAAACAGGAAAAATAAAAATAGGTACAAATGAAACAACTAAAGCAATTGAAAGAGGAGTTGCTAAAATTGTAATAGCAGCAGATGATGTTGATCCAAAGGAAATTATAATGCATTTAAAACCTCTTTGTGATGAAAAGAAAATTACATATCTTACTGTTAAATCAAAAAAAGAATTAGGACAAGCAGCAGGAATAAATGTTGGAACAGCATCTATTGCAATAATTGATGTTGGTGAAGCAAAGTTTCAATAAAGGTGGTTAAATGAGTGACATAGTGAAAACAATTTTTTACAATGAAGAAGTGTTTATGAGAAAAGATGGTAACGCATATCAATTACTTGGTCCAGAAGGAAGCAATATTGTTTCATATAATGAAATGCTAAAAAGAGTTGGATTAAGAGGATTTAATGTTGTAAAAATAACACCAATACATGTTGCATATAAACATGCAGAAGAAGCATATCAAAATGCTTTAAATAATATAGAATAAATAAATGATAATATGAGTACAAATACAGAAGATGCAGTACCAGCAGAAATATTGCAAATTTTAGGTAGAACTGGAATTAAAGGAATAAACCAAGTTAGATGCAAGGTTTTAGAAGGAAAAGATAAAGGTAAGTTATTAATCAGAAACATAATGGGACCAGTTAAAAAAGGTGATATCTTATTATTAAGAGAAACAGAAATGGAATCAGCTGGTACAATGAATGTTAGAAGGTAATTTAAATGAAATGCTCATTTTGTAACAAGGAAATTGAAAAAGGAACAGGAAAGATGTTTGTACATCTTTCTGGAAAAATTGATTATTTCTGTTCTAGAAAATGTGAAAAAAATAAATTAAAATTAAAAAGAAATCCAAAAAATTTTAAATGGACTAGAAAAAAGTAGATACGTTTTTTAACGTAGTTAGATTTATATATGGGCGTACCTTTAAATATATTTTCTTATTAATAATTTAATATATGGTACAAAAAAACAAAAATACAAATTATTCTTTTACTAGTTATATTATAACAAAGGAATTGCGAAATGATCCTGAAATATTATCAATAACCAGATCAGTAGCTAATTTAGTTGTTGAATCATTTGTAGATATCAATCCTGGGCTTACAGTTGAATCATATTTAAAGCATATAGATAAAATAACAGATAAACAGCCATTATATACAGAAGTAATAAAGAATGGCAATAAAATAATTGGGGCAATAGTATATACAAATGATGAAATAATAGATATAGCAGTTAAAGAAAATTATAGAAATCAAGGATGTGGTAAAAAATTAGTTGAAAAAGCAATATATAATATAAAAGAAACAATATCTAAACAATCAAAAATTAAAACAAAGGTATTTACACCAACAGGTATTCGCTTGTTTAAAGCAGAAGGATTTGTTCCAAATTATTATGGAAGTAGTGAAAAAAGTCCATATTTAGTAATGGAACATGAAATATCATAGTTATGTTAAATCAGCAACTTATTAAAGATTTGCGAGAATTTGGTTTAACAGAATATGAAGCAAGAGCATATTTAACATTGACCATACATGGATCATTAATTGCTTCGCAAATATCTCAATATACTAAAATCCCTCTTTCTAAAATATATGATGTAATGACATCATTAAAAATTAAAGGATTAGCAGAATCAATAAATGTAAAACCAAAGAAATTTAGAGTATTAGAACCTTATATTGCTCTTAGAAAGATAATTGAGAAAAAACAATTAAAAACAAAAGAATTAATGAAAAAATCAGAAAAAATAATACAAAAATTAAAACCAATGCAAAATAAAAATAATTCTGAAATATGGATATGTAAAGGTAAAAAAGCATTTCTAGATAAAGCAATTGAAATGATTGAAAGATGTAATAACATTGGATATGCTGTTACAGAAAATTTTTCAAGATATCCACCATTAGATGCTGCTTTTATAAAGGCATTAAAGAGAGGAGTTAAAATAAAGTTATTAGGTGTTTCCATGCCAAATGAAATAATAAAAGCACGAGCGCAATGGTATAGCAACAAAGGTGCAGAAATAAAAGTAATTCCAATGAAAGTAAAATCTGTATTTGGTTTTATAGATAATAAAGAAATATGTGTAAGAGTAGATAATGGAACTGAAAGCGACTTTATATGGAGCAATAATAAACCTATTTTAAATATTTTTCAAAGTTATTTTGAAAAATTATGGAAAAATGCTGAATCTATTCAGCAATATTGATCTTTGTTGCTAAAGAATTTGCAGGTAATGGTTTCTTAAACTTAACTTTAATTGTCCCTTTTCTTCCATGAAGTCCTGTAACCTTTCCAATCCACTTTTTTCCTTCAGGAGATGTCCAAATAGCTTTTTTACCTATTAATTTTCCAGCTTTTTTCTTGTCATAAATCCCACTTACATTTACTAAAACCTCTTTTGTATAGGCAATGTGATAGTTTACAATAATTCCTGTTGGGCTATCCATATTAGGCACCTTTTTTCAATTTGTGTAATATATAGATATATCAATCTCATATTTAAAGCTTTCTGTAGTATAATTTTTTAACTCGTATAAAGTAGTTAATAAAATTAGACTAATTTAATGAATTTTACTGTTAATTTTGGTAAATCTATAATTACTGCTTCTCCTTTCTTACCATATCCTGGATTTACAATCAATGTTTTGCCTATTTTTGCTTTTCTTTGTCCATATTCATGCATATGACCACAAATACAAAGAAGAGGCTGATATTTTTCTATTGTTTTTCTTAATATATCATCTCCAACATGTTGCCCATATCTTGGACTGTTCTTATACAAAATTTTATCAAATATCAAATATGGTGGTCCATGTGTTAATAAAATCACATTTGATTTATTTTTCTTAAAGAAATTATTTAATCTTTGTTTTTCAATTTTTCTTATTTTTTTACCATAATCTTTTGTTTTTATACTTAGTGTAAATCTATGACCAAATCCAAAGATTTTATATTTCTCAAATTTATAGGAAGAAAATTCTAGCATTTTAATATTCTTTAATTTGTCAAATTCATAATCTTCTATAGATGGAGTATTTTTATCAAAAAACCATGCTTTTTTAGTAGTATCACCATTACCATAAACAAAGATAAAAGGAATATTTAATGAATTAATTTTTCTAAGAATTTTTATGCAAGATTTTACTTCTTGAAGTATTAAATTGTCCCATTTTTCTGAACCTATAATATCTCTTATAATATTTTTTCTTGTATTTTTCTTTGCAAGTTTTTTTGTTTTATCCCAATATTTGAATATATACTTACTTGTTTTATCAGCACTAATATCTCCAGGAGAAAGAATAATATCGATTTTATTTTTCTTAATAAATTTTTTTGTTAATTTTCTGGGATATTTACCATGCAAATCTGCAATTGCAAGAATTCGCAAATTTATCACTTCTTGCTTGATTTGCTTGTCTTCTTTTTAGATTTTGCCTCATCTTTAGTTGATTTTTCTTTTTTTACTGTCTTTTTCTTCTTTGCTTTACTCTTTTTCTCAGTAGTTTTTTCTTCTTTTTTAGGATATTCTACTAATCCTTGTATTATTGGCTTTACTTCACTTAAAAATCTTCTAACATATTCATTAGTTATTTGTATCTCTCTTTCTTTTACTTCATGTAATTTTCTTTCTTCTAATTTTTTACGCATTTCAAGAACTTTTCCAAACACTTCTTGATATAAAGGACTTACTAATCCTGTATCAATTAAATGTTCTTTAAATGCTTTTGGTAATTTTTTAGGATCTTTTGGTAATTTGTTTAATTTCTTTAAAGCAGCTACAGTTGCTTTAATTGTTACTTCATAATTTTTCTTTACATTAGATATTTTTCTACTAAGCTCTATTTTACTAATTACTTTTTCCATTTCTTTTACAAATTCTTCTGATTTTTTTATCCAATCATCAACTTGTTGTCCTGTTAATGTGTTAACTTCTTTTTTCTCAGAACCTTTTCTTAATTTAAGCATTTCTTCCCAATATTTAACATATTTTTCTTCTGTTAATTTATTATCAACCAAATGTTCTCTCATTTGTTTTGCAAGTAATTTTGGAGCAGGTGGTGCTAAACCAAGATACATTAATGCTGCTTGTGCAGAATCAACCATTGCTTGATATAAATCATCAACAACCATTAATAATTTAACATGCTTAACTCTTTCTATTCTTCTTGGTACTGTATCCATTCTTATATCAGCAGCTTCTTTTGTAACAGGGAAAACTCCTTTTTCTAATAATTTTCTCATTGGTATAAAGAATCCAACATCATAAACAGCAAATCCTTCTCTTACAATATTATAAATAAATGGATTATTCATTCTTACATTTTGATAAAAATCAGTTAAAGCAATAACTGGCTGTGGATGCAATCTAGGATCTGTTTCTTTAGCTAGTCTATATATATCTCTATTAATCTTTGGTCTTATTTCTTCAAATTTTTTTAATGGAATTTTAGTATCATCAAAGATAATATAAATATCAACATCTGATTTTCCTGTAAAATCACCTCTTGTTATAGAACCCCATACAATTATTGCTTTAATATAACCTTTAAACATTGATAATACTTTATCCTTAAATTCATTTGCAGACTTATATCTTGTTTCAATAGAAAATTTTCTTAATTTTTTACCAATTGATTTCTTTTTTGGCATTTTATCACAATTATAGTTGTATTTATAACTTAAATATATATATTATTATTTAAATTCTTCTTCTTTCCATTCTTTAGTTTTTCCTTTTCTTACAGCTGCACTACTTAAGAAGCCATATTCTTCTTCTGGAACTGCTAATAAGCCTTTTAATGGATCAAGTGCATGTTGTTTAATTATAAGTTCTTGTCTTGTAACATCAATTGATTCTTTACCAACACCATAAAAATCTAATGGTAGTTCTTTTGGAGGAACATCTTTTTCTAAATATTCTTTTATTTTTCTTAAAGCAAGAATAGATGTTTTTATATCTTCAACAGCTGCTCTTTCAAAAATAAATATACCATCTTTAAAACCTTTTTGCCTTAATTGCCACATTCTTTCATAAATATATTGCTGTTCTTCTGATCCAAGATATATTGCTTTATGTGCAATATGCAATGGTGTAGGATGTCCCATATGAATAACCCTAACCCATTTTCCACCATCATATGGAAATTCATCAAACTCTTTTTTAGGATCAATATTATTACCTAGCATATGTTCCATGTCAATTGTCAATCCAGCATATTTTGTTCCTATGTTTTTAACAAGATACAACATATGTAATGGTCTTGAAAATCTTCCTAGATCTTCTCCACCTGAAAAACCAGTTGGAGTTTCAAGAACTAAATACATTTTATATTTTTCAAGTATAGGTTTTGGATCTTTAAATTCTGTTTCTTTTTTTGGATTAAAGTGCCCCCACCAGTATTTAGCAGAAACAGCTGGAACCCAATTTCTAAAATTATTTCTAAATTTATCATCATCAATACTCTTTCCTTTTGCAATTAATTGCCATAAAGGATCTTTATTCATTTCCATATATTTTGCAACTACAAAGTACGCAAATCTTTCAGGACCATAGCGCTGCGATTCAGATTGAATAAAATCATATATACTTTTTACTGCTTTTTCTCGACAAAGTTCTTTAAATTTTTTCTCATCAAATTCTTTCTGTGATTTTGCTTCATTTATATGTAAATCATAAAACATCTTGGGACTAAACATGTGTCCTGCATAAATTGCACTTATCCAAGGTTTCAATTCTGCAATTTTGTTTTTATCAAATACCTCAAATAACCAATCTATTATTTTTGGGTTTTCTTCTAGAAAAATAGATAAAGGCCTACCCCAAAAATCAACTAAACTTGTTGGCTGAAATTCTCTCCATAATTCTAACCAAGGTTTTGTCTCAGATGAATGTAATAAATAATATTCTGCCCCAAGTTTTCCAGATTCTTCTAGGCTTATAATAAGTCTTTCATGCGAACGCCTATAATCAACACTTATTGCAGAATCTAATGCAAAAACAGGTGCACCACCAAATGCACTTGTCTCTCCATGAAATCCAAATCTCATACCAAATTCTTTAATTTTTTTAATTTTCTCTTTTAATCCAGGTTCTTTAAATTCTGTGATTGATTCTAAATCAACCTGAGTAAAGTTAACTCCTTGGGTAGCTGTCCATTGTAATTTTCTAGAAATACCCATTATAGTTTCTTCTTTTTTTATTCCAAATGCACCAGATGACATTCCAATAATATATCCCATTATCGTACACCCATTTTTTCAATCAAAAAATCTTTGATTTGTGCAAATACCCCGCCTGTTAATTTAAGATAATTTTTTGTTATTCTATCTTTAAAATGAGATTCATAAGGCCCTGGCTTTGAAAACATTAATTGAGTTTTTGGAATGCTTATTTTTTTAAATGCTCCAGAAAACTCTTCCCCAATTTTATGTAATTCATCAGAAAATTTTTCTAATTCTGTTTTTTCTTTTTCTTCAACTTCAAATGCTTTAGGATATCTTTTTTTTGCAATTTCTAATGCATCAGATTCTCCAAATTTAATACCTAATATCTCATCTATATATTTTTCAATTTCCTTTTCTCTACATTTTATTTCTAAAATTTTAACTAATAGTACATTATGACTTACAGTATATGCTCTTATATCAAATGTAATATCTTCTAATTCACCTATAGGTAATCTAGAACCAACTCTGCTAATATCAAAATCAAAGAACATATAATAACTTTCAGTTGGATCTAAATTCATTTTACTTGCTTTCCATTCAGGTAATATTTCTTTCATAACTATTTTATCTGCTTCTGTCATTTTAACTGTCCTTTCTCCACATATTGGGCATTTTTCTATACCAGCACCATAAAATTTCTTACATTTTTGGCAATAATCAAGTTCTGTTAATAACCAAGGATATATTGCAGCTAATCCTGTTTCTTTGTTTAATATAAATTTTTCTCTAACATATGAATCATATGGATCTATAACAAATCCACTTGGCTTTACTTCCTTAAGTGGTTTTCTTATTTCAGCTGTTTTTAAAACCTTCCAAGCAAATATCCTAATCCCGTTTGCAAATGTTGCTTGACCTGTAATATCTGCATATGCCTTTAATGTTTTACTTCTAACTTCAGATCTTTCTCCACCAAGAACAGTCATTTTAAATCTTGAAATATATGGTTTTAACCAATTCTTATATTCTGTAATTGTTTTTTCTCTAGATTTAACAAGTCCATATATCAAAGAATATCTTTCTCTAGCAACATCTAATATTTTCTTTTTCCATACTTTATATAATCTATTTTTTGTACTAAGTATAACTGCCTCTGCTCTTGAAATATTTAGTTTTTTAGCTATTTTATCAACTTCTATATCTTCATCAGTTAATTTCATAAAATCAGATATCAAAGTTGGCCATCTAGGTGCAATTGATCTCATTGAAATACCTTCTCCTGTATGAACATCAACTTGATCAATAAACATTGCTTTTAAAGAATGCTCATCTTCTTCATTAAAATAATTCAATATATCTTCATATTTTCTTAAATCATGTTTTAATAATTCATAATCTGCAACTGCAGCTGTAGCAGATGCCAATCCTTCTTTAATAATTCCTTCTAATTGTTTTTTTGTTGAAATTGTTCTTTGATAATATTCTTGATGTGTAGGAGAAACTTCTATCCATTCATCAGCTTTAATAACATTAAATCCCCATTTAGGCAATTGAAATACAAGAGAATAATATAATGCAGATGCTGTTCCAGGTGTTCCTGTGAAATTTAACTCAATTGTTTGATTATTAGATGTATTTGATCCAGGTGGTCCATCTGGACCAGCTAACAAATATTTTCCTAAATCTTTTCCATTTGGTTTTCCATTCGGTGGAATACCTGGTTTCCCTCCATCTAATGCAAATATTGGTTTATCAATTGACATATTATATCACATAAATATCATAATTACAAGTCCAACTATTACAAAAATAATTGCCATCCATATTCCAGTGATTGTTATTCTTTCATGTTGATATTCTGCTATATCTGGAAAATATCTTAAGATAGCAATGCCTATAATAAATAAGAAAAATCCTGATAATTTATATATTATCATAAAAATATTTAGTGCCAATTCTAATATAAAGATAATTATTTATTTATATAAAAACAATAATTTAGTGATAAAAATGTGGGCAAAAACCAAATTATTGATACATGATGACTTACTAAGACCTCTTCCAGAAACAACAATAGAACTAGGAAATGTAGATGTTGAAAAACTATATAAAGAAATACCAAAATTAGCAATGAGTGTCTTTAAATTAAGCGAAGATCAAATTCAAGAAAAAGAATTTAAATGGCAAAAAGGAGAAGCAACTAAAATAAAGGTTAAATGGGAATTAGATAAAGATTTGGATAAATTTTCATATTATTGGATAGAAATAAAGATGAGCGGATCTGTTTCAAAGAGTGCTGGTAATATAAAAATAACTATTTCTCCTGCATTAAGAACAGAATATCCACAAGATACGTGGTGGCATAGAAGTTTATTTTATGAGATTTTAAGAATGTTTTGGCATACTGTATTTTATACATCAAAAAGAGATCAATATAAAAAAGAAGGAAGAAGACTTGTTATTTTATTTATAGATAAAATAAAAGAATTTTCAAGGAGATAAAAAATGCCAAAACTAAAAATGAAAATAGATGCATTGACACCCCAACATGTAAAAATAATAAAATATAAAGGCCCAAATCCTTCTGCAATTTTAACTATTGCACCAAATATATTAAAAAGTATTTTAAAATTAAGTAGTACATCATTATTTACTGATCAAATAAAATGGGATACATCTTCAAAGATAATAAGTTTTTATGGACAATGGCGTGGAAAAGATGGAAAAGATAAATATACAAAAGTTTGGTTTAAGATAATCGCACAAGGAAAAATTGATGAAAATAACAATGGTGAACTTACTGTTTGGCTAACATCTGAAATTGATGTTGGATTTGAATATAAATATCCAATAGAAAAATTTTTATTATGGATATATAAGAAATTTTTATATTCAGAACAACTAAAAAGATATGCTAAAGAAGGAAGAAGAAATGCAGACCAAATTGAAAGAGAAATAAAAAATTATTTTGGTATAGGAGGATGATTAGATGAGTTTTTTAGATATATTTAAAAAATTAATACCTAAGAAAAAAGAAATTATAGAAGAACCATTTCCAGAACCTATTAAAGAAACATCATTACCACCAGAACTAGAACAATTTAAAACAACACCTCCTTTATCAGAACCAAAACATGAAGAACCATTTTCATTAGAGCAAAAAATAGATATAGAACCTTATCCAAAACCACCAACAATTGAAGAACCTAAAAAACCTATAGAAGAAAAACCTAGTATAGATAAAATAGAGTTGATTTTAACTAAACTTGATACAATTGATACTAGATTAAAGTTAATAGAAGAAAAAATAAATAAATAATGTAGGTGATTAAATGGAGACATATAAAGAGATATGGGGAGATGAAAGAGACAAGAGACTTTTATTATTAGATGATAATCCTGTACCTATATATAAATCAAAACCACCTTATCTAAAAGATGTTAATGTAAGAAAAGAACACGATGATAAAACTGAAGCAGAAGAACTTGATGAATTATTTCCACCACTTTAAATTATAAAACACTAATATTTTTCTTCTCTATTTTGATAAGCTGTTCTTTTGCCATACTGAGCAACATTTGATCCTTCTCTCCTAGTGCCATATGTTGCTAAGGAACTTTCTTCAATACCAATGCTTTGTTCACTATATCTAGAAACATGAGATTCATATCCTAGTGCAGATGTAATTTTATTACCTATATTTTTAAACAAATTTATTATTGCTTGTAATGGCTTTACATTTTTTTTAATTATTTGTTTTGTTTCTGGTGAAAATCCTGCATGAATCATTTTTCTCATTGCTCTTTTATGTGTTTCTTCATCTAATTCAGATTCATTCCATGCAACCTCATAAGTATTAGCATCTGTAAAATCAGCTGAATATCTATTAACATGAAAAAATATGCAATAACTAACATTAGTGCCTCTAAAAATTGCACCTGTAACTATTGCATCATTAAAATAAGAATAACTTAAATCTGCATTTGAAAAATTTGTTCTTATTAATTTAGCATTCTTGAAACTTGACCATTTTACTTTAGCTCCAGTAAAATCAGCATCTGTTAAGTCACATCCATCAAAACTAGTTGCATTTAATTGTGCATTTCTAAATATTATTCCTTGTAAATTCAATCCTTCAAAATTTCCTTCATTACAAATTATATCAGAAAAATCTCTTCTAATTTGTGCTACAGACATATATCCTTTTACATTTGATTCAAACATAACCAACAACTATATTTTAAATTTATAAAAAATTATTTAAGTGGATTATATTCTTCTGGTCTATTTTCACACACAACATCAATTGCTTTTTCAAAAATGCGATATAATATTGTCATGAAATCATGCCTCTTCTTTTACTTTTTTCTCTATTTCATCAGCAATACCTAATTTTTCAACTAATTCTTTAAATCTATTTCTTATTGTTACTTCAGTAACACATATAGCATCTGCAATTTCTCTTTGTGTTCTTTTTTCACCTAATAAAACAGCTGCAATATATAATGCTGCTGCTGCAACTCCTGTTGGCCCTTTACCTGAAGTAGCTTCATTTTTCTTAGCTTTCTTAAGAATTTGAATTGCCTTTACTTGAACTTTATCAGATAATCCAAGCATTGATGCAAATCTTGGAACATAATCTTGTGGTCTTGCTGGCAAAATTCTAATTCCTAATTCTCTTGCAACATATCTATAACTTCTTCCTATTTCTCTTCTTTCAACACCAGATGCTTCTGAAATTTCTTCTAATGTTCTTGGTGTTCCCATTTCTCTACAAATAGCATATAATAATGATGCTATAACTGATTCCATTGATCTTCCTCTAACTAGACCTCTATCAACAGCTTCTTCATATCTTTTAGCAACTTCTTCATGAACAGATTTTGGTAAACCTAAAAATGATACTAGTCTTTGTAATTCAGATAATGCAAATGACAAATTTCTATCTTTTGAAGCAACTAATCTTTTCTGCCATTTTGTTAATCTATAATATTGAGCTCTTTTGCTTGGAGCAACTTTAAATAATTCTCCTTTTCCTCTTCCAATTTCAGTTGTTAATCCTTTATCATGCTTAGTATTGTGCCACATTATTTTTCCAGCAAAATTTTCATAACCAGGAATAGTTAAATCATAAACATATCCATTTGAAGACTTAATCTTTCTTATATTCTTAACTCTTAAAAATATAAAATCAGAATTTACCAATCTCATCAAATCTTTATCATTGTATTTTTTAGCAATTTTCAATGCTAGCTCTCTTCCTATCCTAATTCTTTCTCTATATTTCCATTCTTTTTTATATTTTATCGGTGCAGGAATCATATCCTCTATAGCCCCTTTTCTCTTTCTCTTTTCAATATTATTAATAAAGCCAAATTTTTGCGCAATATCAGGATTTGTAATTCTAAGCATATTTGATATTGAATCTTTTATGTACTTACCTGTTTTTTTGATTATATGTCCTGGAATTTCTGCTTGTACATAATTTGTATGAATTCCCAATTGAAGATATAGAAATGATAAATCTGTTATCAAATCTTTGCTAACTGAAGTCACACCAACCTGTGTATCTCTTGATCCCTCCTTATGCCAAATATGTCCATCTCCAGCAATATAACCTTTAATAAAAGCTAGCTTATATTTATTTGGCAAAGAAAATATAATTTCTGGAACTCTTTTTTCCTTAGCAGTTTTTCCTGCCTTGAAAATATCTGAAAATATTATTGATAAAAGCTTACTATTTACTTCTAATCTTAACGCATTATCATCCTTATATTCCTTTGCATCTAAATCAAATATGGTTTTTATTATATCCTTAACTTCTTTAACATAATTTTTCTCATGTAAACCAAAGCCAAAACTTATTTTATATTTTTCAGAATTTCCTTCTGCAACATAAAAACCCAATAGTTTGCATAATTCTGGTGTTATTTTAATTTTTGTAGGTAATTCTACAGGACTTGAGTAAATTCCTATTTTCTCACCGTTTGGACTAAAAACCAAGTTAGTTTCAGCTAAAACACTTAATGGTATAGTATTATGTCTTTTCCAGTTTTTACTAATACTTGTTAATTCTTCCAGTTTTTCAAAAAAATCAGAATCAGAGATATGTCTTATATAAATATTTTTATATTTTTTTGTTAGTTTTTTAAATTCATTTATTAAATCAATTTCTAAATTTATAAATCCAGAAGGAAGTTTCTTTGCTGCGACTAAAAAATCTCCTTTTCTTAATTCGTCAACATTTATATTTACTATTTTATTATCTCTTACTATAAAAACACCATGTGAACCAGTTACTTTAACTTTTCTTCCTCCTTCAATTGTTAATTCATATAATTCTTTAGCAGAATGTCTAGAAACTTCTGTAATATTATAAAAATTAAGTTTATATTTTTCGTCAAAAGAAACAGCTTTTATATTTGCATCAACAGGTGCAATTTCTACTATTCCTTGCCTTTTTAGTTTATTTTTCTTTATTATAGAATCTACAAATTCTCCAATTTTTACTATTTTTATTATGTTATTTTTTTTAATTATGATAGGCTCTTCTGCATCTATACTTTGTGTTAAAGGTGCACCTGCTCTTGTTCTTTTTGATCTTTGATCAGAATCAAATGCTCTCCATTCTGGAGATGTATCAATCATTGAATCTTCTAAAACTAAACCACATTTTGCACAAACTTTTTCTCCTCGAGAAGGATCTTCAAAAAAATGTGTACAACCACATTCAGGACATTTTGTTTTTCTATGAGAACCACTTGCTTTATATGCCATTAAAACAACCCCACATTATTTTATATTTATAATTATTAGAAGAACATCCTGAATCAAGAATATCAGGAATATAGCTTGTATCTGGAATAATATTATAATTTATAGGATTCACCCATTAGTAGTAATACTATAAATTAATATATACTAATAGTATTTAAAGCTTTTGGTTCGTTTATTGTCGACATATTACAAAGCATATGATTTGCACTTATGTTAATAATATAAATACAAAATTATAATTAATAAACATGATACCATTAGCATCTATTCAAAGAATATCAAAAAAAGCAGGTGTTCAAAGAATATCAGCAAAAGCTCTTAAAGAACTACAAAATGCATTAGAAGATATAGGAATAGAAATAGCAAGAGATGCAGCTGAATTAGCAAGACATGCACATAGAAAAACCATGTTAAAAGAAGATATTTTACTAGCATCTAAAAAAATGTAAACTTTATATGTTAATTATTTCTATATTTAGGCATGGCAACAACAAAAACTGAAATAAAAAAATTAAAACCAGGAAAATATTGTGTAATAGATGGTGTTCCTTGTAAAGTAACCTCAATAACAACATCAGTTGCTGGAAAACATGGAGCAGCAAAAGCAAGATTAGAAGCAGTTGGCTTATTTGACGGTAAAAAAAGATCTATTGTAAAGCCTGCTTCAAGTGAAATAGAAGTTCCTATTGTTGAAAAGAAAACAGGACAAGTTGTTGCTATAACTGGTAACACAGTTCAAGTAATGGACATGGAGGATTATTCTATGTTTGAATCTGAAATTCCTGAGGAATTAAAAGGAAAACTAGAATCAGGTGTTGAGGTTCAATACTGGATAATAATGGGGAACAAAATAATAGTTGGATTAAAATAAATTATCCACCAATTCTTCCTGGAGGAGGGGATGTAACTAGCAATGAAGCTAATTGTTCAATTAATTTTTCTTCATATGCAATAAGATCAGATGCAGTTATAATACCTACTAATTTTCCATTATCTATAACAGGTAGTTTTTTAATTTTATTATCAGTCATAATTTTAGCTGCTTCTTCAAGAGTAGTGCTAGATGTTATTGCGATCAAATCTCTTGTCATTATATCTTCTACTTTAATATTGTTTAAATTAGCTTCTTCTGCAACAACATCTGAAATTATATCTCTTTCTGTTATTATTCCTATTACATTATTATTAGAAACAACCACCAATGAACCTATTCTATATTTAGACATTTTAATAACAGCATCTTTAATTGTTGCATTTGGCTCAATTGTTTTAACATTTTTATTCATTACATCTCCAACTAACATATTTTATTATTAGAATAACTAAGATATAAAGTTAAAAAAAGAAAAAAATAAGAGGTAAAAAATTACCTCTTTCTCTTAACATTTATTTTACCAACATATTTCTTAGCTTCACTCTCTATTACACCTTTTAGTCCTAGTCCCATTGCTATTGCCATTCCAAGTCCAACTGAACCTATAAATACTAGCAATATTGCATTGACTAGTGTTGCATCAATTCCAACAAATGGAAGTGCTAATGCAACAGATAGGTATACCATTAAAAAGAATATTACTTTACCGACTATTGATGCATAAATTGTCTTACTTGATATAATTCTGTCTTTAATGTATTCTGCTAGTACATAACCTACCACTATAATTAATGCTGCTTCTATTAAACCTGGTAAGAATGCAACTATACTGCTAATAAATTGCATTACTACTGCTATTCCTAAATATCTTGCTGCTTCTTGTATAAATACTAGATAAATCCACCATCTTACTATTAATGATAGTATATCTGATATTTTAAATGCAAATTTCTCTTCTTGACCGATATATTCATCGACTTTAAGTCTTATTACAATTTCTTTTACAATTTTTCCTAAGACTTTTCCGACGATGAAACCAACTACTAGTGCTATTATTGCTCCGATTATCCCTGGTATACTTGTTATGAAGCTATTCCATAAAGCCATTAAAATATCTTCTACATAAAATACCATAGTGTTTCACCTTACATTAAATTTGTAAGAACCTACTTATAAATATACTGTATACGTCAAAATACTACTATTTATTTAAGTAAGAAAACATTCATAATTTTAATATGAAATATACTGAAGTTTTAAGAAAAATAAAGCCAAGTAAACAAGATTTTAATGAAATGAGCAAATTTTCAAGTGCTTTATTAAAAGAAGCTGGAAAAATTGGAAAAGGTTTCTTTGCAAAACCAATGTTATGTGGAAGTGTTGCTAAAAACACTTGGTTAAAAGATAAAAATGATTTAGATTTATTTTTCTTGTTTAGCCCATTATTACCATTAAAAAAATTAAAACAATATGGATTAGAAATAGGAAAGCAAATAATTGAAAAATTTAATGGATCATATAGAATATCTTATGCACAACATCCTTATATAACAGGTGAAATAATTTATAACAATAGAAAATATAATTTAGACATAGTTCCTTGTTATAATGTAAAAAATGCTTCTAAAATAAAATCAGCTGTTGATAGAACACCATTTCATGTAAAATATATTAAAAAGAATTTAAAATTTCCAGATCAAGTTAGGTTATTAAAGCAATTTTGTATTGCACATGATGTTTATGGTGCAGATGTAAAAACACAAGGATTTTCTGGATATCTATGTGAATTATTAATTATAAATTATGGAACATTTGAAAGAGTTATTAAAGATGCAATAAAATGGAGAGCAGGTAAAGTAATAGATCTAAAATATAAACCAAAAAAAGAATTTCACAATCCTTTGATATTAATAGATCCAGTAGATCCAAATAGAAATGTTGCTTCTCCAATTTCACCAGAAACATTTTACAAATTTATTCATGCAGCTAAAGGATTTATTGAAAATCCATCAGAAAAACTATTTTTTAAAACATATGCTTCTCCTTATAGTGCTAAAAAAATACTTAATATAATGGAATCAAGAGGAACAAATTGGCATGTGATTAAATTTAAAAGACCACAAATAACAGATGATACATTATATCCTCAATTAAGAAGAACATTAAAAACAATTAATAGAATAATCAATGATAATGGATTTAAGTTAATGAGAAAAGATTTTTATTCAAGTGAAGAAGAATGTGTTATAGTTCTTGAATCTGAAATATGGAAAATACCTAAAATATATAAGCATATTGGACCAAATGTTTATTCAAAACATGCAGATTCTTTTTTAAAGCATTATAAAGAAAAAAATATATTTATTGAAGGTGAAAATTGGGTTCTTGAAAATACTAGAAAATATACATTAATCACAGATTTATTGAAAAATATTATAAAACAAAATGAAAAAACTTTAAAACAAAAAGGATTTCCAAGTAAAATAGCACCTTTAATAAGAAAGTAAAAGATTTTTATTATTAAAGATGT
>JAGGXH010000035.1 GCA_021163145.1 Candidatus Aenigmatarchaeota archaeon | reverse complement strand
TTTATAGATGTTAAAATACAGACATTCATCAACCCAAATGCCTCTTCACACATATCCAAATAATAACTAAAATATACAGTTTTTCTCAGAAAACTTAGCCACCTTCTAATTGTTCTGTCTGTGACTTTTTTACCTTTTATATTAAATTTATTAGCTATTTCTACAGAATTCATATATTTTTGATTTAATGCTAAAAAATATAATAATTGTAACAGCTTCTTATCCAATTTTTTCATAATAATTATTGATTTTTAATGTTTAAAAAAGTGGACGTTAAATCAAAAATATTTTCCATAATATTTTATATAATCTATAAATAAAATTTAATTTATGAATAAAGGGATACCGATATTATTAGGTTTAATAATAGCAGTTTCTATAATAGTTAGTCCAGTTTTTGCTCAGATATATCCAGGAAAAATTAGTTTTCCTATTAACGGAGAACCTTTTAGATTTGAAATAGGAGTAGATACAGTAAGGCCTCTTAATAGTGGTGGAGGCCCAATGATAAAATATTCAGAAGGACCTCAAACAATTACGTGGGAAAATATAGATTTTATTATATTCGGCGGAACTAGAGATGATTTGCCTTTGTATATAGGCTTCTTTGATAATGGAAAACAGATATTAATAGAGATACCTCATACAAATGGCAATTTTAAATATAATATATATACTGGAACAGAAAATGCTCCATATATGTTAATTAAAAAAGAAAATATTAATGGAAAAGTGAGATTTATATCAGTATTGAAAAAAGTAACAAAAACAAGACATATAATTTTAAAACCAGTATTACTATTTTTTAATGGACCAAGAACAAATGAGTGGAAATTGCTTTTTAATAAATTATAATGGAGTTTTGCCTCCATTTTTTTATTTTTTCAATTCTTTTAATAAGAATTTCGATTAATAGTTATAATAAAATGGTATAATAATTGGAAGAAAGAATATGAAACTATTTCTGGTCTTTCTTCTGAAATCCATATCGACCCAAAAGAGCTACAAATCTAAATTTTCCAAGTTTTTTCTTTTTTATTTTTGTTTTGCTTATTTTTTCTACTAGAATTAATTCTTGTAATTGATAATCACCAACTGGAATTACCAGTTTTCCACCAACTTTTAGTTGCTTTATTAAAGTATCTGGAATACTTGGACTTGCTGCTGAAACTATTATTTTATCATATGGAGCATATTTTTTATAACCTTTTGACCCATCACCTTCAATTATTCTTATATTTTTTAGTTTTGTTTTTTTGATGTTTTCTTTTGCAAATTTAACTAATTCTTTAACTATTTCAATTGAATAGACATTTTTCTTTGTTAGATGTGCTAATATAGCTGTTTGCCATCCAGAACCTGTTCCTATTTCTAATATTTTATCAGTTTTTTTAACATCTAAGGCTTCAATCATTATAGCAACTGTTGATGGTTGTGAAATTGTTGCACCATGTCCAATTGATAATGGCACATCTTCATATGCAAATCCTTTTACATTTTTTCCAACAAACCATTCTCTTGGCGTTTTATAGATTGCTTCTGCTACATCTTTTTTTGTTAGAAATCCTTTTTGTTTCATTACCCATATTAATTTGGTTTTGCTTCCAAGCATAGTTATATTTATTTTAATTATTATATATATTTTTCTATTTTTATGAGGTCAAATAAATGAACCATAAAGTATAAATAATTGTACTTAAGTATATTTAATTGATACTTATGGATAAATTTAATATGATTCTAGGTAATAAGATACCATTAAAAATATTGAGATTTTTAATGAACAATCCAAGTAGTGAATTTTATGAAAAAGAACTTATTGAAAAATTAAAAATTTCAAAAGGTTCTGTAAGAAAATGGCTTATATTACTGGAAAAAATGAAATTTATTCTTATTAAGAGAAAAGGTAGATTAAAGATAATTAAAATAAATAAAGAAAATTCATTAGTAAAACAAATTAAAATATTAAATACAATGTTCAAAATTGTTCCATATTTGTATAAAGAAAAAATAGATGCTGAGGTATATTTATTTGGATCATGTTCAAGAGGAGAAAATGATGAAAAATCAGATATAGATATATTAATAATAGCAAAAAATAAAGAAAGATCAACAATAATAACCAAAGTTAAAAAAATAAATAAAAAAATCAAGATTACCTTTTATACACCATTAGAATGGGCTAAAGCAGCGAAAAAAGATCCTGCATTTTATGAAAGAGTTGAAAAAGATAAAATAAAGTTGATATAATGAATATAGAAGATTGTATTAAAGAAGGTTTTTTACAAAAAGTGGAACCTAAAAAAGATGTAATTAAAAAAGAATTTAAAGAAGCAGACTATGACCTAGAAAAAGCAGTTGTTGCTTTAGAAGAAAAAGATTTTAAGTGGTCTATAATTAAATCTTATTATTCAATGTTCCATTCAGCAAGAGCATTATTATTTTCTTTAGGTTTGAAAGAAAGAAGACATTTTGTTATAAGAATTGTTTTAGAAGATCTCTATAAAAAAGGTAAATTAGAGGGTAAATATGTTTCTGATTTCAATGCTGCACTATCTGGAAGAGAAGATGCTGATTATAGATATACTTATAGCGAAGAAACCGCAATATATTTAATAGAAGCAGCTAGAAATTTTTTAAATAAAATGAAACAAATGGTGAAATAAATGCAATTATCTAAATTAATTGAAAATATAAAATCAATTAAAATACAAGGTGCAACACAAATTGCAATAGAAGCATTAAAATTCTTAAAAACACAGCCTTATTCAAAATGGGGCTCTATCCAGAGAAAATTGGAAAAAATAAGACCAACTGGAGTTGTATTGCACAATGCTTTGGAATTAGCTAAAAAAGAAAGAGATGTGAATAAAATAATAAATAAATTAAGAACAGCTAGAAAAAAATTAGCTGAAAAAGGGTCTAAATTAATAAGAAATAATTATAAGATAATGACAAAATGTCATTCTTCTGATGTTACAGCAGTTTTAAAGCATGCGAAAAGACAAGGTAAGAATATAATTGTTTATGCTCTAGAAACAGAACCAAAGCATCAAGGAATATTAACTGCTAAAGAACTTTCTAAACATGGAATAAAAACAGTTGTTATTGAAGATCCTGCTTGTGGATTTTTTATGCCAAAAATGGATATTGTGATGGTTGGTGCAGATTCGATTAGAATGAATAAAAGTAAAAATGATATTTTAATAATAAATAAAATTGGTACTTATGTTTTAGCATTAGTTTCTAAGAAACATAAAAAACCATTTTATGTTATTGGAACTTCATTTAAGTTGGATAAGAGAAAGAACATAGAGATTGAGGAAAGACCTGCTGAAGAAGTTTATGCTGGTTTGAAAGAAACAAAATATCTGAAGGTCAGAAATCCTGCATTTGATATAACACCTGGCAAAGAGCTTGTAACACGGGTTGTAACAGAAAAAGGTATAATGACTATAGGAAATATATTAAAATTATTAAAAGAAAAATAGTAAGTATAGTTGATAAGATGTATAGAAGAAGATTCAAGACACTAAAGAATGGAAGAGAAAAGATTCTGAATTATGTTAAAGAAGCTATTAAAAAGGGAATATACCCAAAAAGAATTGATATAGAAAAAGAATTTTCCATAGATTTAAGAAGTTATTTTAAACATGGGATAAAAGAAATATATAAGTTGCTCAATTTTGACTATAAATTAGTAGAACAAGAAATTATAAATAAACGCATCAAACTCGCAATGTTAAGACGCAGACGTTTTGCATCAAGGGAAGAGGGTAAAAAAATTATTTCTAACTTTATAACAAAAAAATATAAAGAAGGGAGTTTTGTAACACTAAGAGATATTCAAAACTATTTTCATATATCTATTAGAACTTATTTTAAAAATATAAGTGAGGCATATCGATTCAGTGGGCTGATATATCCCAGACAAATAATACAATCTGGACCAAAGAAAATAGAAGAAAAACTTAAACTTAAAGAGAAGATATTGAATTTTATTAAAAATGAAATAAGAAAAGACAAGTATCCCACAATGAAACAGATTCAGGCCAAATTTCATATAGAATTGAAAACTTATTTCCCGAATGGAATAAGAGAAGTATATAATTCAATAGGTAAAGAATATTCTAATATAAGAAAGATACATGGGATAAGAAATAATACACAGTTCAAGAATAAAAGAGAAGGTATGGATAAAATTGCAAATTTTATTAGAATGAACATAAAGAAAGGAATTTATTTAGGATATAATGAAATATGCTCCAAATTAAACCTTAATTTGAAAACTTACTTTTCTGGGATAAGAGAAGCTTATGAGTATGCTGGATTTAATTATGAGAAAAAATCAAATCATTTTATTTTGTTAGAAAAAGAAAGAAAATTAATAAATATATCTTCAAAATACTTAAAATCATATGGATTTACAATTATTAGAAGTGGAAATCGTTTTGGAGAAGATATGTTAATTAAAGATACTAATGGTAATTTGATTCCAGTGGAAATTAAAGCATATCATAAAACTATTTCTATACCTAATAGGCTTTCTTATTTGGGTAGAAAAACTAAGAATGAAATTGATCAAATTGAAAGATATATTAAGAAATATAACTCAGATTATGGTATCCTTATAACATCTACAAATAAGATACGATTGAATATACCTGAAAATGTTAAGATAATCAATGGAGAAATGTTATTCAACTTCTTAAAGAAAAATTATCCAAATTTAATCAAAGATCTAAAATGGATTAGAAATTCTTATAATACTGAAGAAAAAGAAAGGAGAATAAAGGAGATGAAAAACAATATTTCGAGGATATTTAAACAGTATGCAAATAATGGAATTCTGCTAAACACACGAAAAATTGAAATAATGATGAAAATTGATTTGAGAACATATTTTCCTAATGGGATAGGAGAGTTGTATTCATATTCAAATATTAAAATACCAAATAATATATATTGGAGATTAAAAAAGGTATTATGACACCAGCTAATATTAAAAGGTTATTGAAATGAAGCAAGCTCTATTAATAATAGATATGATCAATGGAATGGAACAATGGATATCAAAAAGAAGAATAAGAAAGATAATACCAAATCTAGAAAAATTAATTAAAAAATGCAAAGAAAAAAAGATACCTATATACTATATTGTTCATAAACCTTTAGGTAAAAAAGGTACAAAATTTTATTCTAAAATTGCACCTAAAAGGGACAAAATTATATATAAAAATTATTATAGCAGTTTCTATAGAACAGGATTACACAGAGCTTTGAAAAATAAAAGAATAAAAAATTTATTAATAACAGGAATAAGTACACATTGGTGTGTTTTAGCAACAGCTTTATCAGCTTATTATAGAAATTATAAAATAACTATTGTTAAAGATTGTGTTACTGCACCAACTGATGCTGATAATAGATGGGCACTGCATTGGATGGATGATACACTTGGAGTTTCAATTAAAAATAGTAGATATGTGATAAAATGATTTACAAGAAGCTATCAGAAAATTCAGAATCGATTTTCAAATCTATTTGGAAACCATTTTAAATAAGAAAGAAAATTTGCATTTGGAATACATCTTTATAAATAATGAAAACAATTTCATATTTATGAAAACAGCTTCACAAATATGGAAGAATAAAACAGCATTTAAATTATTAGAGGTTTTTCTAAAAAATCCTACAAAAGAATTTTATGAATTAGAAATTAAGAAAAAATCTGGATTAAGCACTGGTGCAACAAATAAATATATGAAACAATTAGTAAAGGAAAAATTAATACTTTTTAAAAAGAAAGGAAAAATGAACTTTTATAAACTTAATAGAAATTATGAAATTGTAAAGCAAATTAAAAAGCTGTACAATCTTTCATCTAATTTAGCTAAAGAATTGGTAAAATTAGCAAAAAAACTAAATATAAAAATTTATCTTTTTGGTTCAGTAGCAAGAGGGGAAGATATTGAAGACAGTGATTGGGATTTATTAATAATAGGAGATAAAAATATAAACATTATAGAAAATGAATTATCCAAAATAAAGAAAAAATATAATGTTAAAATAAAGTATCTGATATTTAGAAATAT
>JAGGXH010000026.1 GCA_021163145.1 Candidatus Aenigmatarchaeota archaeon | reverse complement strand
TATTTCATTTAAAAACAAAAAAATCTTTCATGATTTTTTAGCAAAAATAAATGAAAAAAGAAATAAAATTACTATAACTGGTTTATTATCATTTTTCTTTATCTCATTATTGTTTAAAGAAATGTTGTTATTATCTTTATCTATTTTAGGAGGTACATTATTGTTCGTATTTTATATTTATGTAAAAATAGTAGAAAAAAGCTTTTACAAAAGAATATCTGTTAAAAAATTAAAAGTTGATGATATGATAGGAGAAGATATACCAAAAATAAATATATATAAACAAAGAATAAGAGGATTAACAAAGGACGAGATAAAAAGAATAAAAAAATATAGAAAATATGTAATTGTTAGAGAAGGAATAAGATATTCTCCTGTATTTGCAATTTCACTAATAATAACACTTATTTATGGAGATATATTATTTACTCTACTTGTATAGACCATTTTAATGGTAATTTCATACCAGCTCTTTTTAATCCTATTTTTGCTTTATCAATTTTATTTGCATCATTTATTTTTGCTGTAATTATTATTTGCCCTGTTTTTACTTGTGCAGCTTGTCCAATTGGCTTTCCATAACTATGTCTCATACCTTGAGAAAATCTATCTGCACCAGCACCTGTAGCTAAAGCATTTTCCCTTAATACATGATGTGGAAATGGTCTTATTTGTAATCTAAATCCTTTATCACCAAAATATTTAGAAAATTGTTTTGTAGCAGCAACTCTAGCTGCTTCTAATGCATTTGATCTTATTTGAGCATTATTTTTAGATACAAGGTGTAATGTTATAGAAAAATCAGCTCTTTTATCACCCATTACAAACTGATGTATTCTAGGTGCAGGAACACCTTTAACAAAACTTTTTTTAGGTCTTCGTCTAGAAAACCTTGTAAATGCTCTTTTTATTTTTTTATAGCATCTTGCTGGTCTTAAACTTGCCATATAATCACTAAAAATCTTGGTATTAGAACCTATTTAAATTTATTCTTTTTTGAAAAATCCTTTTCTTTTATTTTTTTCTTTAGCTTTAAGTTTCTTATTATAATCTTTAATTCTTTTTTCTGCTTCTATTGCAGATTTAGCATCATTACCAATTCCAGAACTGTTTCCAACACCTATTATTATTATTTTATCATTTTTCTTTGATCTTTTAATAGATTCTTCTAATAATTTCATTACCTCTGGTATAGCATTTAATATCTCAGATTTCATAGGAGTTAATGCTTCTTCATTATTCATTTTTATAGCAATTGCATCAAGTGGGATTTTTCTTTTAGCTGCAACTTCTTCAATTTTATACCTGTCAACAATTCCTCCCATTGCAACGCCAACACCTTCTGCTACAGATCCTGTTTTCTCACCTTCTAATTTTCCAGCTGCATCTATTGTAATTATTTTCTTATAACCTTTTGAATATTTTTCTAAAAATCTACCAGGCTGTCCAAGTCTTCCTCCTGGGCCCATTGCTTTGCATATTAGAACAGGTCTTCCAAATAATTTTGTTTTATAATATGCAAAATCTAATTGTTTGTTTAGTTTTGGTTTTCCTTTTATTAATTTTGCTGTTACTAATGGTCCTATAGAATCTCCTATTGGCAGTTGCTTTAAAAATGCATCTGTTGCCTTAAGAGATGCTCTTGCTATTTCATCTATAAGAGGCAATTGCATTTGCAATAAAATTGCTAATTGATACATTTTATATTTTTTAACTTTTTCTAGAAAATCTCTTACTATTTTAGCAATTTGGTTAGTTGTAATACCTGCAATAAGAGCCATTTTCATATCTTCTTTTCTTTCTGTAGATAATTTAGGTGACAATTGATTTACAAAATATTTTAATCTATCTTCTGAATTTCTGACAATATGATCTATTTTTTTAATTATACCATATGGATCTGTTTCAATTGGATTTATTGTAAAAAAATCCATATAATGTTTTACTCTTTTTTTAGCACTTTTATCTTTTATTTCTCTTTCAATATAATTTCTTGCTTTTTTTGCATAACCTTCAAATTTCATTACTTCTTTTTCTAACTTTAATATTGTTTGTGCTAACATTAATCTAGGTGCAAATAACATGAATATTATAAAAAATAAAAACCATACAATTGTTGATGTTATATCACCTTGTGCGCCAAACATAAATATCAATTAGTTTAATTATTTATAAAGTTAACAACACTCCAATTACTAGTGGTATTATTAGATTATCATCAACAAAAGGGATTAATTCTATAATTGCTCCTATTATTGCTACAAAAAATGCTTTTAATGGGTTTGTAAAGAACAATAAAATAATAAATGCAGATATTAAAAACCCAATTGAACCTTCAATTGTTGAATTTAATATAATATGCTTTCCATAAATTTTGCCAATAATGGTTGATAAAGAATCTGATATTGATAATACTACTATACAAGCAACAGCAATGTTTTCTTGAAATAATAATATAGCAAATATTATTCCTAGTAATAATGTAATTGCTCCTTTAAATGGAAATTCATTTTCTCTTTCATATTTTTTAATAATATTTGTTTCAAATTTTTGAACTATTTTTATTTTCTTTGTGGTTCTTATTTTACCAATAATTATAAACAATATTACTCCTATAAACAACAATATTGCAGTGTTCCATTTTCCAAGAAATTGAAATACAAATATAAAAAGTATTGCCAACATATGTACAAATTGTCTTCTTAATTCTAATTTCATTTTTTTCTCCTCCTTAATAATAATCTAAATGGCCATGTTATTATTTTTAAAAAATATAATATAAAATGAAAAAATTCATATATAAGTAATAATGCTATTGCTCCTAAAGCAAAGTGAATACCTGTATTTATATCTGCACTAATAGGAAGTCCTATATTTAAGTAATTAATTAAATAAGGAAAAATAAATCCAGCTATTGCAACTATTAATGCTTTTATTAAAATTTTAAGAAGTTTGTAGATTAATAT
>JAGGXH010000038.1 GCA_021163145.1 Candidatus Aenigmatarchaeota archaeon | reverse complement strand
TATACTTTGTACGTATCTAACTCTGGCATTTTTAATTCAATTGTTTTTGTGCCTTCACCATCTAGGATTATTTCTGCTGATCTCAGATTTTCCTGAGATAAAGTTGATAAAATAACTGTTAGTCCCACTGGATTTTGTGTTAAAGGTGCTGGAGCATTTGTTATGTAGTCAATTGTTATATATGAAAGTTTTGTTGGTGAGGAAAGCCAATATGGGTTATTCCCTCTAAGTTTGAATGAGAGATTGTACCAGTCATACTTGTCATTCATTGCCCAGTTTATGCTTGTGAATGTTGTTGAATTAAATGTGTACTCAGAGGCCGCTGATAATGATGCCTGGGTGTCCATTGCAGTATCATGGGCAACTTTTCTTTGCAATCCAATGTATGGGCTTCCACTAGCTTTGTACCAGTGGTTTATAGTAGCATTTTGTATTGTTCCATTAGGAAGTGCTGGCATAACATCAGGAGATGCCTGTACCCAAGCACTACAGGAGAAAATTTCCGTGCCTGTTGGTTTTGAGAACAAAAGCGACTTGGCATCATTTCCAGTTGGCTGCCCGTGAACCGGCCCTATTCCAGGCCTTAGATAATATTTAACTCTTGTTGAGAAATTTCTCGAAGAGTTGATTGCATATAAATTTAAAATATGGTAAATTTCATTGTTGTTAGAATCTGTTAAATTTAATTTAATTGAATAAATTCCCAATTTTGCAGGAGTTATGTTTCCAAAAATATCTGTTGTTGTGTTGTTATAGGCGAGCGTGAAGCTTGGGCTTGCCTGGACCGAATTCACTGCGCTGAGATTTTGCACTGTTCCGTTTGGCAGTTTGAGTGAAATGTTAAAGAACATTTTTTCTGAAATGTTTCCAATTTCTGATGTTAATAAATTTAAGAATGCTGTATTTTTGTTTAGATATAATGTATTGCTTTCATAATTGTTTCCGCTTGAACTTGTTTCTCTAATATCATCCACGTTCCATTTTAATGTGTTGTTTGTTATGTTGTTGTTTGAAGATGAAGCGAGGTAGATGCCATAGCCGTTTGAATTTGCTGTGTTGTTTGTGAACGTGTTGTTGTTTGAAGATGATTCGAGATAGATGCCATAGTTGTTTGAATTTGCTGTGTTGTTTGTTATGTTGTTGTTTGAAGACGAATAGAAGAGGATGCCATAATAAGTATTTGAGTTTGCTGTGTTGTTTGTGAGGGTGTTTGAAGAGGATGAATAAAGATAGATGCCATATTGAGTGTTTGAATTTGCAGTGTTGTTTGTTAATGTGTTGTTGTTTGAAGATGAAGCGAGGTAGATGCCATAGCCGTTTGAATTTGCTGTGTTGCTTGTTATGTTGTTGTTTGAAGATGAATAGAGGTAGATGCCACAAGCGTTTGAATTTGCGGTGTTATTAAGTATTGTTGAGTTTGTTGTATTTACAAACAGAATCCCCTCCGTATTCTTTGATATGTTCAGGTTTTTTACTGTTATGTTATTGCAGGAAACCAAGCCAACAAAACCTGCATTTGTTGTTTCATTTATTTCCGCATCTTGCGTGTAATTCCAGTAGTATATTGGTTTTCCATCAACTGTGTTTGAAGTAGCTATGCTTTGAATATAATGAGAAACTGATGAGCCGTAAATATAGAAATTATAGGTGTTGTTTGACATTGTGTTGTTTGTGAGGGTGTTTGAAGATGATGATTCGAGATAGATGCCATATTGAGTGTTTGAATTTGCAGTGTTGTTTGTGAATGCGTTGTTTGAGGATGATTCGAGATAGATGCCACAAGCGTTTGAATTTGCGGTGTTGTTTGTGAGGGTGTTTGAAGATGATGATTCGAGATAGATGCCATAGCCGTTTGAATTTGCGGTGTTGCTTATGAGGGCGTTGTTGTTTGAAGAGTAATCGAGATAGATACCAACTGTGTTTGAATTTGCAGTGTTGTTTATAATGGCGTTGTTGCTTGAAGATGAATAAAGGTAGATGCCATAATAAGTATTTGAGTTTGCGGTGTTGTTTGTTATGTTGTTGCTTGAAGATGAGTAGAGATAGATGCCATATTTAAAATCAGTAACCGTACAATTTCCAATGGTATTATTTGTTTTTCCACTCAAGAAAATCCCGTAATCATTTCCAGAATCATCCCCGTCAATTGTGTGGCCCTGGCAGTCAAAGGTTTTGTTTGAAAAATTTGCAGGATTGTTTATGCATGTGCCTGCATAATCAGAGATGTCTGCTGTTAATTTTATTAAATCATAAGTATTGTCCGCAATTGCTGCCTCGCAGTCGTCGCAGGAGTTGCACTCATAATAGGTTCCCTTGTCTGTATATGCATAGCTCTGTGATATTAATACAAATATAAATAAAAATGAAAAAAGCACCAATTTTTTCATAAAAATTATTGAATATATGTTAATATAAATATTATTTATTCTGCTCTAGGAATTTCTTCACCTAATCCTTTTCTCTTTCTAATCTTTTTAATTATGTCTGCTTGTATATTTCTTGGAACAGGTTCAAATACAACATCAACCATAGATTGGAATCCTTTACCATTTGTAGCTGATTTTAATGCAGCTTCAAAACCAAACATTTCTGCAACAGGCATTTTCAATGTCATTATAGATGAGAATTCACCTGTTTCAACATTAATAACTTCTGCTCTTCTATTGCTTGCTTCTGCTGTAACTGCACCCATATATTCTTGTGGTGTATCTACTCTTATAATTTGTTTTGGTTCTAATAATGTTGCCTTTCCTCTTAACATACTTTGTGTAATTGCATATCTTACAGCAGGTTTTACTTGTGCAGGTCCTCTGTGTATAGCATCTTCGTGCAATACAACATCTTCTAGTTTAACTATCATCGCTGAACAAGGTTCTTTTGCTAATGGTCCTTGATCAACAACTTCTTTAAATCCAGCCTTAATATGCTCAATAACTTCATTAAGATATTGAATACCTTTTGTAACATCCATTAATATACAATGATTATAAATTAAAACAACACCTTTTGCTTCTTCTTTAGATAATCCATATTTTTCCAATTTCTCTATTGTTTCAGGAGATTTTTTCTTCATATCTCTATCTTCTATTTCTCCATTTACCATTGCCTCATATAATTGTTTAGGCATTGGCTCTACACTTATGTAAAACTTATTATGTTTATTTGGCGATTTTCCTTCAATTGTTGGACCTTTTTCAGTTACTGTTTCTCTATAAACAACAATTGGAGGAGAAACAATTATATCAACTCCTTTTTCTCTAATCTTTCTTTCAACTTTAGCATCTAAATGTAATTCTCCTAAACCAGAAACCAAAGTCTCTCCTGTTTCTTTGTTAATATTAATTTTTAATGTTGGATCTTCTCTTCCAAGTACTTTTAATATATCAATTAATTTTGACAAGTCTTTTGGTGATTTTGGTTCAATTGCTTTTGTAACAACAGGCTCAAATACATGTTTTATTGCTTCAAATGGTGCAATAGGGTTATCAGGATCTGAAATTGTTTCACCTACTATAGATTCTGTTATGCCAGTTAATCCAACAACATTTCCAGCTGGAACAGATTGAACACCAATTCTTTTATCAGCAATAAATGTAGT
This sequence comes from Candidatus Aenigmatarchaeota archaeon, assembly GCA_021163145.1. Lineage (GTDB taxonomy): Archaea > Aenigmatarchaeota > Aenigmatarchaeia > Aenigmatarchaeales > Aenigmatarchaeaceae > JAGGXH01. The sequence continues at coordinate 37,143 of JAGGXH010000038.1, read as the reverse complement.
AACTTGTTGTATTTTAACAACTTTATCTGCTCTATTTAATAAAATATTTTGTCCTCTTTCTAATTTTCCTGAAAATAATCTAGCAGTTGAAATCATACCTGCTTGTGGATCATAAACAACTTTTGTTATAATACCAGCAAGCTTACCATTTTTATCACAAGAAGTTAATTGTTTTCCCATTTCTGAATTAATATCACCCGTCCATATTTTTTTTATTCTATATTTTTGAGCTTCTGTTGGTGCTGGAAGATGCTTAATAACCATATCTAAAACAACTTTATGCATTGGTGCTTTTTTAGAAAGCTCTTCATCTTGATCTTTTGATGACATTTCAATAATATCTTTAAATGTTATTCCAAATTCTTTCATAGCTGGTATTGAAATTGCCCATTTTTTCAATGCTGAACCAAATGCAACAGAACCATCTTCAACAGTAGGAATCCATTTATCCTTAAATTCTTCGGGAACATGATTTTGAATAAATCTATTTACCTCAATAACAATTTTTTGCAATCTTTGCAATAATTGTTCAGGTGTTAATTTTAATTCTTTAATTGCTCTATCAACTTTATTGATAAATAAAACAGGTTTTACTCTTTCAGCTAATGCTTGTTTTAAAACTGTTTCAGTTTGTGGCATCATACCTTCAATTGCGCAAACCATAACAACTGCACCATCAACAGCTCTCATTGCCTGTGTAACATCAGCACCAAAATCAACGTGTCCAGGAGTATCCATAAGATTAATCAAATATCTTTTTCCTTGATATTCATGAGCCATTGTAACAGTAGCACCATAAATAGTCATTAATCTTTCATGTTCTTGTGGATCTACCCATGTAAGCATTCTTTCTCCAACTAAATCACCAGACATCATTCCAGCTGCAGCTGCAAGATTGTCTGTTAAAACAGTATTATGAACAACTATTCCTTCTGCAATAAAATTATGATTATCTGGAACTGTAAAATCATATACGAATTTTTTACTTGTTCTCCTGATATTTTTAATTCTAATAAAACTTATATCACTTTCAACAATTTTTCTGATTGGTTCAATATTACATTCATGTAGCATATTATTCAAAGAGAAAAAACTTGGCATTATTTCTCCAGTTTGATAATTTCTATATTTTGGTGCCAAATCTAAAGAAGATAAAAATTTCTTATTTAATGGTACAATGTCATTTATTTTACTTGAATTTGATTTAGAAACCAAATCTTTAAGTTTCTCTTTTTTATAATTAAGCGAAAATCCTATTTTATTTAAAAATTTAATTGCAGATTGGCCAGAAATATATAAGTTATGTTCATTCATTGTTGATATGCATCCAAATTTGAGAAATAATAATTGCATATCTTTTATCATATTTTTACTTGCAAAACTTATCGATATTGCACTTCTTCCCTTTTCAACTGTACCATCTGCATCAAAATATCCTCTAATAAATTCAGCTATCATATATTTTGGCATTTTTTGAAGGAAATTTGAAATATGAATATTATGTGATTTCTCTTTATCTGGATAATCGAAAAGGCAATTTAATATATTAAGTAATGTTAAACCTCCATTACTACATATATCTGTTGCTTTTGATTTGGTTTTATATAAACTAGGCTTAAAACCTAGTTTTTTAGATATTTCAATAAATCTTTCTTGAATAAATTCATTATTATTTGTAAGTCTTGTTCTACTTCCATCTCCAAATAATAAACCAACAAAATAGAAGAAATCTTTAAAATCATTTTCTGTTTTTGGTAATCTCATATAAGTTGAAACTTTGCCAGCTTTTGATAATTTTTTTCTATAATTTAAAGTATCAATATTATCATATAAAATAGAAAGATTCAAACTAAATAACTTGCATATAGAAACAATATCCCTTAATCTATAACGTCCATGATATATACATGATGAATAAAATATTTTATGTTTATAGTGTGTATTAATTAAATTGCATATATTTTTAATTCCTATATTCATTATTTTATTTTTTATATTTAAAGCAAATTTTTTGTTTAAATTTACATAAAATCCTATATTCTTTGAAAGTCTTTCTATAATAATTTCTTTGATATCTTCTAAAGTTAGTTGTTTATAATTTAAATTTCTTCCACATACAACAAACATTCCTGTTTGTAGTTTTTCAGCCTCTATCTCTTTAAATTTACCATCAAAAATAAAGAATTTATGTTCTGGTGTTGTAGATATTTTAAGTCCATTATCAAGTTCTATATTTATTAATTCTTTATCAGCTTTAAGTTTCCATATAAACTGTATTTGTTTTTCTTCAATTTTCAATGTCTTTTTATTCAATGATAATGCTTTTAAGCCTGTTTTGCTGATATCTATAACAGTTTCATTTTTATTTGATATAATCTTTTTTCCATATTTAGAGTATTTATCAAAAATATCTTCAGCTCTTATAAAACTCCCATCTGCCAGAGCTATTCTTGAGTCTTTAGAAATACATTTCCCATGATGTATATGAGAACAAATAGCAATATTTCTTATATTTTCTGGGTTACTCATTAATTCTTGGACTTTTTCTGCATATTCCTCTTTAGCTGCCATGAATTTAAGAATAACATTTAATACTTTTAAAGATTTGCACTTAAAATTAACGAGGATGTATTATAATATCTGATCCTGGAAGTTGTGGCGGTTCTGGAACAGGTATTGGTTCTGGTTCACCTGTGTCAGAATTAACTTCAATCACAACTTGTTTTTTAACATTTTCTCTTGTTGTTATTAATATCTTATCACCAATAGAAAAAGAAATATAAATTTCTAAAATATCTGAAGGTTTAATTTTATCTGTAGAAAGAGTATAATCTTTATCTTTAATTAATATTTTACCATTTTTATAAATTGTGAAATTAGTTAAATCTGTATTTCCAGTATTTCTGATATATATTGTTGAAAGGTCTGAAGATATACTCTCAATACTAAAATCAGCTTGCATATGCTCAGAAACTTGCTTGGTTCTTTCAGATATCATATTAGATAATCCTCTAAACATTCCAGTAAACCACATATATGCAAGTGATACTAAACCAACAGTAATTATTAGAATTAATACAATTGCAATTACTGCAGATATTGCTTTCATAGAAAAATATTGGGAATAATGTTATATAAATATGCTAATGTGTTTCTTATTTGTTATTGCATTTAACAATGATTTTCCTAGATCAGAATGTTTAGTTATTTTAATTTGTCCAGTTAATCCAATTGTAGCTGAGAACAGATATTCATTATTAATATAAATATTAGCATTTCTTTTAGCATATTTCTTACCAAATGAAAATATTATATAAGACCCTGTCTCATCTATTTTATATTTTATTTCTTTCCCAAGTGCTTTAACAAGAGGTTCTATCTCAATATTAATTCCAAGTTTTTCTTCTAATTTCTTTATTGTTTTACCATCTCTTCCAATTATTTTTGGTATTACACTGTTTCTTACTTTAATAGAAACTTTATCGTCAGTTAAGAATGATATTTGTGCATTAGGATCATATTTCATTATCTCATCTTTTATTTTAGATAAAGCAAGTCTTTTCAATCCTGTTTTTTTCTCTTTTACAATTGGAACAACAACTGTTTGCTCCCCATATGTATAAATCTCATATTCTAATTTATCATTTTCAAAATCCCTGACTTCAACAACAGGTCTTGTAAGATCAGCTTCAGTCATACCACTTGGCACTTTAACAACAAGTTTAAGTGAATATACTTTTTTAATAGCCCCATCTTTTAGAAATATTATTGTATCAACAATACTTGGTATAAGTCCTAAATCTATCTTTCCAATAAATCTTTGTATAGCATCAATCGCTTCACTTGAATGAATAACACCAACTAAACCTATTCCAGCTAATCTAAGATCTGCAAATATTTCAAATTCTTTTGATTTTCTTATTTCATCAAATATAACATAATCTGGTCTAACTAATAATAAAACATCTGCTGTTTTATCAAATCTTCCATCTAATGGACCATATTGCGTGATTTCATCTGGAACCTGTAAATCTCTAGGAGATTCTAGTGTTTTAACAATTTTATTTCGCTTTAGATAAAATTCAGCTATAGAAGCTGCAAGTGTTGATTTTCCTGATCCAGGTGATCCAGATAAAATTATACCTTCTGCTTTTTGTTCTAACCTGTTTTTAAGTTTTTTAGATAGTTTATAATCATCTAATGTTAATTTTACAACTGGTTTTACAACAGTTAACTCAAGTGCATCTGAAAAAGGAGGTTTAGTAATTGCAATTCTCATATCTTTTAATTGTATAATACTAGCACCTGTTCCTCCAAATTCAAAAAATCCCTTTTCTTCATATCTTGCAGCATCCATTATTTCTTTTATTATTTTTTCTATTTCCTCTTTTTTCATTTTTTTCTTAGATAATTTCACAATTTTAATTTGCCCAGGTCGTCCTCTTTTTGCAAATGGCACAACACCTTCCTTAAGATGAATAGACATTGTATTTTTATCAAAAAATTTTGATAACTTTATTTTTTTTCCAACTTTAAAACTTTCAAAATATTTAACTGGTATTCCTTGTGCTTCTGCAACTAATGCTTGTGGTAAATCAGATGTAACTAATACTGCTTTTTCTTTTTTAGCAGTATCTTGTATTAATGCATCTAATCTTCCAGATTTTGCTAATTGAATGTCTTCAAATGATGGCCTTTGCCCAACAATTTTTAATTTAATTTTATACTTATCAGAAAGATCTCTTATTGTTTTAACTTCATCTAATCCTAAAAATCCTGTCTCTCTTCCTTTAGATGCTTGTGCCTGTAGTTCTCCCATTACAATTTCAGGAATTATTATTTCAATATTTTTTAATTTATTTGATTTGATAAGTTCACTTAATTTTCCATGAATTAATATAGATGTATCTGGAACAATTTTTTTAATTGCTTGTTTTGGTTCTGATGGCTTTCTTCTCTTTTTCATACAAAAATGTAGCTTTTCAAAGTATTTATAAAGTTGTGTTTACTCGGCAATCCGTATCAATATTTAGAAATATATATATTGTATTGAAAAAATGCTTTAAAAACAGAATAAATATTTTATAATTATGACATGTCCTGAATGTGGTTCCCATGAATTTGTAAAGAATATGAGAGAGCTTATTTGTAAAAGATGCGGACTTGTTATTGAAGATAATTTTTTAACAAATTAAATATGAATTAAATGCTCTCTTCAGATATAATTAGTTATTTCTTTATATATTGAAAATTTAAACTATAATTATGAAAAAAGGTTCATCAACAATTATTCAAGCAGTGCTTATATTTGCAATTGCAACAGCATTAGCAGCTTTTGCATTACCATGGGCATATAATTCATTGCAAAAATCTTTAGATATAATGGAAATAAATAAAATAAAAAAAGAATTTGAAATATGTAATGATAAATTAATAGATACTGCACGAACAGGAACATCAAATAGATGTTTATTTTCTGTTAAAAGAGGTGGGCTTGTAGTAGAACAAGATGGTATATATTACACCATCCAATCTAAATCAAATATATGTGATGAACAAGCATGGACACCAATAAATCTTGAAAAGCATTTGTGGCAAAGATGTGATAAAGATATAAAGAAAAAAATACTAAAATTTAAATGGTATTATCCAAAAGATGTTACAATACAAGGAACAGGCTTTAATGGAGATATAATAGTTGACCAAAATGAAAATAATGCTATTGACATTAAATTTGATAAAAATATTGACTTTATAACACTAACTGTAGTAATTGAGTTTGAATTTACTGAAGGACAACAAGGAAATATTGTTGATATAAGCAGATTATCAATAACAGATGAAAAAACTGTATTAAATATCAAAGTAAGTTGAGGTGAAATATAATGAAAAAAATATTTTTATTTTCAATTTTAAGTTTGTTTTTATTTAGTTCTATTGTTTTAGCATCAATACCAAATACAATAAGTATTCAAGGAAGATTAGCTGATGCAACAACAAATAGGCCAATAAGTAACCAAGTTGGTTTAGATGCAACATTTGAATTTTGTAGTTCCAAATATGCGGGCACTGCATGTGAAGCAAGTGTTAATACAAAAATAAATACAGATTCAAAAGGGATATTTAATGCAGATATAACTGTTCCTAATAATATTGATTTCAAACAACCATGGTATATACAAGTAACAATTGATAGACAAGTGTTTAATGAAAGAGTTCCATTAACAAGTGTAGCATATGCATTTAATTCTAAAGATACAGAAGCAGATAGATGGATAGATCAAACTGGAGATATAATGAATGGTATACTTGATATGAACTTAAATCCTTTAAAAGGTATAGTTGATATCTGGATGTTTGGAGGTTCAGAAGATAGTCCTGTACATTATAATTATATTAGATTCTTAAATAGTGTAGGAAACCGTATTGGAGGTATAATGTGGAATGATGATGATATATATTATGGAGATGGAAATGATTTTACAATTTATAGTTATGATAATAGAGATCTTGTATTAAAATCAGCAAGCGGTGTTGTAAAATTACTTGATGATTTAAATATTAATGGTATATTATTAGATGCAACTGAAGGATGGATATCACTTCCTGGAAGTGCTATAAGATCACCAGATGCACTTGGGTTCTTTAATTCAAATAATTGGGATGCACAACAAATTAGAGTAGGATCATTGTTAGTATCAAATCAATATTCAGATGCTGATAAAGTTCCTGCAAAAGGTATTTATTCTAAAGGAAGTATTGTAACAGATGATTCACTAACCACTGGAGGATATCTTATTGTAGGTGGAACAGATATTAAATTAGGAACAAGAGATAGCAGACCAAAAGGAAGTAAAACATTACAACGTGCATTAGTACATTATGATAATCCACCAGATAGTTTATATATAAACTTTGGTGGTGATTTTGAAGGTGGAACACATGTTATTGGTGATTTAAGTGTTTCTGGAACATTAAAAGAAGCTGGGTCAAGAGTTTGTACACCTGCAAATAAATTATGTTCAGCTTCAACAGATTGTGCATCATGTGACTCTAGATTTGTAAATAGTAATGGAGATGTAATAGATGGTGACTTAAGAATAGGAAAAGTAACTGATGAAGATGATGCAACTGGAGAAAATTATGGTAATAAATTGATTTTTTCAGGTGGAGATGATTGGGATACATGGAACAGTGATAATAGTGATCCATTGTGGATCGCAAGATATAATAAAGGAAATGATTGGACAGAATTAAGAGTTAATGTTGGTGACAACACTGGAGATGCATTTGTAATAGGTTCATTAGTAAATTCAGAATTTCAACCTGTATTTAAGGTATTTACAAGTGGTATAGTAGAAGCGGTAAAAAGTGTTGGATCAAAGTTTTATGCAATTGGTTTATCAAGACCTACTTCAGCTGGACCGATGTTATATGATCAAAATGGTAATGCCTTAACATTAGGTGGTGATTCAGATAGTATTGATGTTACAATAAAATCAGATGGTAATATATTAGTAAGCACTGGTAATATATTTATAGAAGCTGTAAACAAGTTCCTAAAAGTAAGAAGAATGTACTTCCAAGCACCATCTTCTTCATTAATAAGTTGGACAAGAGGATTAATAGGTCAAAACATTATGTTTGATGAAAACGAAGGAAAATGGGTAATAAGTCCAGACGGAAGTCAATATACAGATTTTTCAATGATAAGGTTTGAAAATGGTGGTAAAATAGGATTTTTCACTAGAAGTGATGCATCAAATTCTAAATATACATTAAGTGATACTGAGCTTGAAAATTATAGAAGAATGACTATAGATACAGATGGAAATATAAATATTAAAAGTGATTTAAATGTTGATGATGGTGATTTAAATGTTGATGGTAATGTCTACATTGCTGAAACAGCAGCATTCATCAAAGATAATAAACTTGAATTAGGAACTGATGTAACTCTTGATTTTAATTATAATGATGGAACGTTTACATACCATACAAGTTTATTACCAGTTTCGTTTAAAGTATCTCCTGGTCTCACGGTAGCTCCTGTTACAAATATAAATATTAACGGAAAAGAATACTATCTTGTTGATGCTATGAATACTGATTGTGATAGTAGTTCTGCTAGTAACAATTGTATTTGCCCATCTGATAAAGAAAGGGATTGTATGGTAGTATTTTGGTATGCTGCAGTTTGAATTAAATATTAGCGCTGATGTATCATGAATAATAAAATATTAGTACTTTGTATTTCAATTTTACTAGTATTAATTATTGCATCTTATGCAACTACAATGACAGGAATGTTCTTAACACAAACAAACAATTATAAGATAAATGGATTATTTGTATCAGGAAACAAATTAATAAATGATGATTGTAAAATAGGAGATTCAAATGGTTGTTTATTAGATATTGTTATTTCCCAACCACTAACTAAAAACCATATACAAACATATAAAGGTGGAAATTATGAATTATGTTTAGGAACTCTATGTACATATATAGAACCCCAATATGATATAAAATTAACAGGAACTCTTGGATACAAAAATGAGAATTTAGTTGAAAAAGGGTCTAAAGTAATTGCAAAGATATTCTACAATAATGAGATAGTAAAACAAGTAGAAACTACTGTTGATAAAAACGGTAAATTTGAATTAGAACTAAATGATATACCAGATAGTATAATAGATAAAGAATTTGTAATTAAGATATATGTAGAAGGAAAAATAGAAGCACTTTATGAGTGCACACATAAAGTAGAAAATGGAGAACATATATGTAATTAAATTTTAATTATATCCTCTTTACCTGTTTCCATATTTTTAATTTTAAATTTATTTTCCTTTAATTCTTTTTCACCTTTGCGATTTTATTAAACTGTTTAGTTGAGATCTTATTATGCACCCATAGAACTACAGATAATTCTTTTGGAATATATTTGAAGTAATCTTTATTTAATTTATCGCATAACCAAATAATTACTGAAAGTGGTATTGGATAGAAATCATATGACCAGTTTCTAATTGTATTACTATTAAAATTGCTAAATATCTCAAAGCACGAAATTAGTTCTGACCATGTTTTATTTGTTTTGTTTTTAAATTTAGATAACAAATTACCACAATCTCTAATTCTAATAATATTTAATATCTCTTTAGAAGATATAGAATTTTTAAAATCATTTATTTTTTCTGGATGTATCATAAATGGAAATATTTCAAAGAAAAACCTTATACAATGATTTATCTTTAATATTGAGAGTTTGAACTTTTCTCTATTTCTATATATTTTACTATCGTAATTAAGAGAATTAAGTAATGTTTGTACACCTTTTTAGAAATTCTAAACTATTACTTGCAAATGTTACTCTTGGTACAATGTACATTTTACCACTTTTCTTTATTCTTCTATAAAATGAAAAAGTTCCATCGGCTTCAATGGACACTGCTAAGAATGCTAATTTAGCATTTTTACTAGAGTTATAAAGTTTTAATGGAACTCTAATTTTATTACACTTCCTATCAAGTGGGATATTATAACGCAAATTGAAATAATATTTTATTCCTCTATTAGCTATATCCAATTTCCAATTTGATCTATCACGATTAAAGTGTGTTATATTATTTGTTTGAAAATTGTTTTCAATTAGAATTGCTAGTTTTTCGAGTGCCTTTCTATTTTGTTGTGAAATTGTAATATCGTTGTTCTTGCCTCCCATGTTCCCATCAGCTAATATCCATGCTAATATATTGAACTCCTCTTCACTTATCCTCTGTCTTATTCTACAATAATTATTTGAAGTCATAGATTTAATTTGTTCATTGTTTAGCATTTTCCAAATATTCATATTCATTTTTTTCGCAATTTCTATACATAGACTATATGGATAAGCTCTTTCTCCACGTAACCATCTATATATGTTATTGGGACTTGTATTTAGGAACTTAGAAGCGCATTTAATACCACCAGTCCTATTTATGAATTTTAATAAATTTTCTTTCATATGCTTCGAGGGTTTAACATAGAACATAAATAATAATTGACATTTGTTTAATAAATTATTTTAGCTTTTTAATAATATCCTTCATATCTAATAATTCTTCTTTACCTGTAACCATGTCTCTTAGACGAAGTTTATTTTGTTTAATTTCTTTCTCACCAATTATTATTACAAATGGGATTTTTTGAGAATTTGCATATTCAAAATTTTTAGATAATTTCCTATTCATTAAATCTATGATACAGTTAATTTTTTCTTTTCTTATTTTTTGGGAAATTTCTAAGGCATAGGGTATCAAATTCTTATTAACAGGAATTACAAAAACTTTTATATTTGTTTTAGGTAACTCAAATATTTTCTTTTCTTTTACAATCTCTACAATTCTATCTAAGCCTAAACTTATTCCTACAGCAGGTATATCTTTTTTTGAAAACAATCCTATCATTTTATCATATCTTCCACCACCAGCAAGACTTCCTATATTTTCTTCAATAAAAACTTCAAATATTGGTCCTGTATAATAATCTAAACCTCTTGCTAAACTAAAATCAATTTTTATAACATCAATTGCCTCCATTTTTTCTAAATAGAAAATTATTTCATTCAGTTCCTTTATTCCATCTATTCCTATTTTTATATCTTTAATAATATTTTCAGCTTTCTTTAAAATATCTTTTGGTTTTCCTTTTATTTCTATTAATTCTAAAATTTTATCACAGCTAACTTTATTTATTTTTCTTATATTCAATAGTTCTTCTTCAACACCTTTTCTACCAATTTTATCAAATTTATCAATAGTTCTCAGAACATCTTCAATCTTATTTTTATCAACACCAGCATATTCTATTAAAGCAGACAATATTTTTCGATTATTTAATCTTATAATAAAATTTTTAAAACCAATATTCTTAAAAGCATCAATTGCACACGCAATGATTTCAGAATCAGCTAACATCGAACTTGAGCCAACAATATCTATATCAGCTTGCCAAAATTCACGATATCTTCCTTTACTTATATCTTCATAGCGCCAAACTCTGCTTATCTGATATCTTTTAAATGGAAGTTTAATATCAGGATTCGTGGTTATGTAACGTACTAATGGTACAGTTAAATCATAGATTAGTCCCAATTCTCTCTCAGCTTTATCTTTAAAACTATAAATTTGTTTAACTGCCTCTGGCCCGATACCTCCTTTTGCTGTTAATGTTGATAATTCTTCAAATGCAGGGGTTATTAATGGTAAATAGCCATATCTTTCGAAAATCTCTTTTATTTTTTCTATAATTTTATCTCTTAATATCATATCATCGGGCTCTAAATCTCTTGTACCTTTTGGTGGCTTAAACATATTATCATTTTGATTTCTTAATTAATAAATCAATATCTTTTATTCTTCTATAGATCTCTTTAATTTTATCTTAAAAAATTTTTCTAATTTCTCTATTATAGAATTATCAGGATACCATCCTTCTTCTATTCTTTTTATTAAATTATGTTTTATACCTATTTTCTGAGCAAGTTCTTCTTGCTTTAATCCCATTTTTTCTCTTTGTTTTCTAATTATTTGTGGAAGATCTTCTACAACATCTTCTATCTCAAATGACCTATTAATATTTCTACTTATATTCCCCTTTCTAACAATTGCTATTTCTTTTCCAAATTTGACACAATTATTACAAACATCTAGAACAACACCATCAATTTCAGTTTTCCTGTTTGCATTCTTAGAACCACAGAGAGCACACTCTGCCATAAATACAGTTAATATATAAACTATATAAATTTAGATGATAAAGTGATTTGTATGGTAGATCTAAGAGAAATTGATAAACAAATAAGCAAATACTGGAAAGAGAATAATATTCCAGAAAAAGTAATAAAATCAAGAGAAGGTAATAAAAGATTCTTTTTCTTAGATGGACCTCCATATGCATCTGGATCAATTCATGTAGGAACTGCTTTGAATAAAATACTGAAAGATTTTTATATTAGATATTATAGAATGAAAGGCTTTAATGTTTGGTGTCAACCTGGATATGATTGTCATGGAATGCCAATTGAAAATAAAGTACAAAAAGAACTTGGTCTAAAAACAAAGCAAGAAATTGAAAAAATTGGAATTGAAAAATTTATAAAAAAATGTTATGAATGGGCAACAAAATACATAGATGTTATGAGTAATGAATTTAATAATCTTGGTGTATGGTTTGATTGGAAACATCCTTATCTAACATTAGATCAAGAATATATGAATGGTGCATGGTATACATTTAAAGTTGCATTTGAAAAAGGATTGTTATACAAAGGAATATATCCAATACATATATGTCCTAAATGTGAAACAGCAGTTGCTTACAATGAAATAATATACAAGAATGTAAAAGATACATCTATTTATGTTAAATTTAAAATCAAGGATTCTGAATATCTTGTTGTATGGACAACAACGCCATGGACATTATTAGCAAATACAGGGGTCATGGTTCACCCAAAATTTGACTATGCTTATATAAAAGTTGACAATGAAACATGGATAATTGCAAAAGAACTTATTGATAATTTAATGCAAAAAATAGGAAAAGAATATCAAATAATAAAAATTGTAAAAGGTTCTGAATTAAATGGAATAAAATATGAAAGTCCATTTAAAGAATTGCCTTTGCAAAAAAATATAGAGCCAAAGGTAATTAATTCTGCACAATATGTAACATTAGAAACAGGAACAGGATTGGTTCATACTGCACCTGGTCATGGATTAGAAGATTATAGAGCTGGAAGAGAAAATGGTTTAGCAGTACTATCCCCTGTAAATATGGAAGGAAAATATAAAGAAGAAGCTGGAAAATATGCTGGAAGATTTGTAAAAGATGCAGATCAGGACATAATTGAAGAATTAAAAAATAAAGGTTTGTTTGTTTATTCTGAAAAAATATCACATGAATATCCTCATTGCTGGAGATGTGAATCTCCTCTATTATTTATTTCAGTTCCACAATGGTTCTTTAAAATAAGTAAAATCAGAGATAAATTAATTGAAGAAAACAAAAAAGTCAGATGGAGCCCAGACTGGGCAGGAAAGAGATTTGATAATTGGTTACATTCATTAGATGACTGGCCTATTTCAAGACAAAGATATTGGGGAATACCTTTACCTATATGGGAATGTGAAAAATGTAATAAAATAAAAGTACTTGGATCTTCAGATGAACTTCCAGAGAAAATAGAAGACATTCATAGACCATATATTGATAAAATAGAATTACAATGCGAATGTGGAGGTAAAATGAAAAGAACACCAGATATTTTAGATGTATGGTTTGATTCTGGTGTTTGCTCATGGGCATCATTAGGATATCCAAAAAAGAAAGAATTGTTTGAGGAAATGTGGCCAGCTGATTTAATTTTAGAAGGTTCTGATCAAATAAGAGGATGGTGGAATTCTCAAATGATTACAGGTGTAATTACATTTAATCAAACACCATTTAAAAATGTTGTTTATCATGGATTTGTTTTAGAAGCTCATGGAAAATCAAAATTATCTAAATCAAAAGGAGGAATAAGTCCAGCAGAATTTTCAGAAAAATATGGATTAGATGTTTTAAGATATTTTTACTTAGATATGGATTCTAGCATAGATATTAATTTTAATTGGGATAAAATTGCAGAAGAATCTAGAATATTAACAACATTAATGAATGTTGTTAAATTTATTGAAACATATTGTAAAAAAACTGATCTAAATAATCTTAAATCTGAAGATAAATGGATATTGTCAAGAATTAATAGTATAATTCCAGAAATAGATAGTAAAATAGAGCAAATGAAACATTATGAAGCAGTAAACATATTAGAAAATTTCATTTTAAATGATTTCAGTAGATCTTATGTAAAATATATAAGAAATAGATCATCTGAAGTTGGTGGTGTTCTTTATTATGTTTTAGAAAAACTTATTAAACTGCTTGCACCTGTTACACCATTTTTAACAGAATATATTTATCAGAAGTTTTTCAAACAAAAGGAATCAATACATTTAGAAGACTGGCCAGAACCAGATAATTCATTAATAGATAAAGAATTAGAAAAACAAATGAAAATAATTCAAGATATTGTTGAAGCATCTAATTTTGCAAGGCAAGAAAATAAAATTAAGTTAAAATATATATTACCAAAATTAACAATTAGTGGAAATGAAAATGTTAGAATTGCTGTTGAAAATCTAAAAGAATTATTAAAGAGTATTGCAAATGTAAAGGAAATAGAATTTTCTGATGAGAAAATAAATTACTCTGTAAAAATAAATTATAAAGTTGCTGGAAAGAAATTTGGAAAAAATATAAAAGAAATTGAAAAATTATTAGAAAAAGAAGATGCCAATAAATTATTTGGCAAAGAAAAAATAAAATTAGGGGAATTTGAATTAGACAAAGAAGATCTTATATTTTCAGCAAAAGAAGGTGAAGGAAAGGAATTTGATGGTGGAAAAATAATTTTAAATACAAATGTAACAGATGAATTGAAAAAAGAATGGTTATTAAGAGAAATGATACGAGCAATACAAGATAAAAGAAAACAATTGGGATTAAATGTTAATGATAAAGTAACTGTTTATTTAGATGATGTATTTAAAGATTCAAAAGAAATTATTGAAAAAGCAACAGGTAGTAATGTCGAGTTCAAAAAAGGAGAAGATGTTTTAGAATTTGAAGGTAAAAAATATTATTATGGTGTTGTAAAATGAAAGAATTAATTGAGCTTGCAAATAAAATTAAAGATAAGGATCTTAGAAAGAAAACAATTGAAATGTTAAAAGATGCTTCAATCTCAAATAAATCAATGAAATATCCAAAAGCAGATTTAGAGAAAGTTCCTGCATGGATTGGAACACATCATTCATATGAAGGTGGACTAATAAAGCATACATTAAGTGTAACAAGATTAGCATTAGATCTAGCTGATACGTTTGAAAAAACATATAAAACAAAAGTAAATAGAGATTTTATTATTTCTGGGGCATTATTGCATGATATAATGAAAGTTTTTATATTGAAAAAGCATAACAACAACTGGACATTTACTGGATGCATATTAGATCATGCTTTATTTTCTGCAGCAGAATTATATGCAAGAAATTTTCCAGAAGAAGTTGTACATATAGTTGGTTCTCATGGTGGTGATCTAGGAGCAACAGGAGCAAACCCAAAAACAATTGAAGCACAAATTGTTTTACAAGCAGATGTAATTGATGCTGCAATAGACACAGAAATAAATCCACCAAAACCATCATTACAATTTATGTTAATGGGAGAAGAATAAAAATGAACAAAGGAATAGAATTTTTAAATAATATAGTAGAACCTGTTACTCTGATCTTTCATAATGATACAGATGGTGTATGTTCTGCAACTTTAATTTATACTTATTTGAAAAGAAAAGGAATTAAAGTAAAATTATATTCTGGAGATGTTGAAGAAAGAACATTTGGTAAAGCAGAAGCATCACCAGTTGTAATAACTGTAGATCTTCCAGTAGATTCTTATCCAGAATATTTGAATAAATTTAATAAAAGCAAAATTCTTGTAATAGATCATCACCCAATAAAAAATGACTTAAATAAGCAAGGTATTGTTCATATAAATCCTAGGTTTGATGATCCAAATATATATAAATCTGCATCAGAAGTATGCTATGAATTACTAAAAGATATTTCATATCCCCAAGAATGGATAATGAGAGTTGGAGCAGTTGGTGATTGTTCTATCAAAGGAACTAAAAAGGAAAAATTAGCATCAAATCTAATAGAAGCAATTAAAGTAATTAGAAAAACTGTATATCTTCCTGAATTAGTTGAGATATTATCTGATACAGAAACTCTTGATGATTTTATCACAAACAAAACTTTTCTAGAGATCAATAATACATTTCAAAAAGAAATTAATAGATTAATTGAACAATTTGAGAAAAAAGGAGTTAAAGACATAAATTTCTTTGAAATAGAATCTGAATATAGTTTAAAAGCAATATTGGCAAATGTTTTATTTGATAGACATCCTAGCAAATCTATATTTGTTTATCAAAAAACAGATGATGGTAGTTATAGAATATCTGTAAGAAGTAGGCAATTTAATGTTGGTAAAGTTCTAGAACAAGTTGTTAAAGAAATTGGCGGTACTGGTGGTGGTCATGAAGTAGCTGGTGCTGCTAATGTAAAAGATATTGAAGAATTTAAAGCAAAGATTATAGAACTAATCAAGTCTAAAGAAAAATAATTTTTAACCAAGAATTTCATATTCAAATGTCCAATCAAGATAAGGATAAGTAGATTTTGAAATAATATTTATAATTTCTTTATCGATATCTTCTTCATCTGGATTATAACATGTTTTAATCTTTTTTTCACTAGGATTCATTTCAAATGATTTATCACGGAATAGAAACTCTACTCTATATGCTGGAAGAATATAAGCTGGTGCAAGAGTATGAACTTCTGCAATACCATTCAATCGCATTAATAGTATTTTTTCTTTCATCTCAATTATATTATCCTTATTAAGATATCTATCTAATGTTTCTAATACCTCTTCATCATAAGAATCAGGTGATCTGTCTGGTAAAGTGATGTTAATATATTTTTTTCTAATAGGAACTGGTTTACCAAGAAAAACTGTTACATCCTTTATATTGCCTTCTCCTCCTTCTTCTTCTATTTTTTTTAGTATTTCAATAAAGGTAGTCATGTATATAATTAAACATAGTAAATTTTAAATACTTATCGTTGTCTAGCAATTATAAATCCATGCTTTGCTTCATATGGATCTAACATTTTCCAATCAATAATTTCAAAACCTGCATCTTCAATTAATTTAATTTCTTGCTTAACAATTTGTTTTGCAGGTTTAGTAACATCAATTGATTGTGTCTTAATAGAAATCATAAGATATCCATCTTTTTTTAGAAATTCCTTAGCATTTCTTATTGCAATTTTTGTTTGATCAATTTGTGCAATATCACAATAAATTACATCAACAGGTTCAATCCATTTATATTCTTCTATTTTTCGAGCATCTGCACAAATTGGAACAATATTATTATATTTTTCTGTAATTGTTAATAATTCATTAAAGCATCTTTCTGAAAATTCTATTGCATAGATTATTCCTTGCTGTCCAATTATATCTGAAAGAAATGAAATTGTATAACCATGCGCACCGCCCAAATAAAGCACAATTGATCCTTTTTTAATTGGGAATATTTTTATTCCTTTTAATATAGCTGCTGCTGCTTTACTACGCATAGGATTCCAATTTCTATATTGTTTTTTATTTATGTTTATTAATTCTTCTCCAAATGGATTATAATTTTTTATAGAATTAAGTGTATATAATTTATTATCTTTTTTAAAAATACCTGGAAATATTTCATTCATCTAAATCTCCTTTAATTTTTCTTTATATTCCTTCAATATCTTTTTAGATATATCTTTCTTAGAATAATAATCTGCTCTTACAGCTAAAGTTAATTTAGCAGCTAATAATCTAGCTATTTTTCCTTTTTTCTCTTTTTTAGCAGTTGAAATATCTGGATGTATTGCAATCAATCCATATTTTGGAACTTTTTTCTGCTTACCTTTCATAAATTTAAATAAACTTTTTTCAGAACCTAATAATTGTAATTTTGAAGATGGCATTTTAGCTAATTTTTCTAATGTTCCTGCATGTGCTAATAATCTTGCTGCTAATATTGGGCCTAACAATGCACTTGTATTTGGCATTACTTCTGGGACAATTTCTTCTAAATATTTTTGTATTCTTTTTCTAATATCAAATAAATGTTTTAATTCTTTTGCATATTCAATTATAACATCTAAATCTTTTTTTGTCAAATTTATACCCATACTTTGAGTATAATTTCTAAATTTTTCTCTAGATTTATATTGCAATATCAAATCAATATATTTCTCATGACCACTTACTTTTAGTTCTGGGTAATATAAACCATACCACTCTCTTATTCTTTCACTCATGCTATTTATTATCTTATCAAGATCAGAATATGCAGAAACTGATTGTGATATTAATCTATCTCTTCTTTGTGTTTTAGATATTTTGTTTTTAGTCATAATTGTATAAACTTTTGAAATAAGAGAATTTAGTTCTGCATCGTTTTTAACATATTTAAAATCTTTAGCTATTTTTCTAATATTTTTGTTTAAATATTCAGATGCTTTTTTATCATATTTTTCTATATTAGTTAATTCTTTAGCTATTTTTTCTGCATCCTTTGGGAACAATTTTTTTTTCTTAATTTTACCCTTTTCTACATCAAATATTCCTATAACACAAATGCCTTCAGCCATAAGGTTTATATATATTTGATAGTTATAAAAAGTTAGTGATATTATGGGTAGAATAAGAACAAAATGGATAAAAAATTTAAGTAAAGATTTGATTAGTCAATATCCAGATAAATTTAATACAGATTTTGAAAATAATAAAAAAGTTCTAAATGAATTAAACATAATTCCAGACAAATTAATTAGAAACAAGGTTGCTGGATATATTGTAACTCTTCTTAAAAAGAATGTTTCTGCATAATTGGTGCGGGAGGAGAGATTTGAACTCTCGTATCCACTAAGGAATGGGATTTCTCAGTTCCCAATATTCTTGGTCTTGAGTTTCGTGATGTGAGATAATATGCATTTTCTTTCTTTTACTGTTGTTCTTGGTGAGAGATGGCCTGTTTTCTTCCATAAATAAAATTTTGTTGTATGTTTTGGATTAATCCACCATTTCCTATTAATGCATCGCATAGTTCAGCTGTTTCAGTCTTCATATATCTCACATTCCCACGCCATTGACCAAGCTAGGCGACTCCCGCATATTTGTAACTATATTCTCAATTATTATAAAGATTATTGAAAAAGAAGAAATAGGGGCAAAGTGCCCAAATTACAAATCATATGGTCTTATAGTTGCTCTTCCATTTTTCTTTGCTCTTTCTGCTGCTTCCTTTAATTTAGCTTGCAAAAATTTATCTAATGCTGGGAAAAAATCTCCTGAAAATCTCATATTTTTAATAGATTTTTTAACTGCGTTTTTAACTACTAATGCCATCAATTTCACCTCAAATTTTATGTAAATAGTAATATTTTAGAGAATAAAAAGATTATGATTTTTCAATTTTTTAAGAATATTACTTATATTATCAGATTTTACTCCAATACCACTAAGATAGTCAACAATTTCATTTTTCTTAAGATATAATGTATCATTTAGTGTACTATTAACCTCAATAGATCCAATATAATTAACAACTTTTCCTATTTCCTTGCTAATATTTTTATCATTTATGATAAATAATTTGCTCATTGGATTATAAAATATATATAACTGATTCATATTATATCACAAATTTAAAAATTGGTGCTCCCACTGGGATTTGAACCCAGGTCATCAGCTCTCTTCTTTCACAGCAAAAGCTCAATTCTTTCGGATCAAAAATCGATTCGCCGATAATAAAAAACTCCTTATCATCTAAGGCTGAGATCCTTGACCGGACTAGACGATGGGAGCACTTTCAATAATTTAGTTATTATTAGAATATTTATAAAGTTTATTTCTTTAATTTCTTTTCTAATTCCTTTGCAATTCTTTTATGTGGCTCATATTTATCTGGTATGATATTCATTTTTTGTATCTTTACTAAAATAATTGCTAATGTTGCAGCAATTAATGTAAATATAAATGTTGCAATCCATTTATATAACAATCCTTCTCCAGGTGGTAAAAACAACTCAATTGTTTCTTTTAGAACATCTCTCCATTGAAATGCAATTAAAAATCCTAGAGCACTTAACATCATTGCAATTATCATTTTCTTTAATTCTAATTGATCTGCATATTTTTCTAATTCACTCATGTAGAATAATATATTAGTTTATAATATTTATACATTTTTATTAGAATCATATTCTTTCCTCATCATTTCTAATACTTCTTTTGAAGTTGGAATATGATCTAATCCAAGTTTTTTAGAAATTTCTTCTGCACTTGGACCAGTATAATATGAATCTCCACCAAGTGCATAGTATAATTTCTTAAGATAGCACATTGTATTTGACATAATAGAATATAGACATAATAGAATATAGTATAGTAAAATATTTAAAATGGCGCTGAGGCTGGGATTTGAACCCAGGAATCCCGAAGGAAACAGGCTTAGCAGGCTTACACATATATAATCATCTGCGCCCTACCAGGCTAGGCGACCTCAGCACAATTAAACTTATTTAATTAAACTTTATATATTAGAGTATATATTTAATAATTATTAAAATTGGAGGGAATTAAAATGGCTATAACAGTTAAAAATTTATCAGAATTATTTGGTAAAGATGTATTTACAAATAAAGGAATTTTTGCAGGAAAAGTAATTGATGTAGACATTAATTTATCTAAATTTAGACTTCAATCATTAGTAATTGAAGCAACAAGAGGAGGATTTTTATCTTCAATTGTTGGTGGAAAGAAAGGTGTTATAGTTCCATATAGTCTTGTTGACAATGTAGGAGACATTGTAATAATAAAACATATTAGTGCAGCTAGTATTCCAGAAGAAAAGCAAGAAGAAGAAACACCAGTTAGTGGATTAGAAACATTTTAGGATAATTTCTTGATTTTATTTATTTTTATTAATATTGTACCTTTAGCTAAGAATCCTTTATGAATTTCTTAACCTTTTGTACCATTTTCCTGTACAAACTTGATTCCTCTGATTTCATATCCAATATAATTTTCCTCTCAAATCATCATCTCTTAACAACTTCACTCATAATCTTATATATTAATTTACCAACAATAATCAAATAGGTTTCATTGTCCTTCTCAAATGGTGTAAATTCAACAACATCAAAGCCAATTAAATTTGGGATAATTGGTTTGATATATTCTATTAATTCTTTAAATTTCAAACCATCTGGTTCAGGATTTCCAACTGTTGGTAATATGCTTGGATCTAGAACATCTAAATCAATTGAAAGATAAATCTTACCTTTAATATTTTTCAAATCTTGTATATCTATAATTTTAATTTTATTTGTATCCAAATATTTCTTTTCTTCTTTAGACATGCATCTAAAACCTTGTTTAACTAAATAAACATTAAACCCTTTTTCAGCAATTCTTCTAATAACACCATCATGTTTTTCAGAATCTTCACAATCTGCATGAGCATCAAATATAACAACATTATCTGGTTTTAATTTATCAACCATCCATTCAGTTATACTATGCTCTCCACCAAGAATAATTGGGAACTTGTTTATATCAATTTCATTTAAATTATCTTTTGAAAAATTACCAAGATCTTCTATAAAATGTTCTGATAAATCAATACCATCAATATAGGTTTCTAATAATGGAAATATGTTTCTTATCATATTAGGTGCTTTAGAAGCACCTTTTCTACATGTTTGTGTTTCATCATATGGCAATCCAATTAATATAAAGTTCATATTAAAATTATAATATTGCAAACATTTAAAAGAGATAACCATACATATATAATCATGGTTAAAAAGTCTAAAAAAAAGAAATCTAAAAAAGCAACTAAGAAAAAAACAAAAAAAGCTTCTAAAACAAGTAAATCAAAAAAAATCGTAAAAAAAGAACAAAAACAAAAATATTCAAAACAAAAAGCATTTGAAATGCTAAAAAAATCAAACATTTCTGTTATTCCATTTTTATTTGCAAAAAAAGAGAAACATGTTTTAGAAAATATTGATAAAATAGGATATCCTGCTATATTAAGCACTGAAAATAAAGAAGTTGTTGTTTCTACAAAAGAAGAAGTATTAAAAGAATTTAAAAAATTAATTAGATTGAAAAGTGTTAATGTTGTCTTAATTAGAAAATATATTGATTCTGCATTAGAATTAATAGTTTTAATTAAAAAAGACCCTAGTTTTGGGTATATTGCATCAGTAAGTATGGGTGGTCAATATAAAGATATAATGAAAGATGTAAAATTTAGGATATGTCCAATAACAAATCCAGATGCAGAAGCAATGGTAAAAGAACTTCAAGGATTTTATTTGTTACAAAATAAAATAAATCTTGATTCTTTGTATAGTTTAATTGTAAAGTTATCAAATTTTACAATAAAAAATAAAATAGATGAATTAAGAGTAGAAAGAATTGTATTTGATGAAAAAAATTCATATGTTTTTGATGTAAAATTTTCTTAATTAATAAAAATTTTTATTAAAAAATTTTTCGATACATTTATATACGAGAAATAAAAAATATTTTTATGCAAGTTTTATACTTGCGTTAAAAAATTTTATTAAAAAATAAAAAAGTGAAAAAAATGCCAAAGAAAAAAACTAAGAAAAAAACAACAAAGAAGAAGAAAACAAAAAAAGGTAAAAAGAAAACAAAGAAAAAGAAGTAAGTGTCGTAGTCTAGTCCATTTATTTTAATTTGTTAAGGGAGGCCATGGATTTTAGACATTTAATAATTCTACGACACTCCCTTGATAACCAAAAATTATGGCCTCCGTTTTTCTTACAATAACTTAATATTTTCTTTTAGGATGCCATACAAAATATTCTTGATGACAAAATTCTTCACAATCTAAACAATTACAGAAGAGGTTTTCTTCAGTATCATCCATAATAATTATAACATCAGAAGGTAAAATTGTTTTTTGTTTTATTTTATTTAGTGGAGCAAGGAGATTTATCATAAATGATTATTGTTTTTAACATATATATTCTTATTTGTTTGAATAAAATTATTTCTAGAAAGTAAATAATTTAAATTAGATAACTTTAAATTAAAACAGTTACTATAATTATTTGAGGTGTTGCTATGAATAAAATATTAATAGGAAAAATAACACACTTTTTCCCAAAAATATCTGTAGCTGTACTTGAGGTAACAGAAGGATCTGTAAAGGTTGGTGACAAGATTTCAATAGAAAAAGGAGAAAAAAAGGTTGAGCAAACAGTAGAATCAATGCAAGTAGAACATCAAAATATAGAAGAAGCAAAAGCTGGAGATAAAGTTGGATTAAAGACTGTAGAACCTGTTGCAGAAGGAAGCCATGTATATAAACTAGAAGAGTAATTATTTATATTACTAATAATAAATAGAGCATTATGAAATTAAATAAATTATTTGAATCTAAATCAGTTGTTGTAATAGATGTAGATGAAGAAAATAGTAAAACATATAATTTAAGTTATAATCTCTTAAGAAATTTTCATGGAGATACCTATATTATAAGTGCAGTTTTTTCAGAATTATTCCATAAACAAACATTTGAATCATTATCAGAAATAGAAGATCCTATTGACGTTGCTATAATAGACAAGCCATTATCAGAATTAAAAAATGTTATTTCTGAATGTGTGAAGAGAAAGATTAAATATTGCATATTAATTTCTGAAATAGATGAAAACGAAAAAACAAAAGAAGAAATAAAAAAAATAAAGAAGCACTTTAAAGATAAAATAGAAATAATTGGTCCAAATTCAATAGGTGTATATAGCAAGGATACAGATTTTCTATTTTTTACAAGAAAAAAGCTTCCTAGACCAATACAAGGAAATATATCTATAATTGATCAATCAAGAACAATTGGTCCAACTATATTTGATTTTATGACATATGAAGGCATAGGAATTTCCAAATATATTTCAATAGGAAGCGAAGACCCTACTGAAATATTAAATGTTTTAGGAAAAGACATGGAAACAAGATGCATAATAATGTATATTGAAAACATTGAAAATGGAATTGAGTTCATAAAAGTTGCTAAAAAAATAAGTGATAAAAAACCAATTGTTGTTCTAACTTCTGAAATAGGAACAATGAAAAGTCAAATATATTCAGAAGCATTTAAAAAAGCTAATATAATTGAAACTGATAATATAGAAGAACTATTTGATTATGCAAAGACTTTTGAAAAACTTCCATTATTAAAACACAAGGGAATTGCTATTGTATCTAATACAACATCTTTAGGAAAAATTTGTTATCATAATTTAATAAACAGTGAACTAATGTCAGCAGATTATTCTAAAAATCTTTTGAAGAAAATAGAAATCCAAGATAATATAATAAAAATGCCAGATGAAGAAACATTTGAAAAGAAAATAAATTATATATTAAAAGATGAATCTGTTGCTGGATTAATATTTATACTCTCTGTATATGAAGGAAAGATAAGACCAGATATAATAGACATCATGGCAGATGCAAAGATATATGGAAAACCAATTGTATTTGTAATTTCTAAAAATAATTTTACATTACTTCATATAAAGAAGATGCAAAATATAGGAATACCTGTTTATGCATCACCACAAAGAGCTGTTAAAGCAATGGAAATTCTATGGAAATATAGTATCTTAGTACACCACTGATATAGGTAATTATCATATATCTATTAAAAAATATTGTTAGAAATAATATGAAAAAATTAATTATAGGTACAATAATATTAGGACTTATTTTAACTACTGGAATTGGAACAGCTATAATGACTTCTTATGGGTCAATAACTGGTTATGCAACAATCAAACAATCTATTATACTTGATATAATGGGTACATCTAATGATACATATTATAGTATATCAGGTTATCAAGGAGAGACATTATTTTCTCCTAAAATAAAACTTGACAATAAAGCAAAAATACCAATAACTGTTAATATAAGCATAGAAAACATTGGTAATAATTCAAGTGATGTTAATACTACAATCACAGATGATACAAAAAATAATACAATAGGAAATATAATAGAAATACCAGTAGATGATGTGTACATTTATATAAAACATCAATTTTATCCAAATAGTTCTATTGGGAATTATACATTTAGAATAAATATATCTCCAATATAATTATCTTGAACTTGCAGCTTCTTTTTCTGTTCTATCTTTTTCTTTAACTGCATATGAATCAGAAGAACTATTATATGCATTTATAATTTCATCTGAAAGTGCAATATACATCTTTTTATTTGCTTTCTTTGCTTTTTGATATGATCCTTGTACCATATTTCTTAATGCTAAATCAATTCTTCTTTGAGGTGATGTTACCACTGCTTTTCTAACTATTATACCACCAACTTGAAAAGATGTAACTTCTTCTCTTATTGCAGAATTTTCAATTGCTCTAATAAACACTTCAATTGGATTTTTTCCTGTCTTTTTTTCAATTCTATCAAATGTATCCATTACTATCTTATAAACTGTTTCAGTGTTTCCAGAACAATATCCACTTGAAATAAAGTGTCTTTTTCTTTTATGTCCTGGTACATAAAGATGATTAATTAATCTTTCAACTATATTAATATTTGATTTATGAAATTGTTGCTTTGCATGTCTACCACATGTTCTTGGAACTAAAACAGGTTTTAAACAAATATAATCTTTTAATCCTGAATCTTCAACTTTTATCCCACTTAAATCATATTTATCAAATAACTTCATAATTATCTAACCGCTTTCTTTGCTTTTCCTGTTCTTAATGATTCTAATGGAATATTATTAACTTTAATTACTTTCCATCTTACACCGTGCATTGATCCAACAGGACCACCTTGTGATCCTCCCAAACCCTCAACTAAAACTTCATCGTGTTCATTGATATGTTTTATTGCGCCATCTCTTGGGCAAAATGCAGTAATTTCTTTTCCATTTTTAAGTAATTGAACTTTAACACATTTAATTATTCCAGAGTGTGGCTGCTTTTGCTCTATACCTTTTTTTGCAAGAACAATTCCTTTTGCTTGTGGTGCTCCACCTAATGGGTCTTTTTTTATTTTTAACTTTAGTTTTCTCACTTTATAAGCTGTTTTCTTCCATTTTTTCTTCTTTCTTTGCTGTTTCATTTTTCTTCCACTAAACAAACCCATATTATCACTAATTTTGTTAACTACCAAAGTATTTAAATGGTAGCCCCGGCAGGATTCGAACCTACGTCAGCTGGTCTCTTCACCAAATCAGAGCTTTGGTAATTAGTACCAAAGCCAGCTATCCTTGGCCACTAGACGACGGGGCTATGTAGTAAATATTAATAAAAACACTTATTTAAATTATTAATATATAGTGATATTATGGAAAAAGATAAAAAAGATCATATAAAATTAGGAAAAGAACTAGATTTATTTGTACAAAGTGATATTATAGGAAGAGGATTACCTTTATTAACACCTAAAGGTGCAACAATAAAAAGAATTTTAAGAAGGTTTATAGAAGATGAAGAAATTAAAAGAGGATATCAACATATATGTACTCCTGTATTAACTAAAACAGAACTATATAAGATATCAGGACACTTGGATCTATATAGAAAACATATGTTTATATTTAATATAGATGATGAAGAATTTGCATTAAGACCAATGGCTTGCCCACATCATTTTATGATATATAAATCTAGGCCAAGAAGTTATAAGGAATTGCCAATAAGATATGCTGAAGTTGCAGAATTATTTAGAAATGAACAGTCAGGAGAAATGCATGGATTAATAAGAGTTAGACAATTTAGTCTAGCAGATGCACACATTATATGTACACCAGAACAAATAGAACAAGAATTTGAAAATGTTCTTGATTTAATAAACTATGTAATGAAATGTCTTGGGTTTAAAGATTATTGGTATAGATTTTCAAAATGGGATCCAAATAAAAAAGAAAAATATATTGATAATCCAGAAGCATGGGAAACATCACAAAAAATAATGAAAAAAATATTAGATAAATTAAAATTAAAGTATATTGAAGCAGAAGGTGAAGCTGCTTTTTATGGACCAAAATTAGATATTCAAATGAAAAATGTCTATGGTAAAGAAGATACAATATTTACAATTCAATTTGATTTTGCACTTGCAGAAAGATTTGACATGACATATAAAGGAGAAGATAATAAAGAGCATAGACCAATAATAATTCATAGATCATCAATAGGAGCACTGGAAAGAACAATGGCATTATTAATTGAATATTATCAAGGTGCGTTACCAATATGGTTATCACCTGTTCAAATAAAAGTATTATCATTTACAGATAAAAACATTGAATATGCAAAAGAAGTTTCTAATAAATTAAAAGATGCTGATTTAAGGGTTGAAGATGATTTTAGATCAGAAACAGTTCAACACAAAGTAAGAGATGCAGAATTGCAAAAAATACCTTATATTATAACACTTGGGAACAAAGAAGAAGAAAACAAAACATTAGCTATACGTGATAGATCAGGAAAAGTTAGGTTTGGAATTAAATTAGAAGATTTTATAAATGAAATAAAAGAAAAAATAAAAAATAAAGAATAATTATTAAGCTACTTTTTTAGGTGCTAATTTTAAAGCAGAAGGATTTGCTGCAAAGCCGCCCTCAGTAATATCAAGTTCTCCTATTATAGAATATCTTATATCTCCTTCATCTTCAAATCTAAAGCTTATATGAGAAGCACCAATTGGAATTAACTCATCTGGACCGGTTTTTGATATAACAAAGTCATCTTCTGTTAATTTCTGGCAAGGCAATCTAGCTAAAAGATATATAACTTCTCTGCAATAAATATGTTGCCAATTAAAGATTTCCATAAACTTTCTAAAATCATTGTCTGAAGAACATAATTCAATTGCTTCTTGTGCCTTAAAATGTCTTGCATAATAACCAGGAAATTCATTTTCAATTAATTCTTTGTTTAATGTATCATATATTTCTAATTCTTGTAATTTTGATAAATTTACCATATAAGTTTTATCATTTGGACGCTCAATAAAATGGCACCTACTTAGTTGCTTTATTTCATACTTATATAAGCTTGAAAGTTTGCTTTTATCAGGCATAAGAAATGCATATCCTTTTTCTTCAAGATCTTTCATTAACCTCTCTCTATCAATTATTTTTAATATAGTATCTGAATCAGCATATTCAGAATCTCGAAAACTTTTCATACAGAGATTAAAGTAGACATGCCCATTATTAACATTTATTTCTGAGTTATAAACACCTGTTTCTTTCAAAAAATCTAATGCTCCATAATCCTTAGTATAATTAACTTCTATATGTTTTCCAGAATACCAATATTTTCTATTTATTAATTCAGGTTCAGGTAGAACAAATGCTACAGTATCTATTTCAGATAATTTATATTCTAATCGTACTTTAGGCATACTTACTATATATATAGAAAATTATTTAAACCTATTCCAAAACTAATTAGTGTAACAATTATAGCTGCTATTAATACACCACAACAAATTGAAATAAAACTTTTTTTCAAATCTAATCCAAGTAACCAAGCTAATATTGTACCTGTCCATACACCTGTAAATGGTAATGGTATTGCAACAATTAATATTAAACCAAAAAATCCATAATTATCAATATATTTTTTCTTTTTCCTTATTCTTTTCAAGTTTGTTTGAACAAACTTTATTTTATACAAATATTTATTGTAAAATAACTTTAAGCCAAAATAAATTGGAAAGAAAATCAAGATGTTTGCAATAATAGATATTAGTACTATTAATATAGGCGAAATTCCTAAAGAAAATCCAAGTGGAATAGCACCTCTTAGTTCTGAAATAGGCATTAATGCAGTTAATGCAACTAAAAATAATTTATTTAACATAAATTAAATAGAAATTTATAAAATAAATAAATTATTCATTAAAATATTCTGGATCATTAAGAACAGGCATTCCATCTTTAGTACAAACCTCTTCACTATTTGGATCTCCATCAATTTCATGGTAACTAACACTACCATCTTCATTATAGCACTCAAAGATTACCATTTGAAACACCTACTTAAATCCCTGACCAAATGTTTTCAAACATTGGAACTAATAAATTACTTGCAAGGTGCTCAGATCTTGTCCATAATGAGACATCTTGTGATGGATCAACTTTATCATGTGTTAAAGCCATAACTGCATGATTTCCATCAATAATAAAGAACCTTCCAACATTTGTTCTTTTATTTATATGCTTAATTGCAGCTATCTTTGAAAGATCTTCTTTTGCTTTTGCATGTTCTTTAGATGCTGGAACAGCTATTCTTATTTTTACTCCTCTTTTAGCTGCTTTTTTAAGCAAATTTCCATGATTATGATAAAGTTCATTTAATCCACTAGGTGTTGTCATAATAGAAATTGATTTTTTAGCTTCTTTGAATAATGTTTCTAATTGATTATGCATTGCTTTTCTTCCTTTTAATGATGCTGTTAATTCAGCTGGTTGTACAAGTTGTACACCGTTTTTAAACATTCTTTCTAATTCTTGTGCAACAGGTGATTTTTCCAAATCTTCAATTCTTTGAATAGTAATATCAAGATTTTCTCTTAATCTCTTTTTTACTCTTTCAAATGCTTCTGAAGGTTTAATAGCAACATATTTTAATGGTTTTGTATTTTGTGTTAAAACAAATCCTTTATCAGTTAATGTTTGTAAAATATCATAAGTTCTACTATGAGGAACCTTTGCTAATGTAGACAATTCTCCTGCAGTTGATACTCCTCTTGTTAATAATGCTAACCAAAGCTTTCTTTCATATAAATTTAAGCCAATTTGTTTTAATGTATCTAAAACTTGTTGTTGAGTTACCATTTTATCACCACTATAAATAACAAATATTACAATACATAATAGGACAGTAACATATTTAAATGTTACTACAGGGTTGTAATAACTAGTTATTTACTATATACTCGTATAAGCGAGTTAATTTATCACGTGAAAATGCAACAGTTGGATCTAAAAAAACACTATCATTTATTTTTTTACCTGTTGATATTTTAATATTTTTAAATTTTTCTGTTTTTAACATTCTTTTTCCAATATGCCATTTTTTTAATATATCAAAAAATTCTTGTTTCCCCTTAAATATTATTGTACATCCTCTTTTCATCATAAGCCATGTAGCTACAAGAGCTTTTTTTGAATTTACAATTGCTCCTATTTTTCCAGAAGTTCCCAATGGTAATCCTCCAGCACAATTTATTTTTTCCATATAAATATATGTTTTATCATTTCTTGCTTCTATAAATATTGTTTTATCAGGATTTGATAAATTTACTTTTAATCCTAGTTTATTTACTATTATATCACCAACTTTAATAGCAATTTCTTGAGAACTTAGATCTTGAAAATCAATTCTCTTAACAGATATAGCAAATGCTTGTGATTTTTTTATTTTATTTTTTGCAACTTCTAATGCTTTTTTCTTAATATTATTTATATTTGATTTACAGACATAACACAAAGAAATAGATGTTATTCCAAATATTCTTTGCAATATTTTTGAAACTTTATCAATATTATTAGTATAAATAAAATATCTATTTTTTCTTTTCTCTATTTTATAATCAAAACCTTTCAATCCATATTTTATATTATCCATTAATATTTTAGACCATTTTCTATTAACTTGTTCTGATTTTAATGACATTTCCCCGATTCTTATTAAAATACAATCAGGTTTCATATTATATTCTTAGAAATTAAAGTTTATATTAATCTTTTTGTAAATCATTATCAATTATAATAGCCAGTGCTGTTTTATCATCGTTAGATTGTTCTAAAATTTTTGTTAAAGATCTATAAGGATTTTTCTTATTATAATAAGATCTCCATAAACTATTATTAATGCTCCATACTTGCCGATTATTATAAAAAAATTCAGGCATTCTTACATGATTGTCTAAGCAAATTGGCTTATCATTTATTCTAATATCTAAATCATTATAATGAATCTTTCCACTATGTTTATTGGCAAATGATTTTAAAATTCTAATAGGAGCAATTTTTGCAGCTTTATAATCATTTTTCATTATTTTTTCTTGAAGCATGCTTGTAAAATGATTTTTATATAATATTCTTTTTTCATTAAATAATAAATTATTATTGTAATCAACATAAAGTTTTCCTATTCTATATCTAGTAGAAATAACTTCAGATAAGTTATGGCTTCTATAATGCCTTAACATATATAAAGGAACAACATATGGAATATCCATAGAAAATTCTTTTTGAATAAAGAATGATAATTCCTTTGTAGCATAATCTCTAAATTTACAACAATTATATAATTTATTATTCTCTTTTAGATTAAAATTGAACTCATATAAGCAGAATAAGAATCTTCTTGAATATCTATACTTAAATCAAAAAAATTATAGAAAATTTTTGCATCATCTGGAGATACTATGCAATTAGAGAATATCTTAAGAAACTCTTTCTGCATTTCTTTATCATCAAAACTATGGTACAATCCTGAAATACCATCATCTGAAATAAATACTACTTTTTTATGTTCTGATTGTTTGTAAAAATCTTTAATTATTTCTAATATTTCTTTATCTGTATAAATAGGATTATCTGTTAGCTTACCTAATCTATGAATTTGCAAAAAATAATGTAAATCATCAACTATTATTGTAGAACTATCATTATTATTAAGAGGTTTATACTCAATATTATCTTTGTCTAAAATATAAAGTTCTGCATCTAAATCTTGTGCAAGTTTTTTTGCAAAAAATGTTTTACCACAACCCTTTTCTCCAATAATCATTCCAATTCCATTTTTTGCATTGTATGCCCATGGATAAATATACTTTGTAGCTTTTTCTCCAATAAAAGCTTCATCTTCATAATATACTTTAAATAAATATTCTTCAAAAAGTTCTTCATTATTTGTATTCTCATATTCAGCTCTTCCAATTGTCTGCATAAATATATTTACTACCGTAAAGTATAAAAATATATTTATATAGATTTAAATATTTTAAATTATAACACTGTTATATGAAACCATATTGTGAAACCATTGTACCAAAAATATTACCAGCAGTAAGATCATTAATTGCAAAGGAAATGTTAGATAAATATAACTTAACACAGCAACAAGTATCTAATAAATTAAATATATCACAAGCAGCAATTTCACAATATTATAGAAACATGAGAGGAACAAACATAGAATTATTAAAAAACAACTTAGAGATTATGCAAAAAATAAAAGAATTAGCTAAAAAAATAGCATTAAGCGACAATCAATATTCATCAGAACAAAATATATGTGAAATATGTAGATTAATTAGAAAAAATAATGTTATAGATAAACTAATTTAACAAATGTTTTGCCCTTGTTCTTCCAACAATGTTTTATTGACATATATTGGTGCATGTAATCTAATTGCAATTGCTATTGCATCAGAAGGTTTAGTATCTAATTCAAGAACATTTTTATTTTGTTTTAATATCATATTAGAATAATAAAATTGTCCATCAAATCTTTCTATATTAACTCTTTCTAATGTTATGTTAAAACTATTAAGAACATCTGAAAAACTATCATGTGTAGTTGGTCTCTGATCATATCTTTTTTCTAAAGCAAGCTGAATAGAATATGCTCTTTCAGGAGAAGTTGTTGCAATAATTGCAGTACATTTATTTCCAAACAATATCTGATTTCCATTTACTATTTTAATTATATCAACTTGTAAATAATCCTCATTTGTATAATATTCAACAATTGCATAACTTATTGATATCAATATTATCATTATAGAAATATAAGAAAGAAAAAGATTATTTATTCTAATCTTTTTCATAAAAATCACTTATTGGATTTACCCAATATTTTAAACATTTTTGTTCCACATTTTGGGCATATCCCTTTTGCAGCTCTCATGCCATTCTTCATTACAACTTCTTCAACATCTTTCATTTCAACTTTTTCTTTACATTTCATACAATATCCTTCTACCATATAAAACTATCTCCATTATTTTAATATACTTTGCAAATTGACATTAGTACAATTTGTTAATATTTTAATAGATTTTACATCAGATTTGGCAAATGTTAATTGCTCTGTTCTTATACAACCAGTTGCACCTGGTGCAATTGATGTATCTGTTATATCATTAAATCTCTGAACAGTATCATCATTTAATAAAACTTCTATTTGAAAATCTCCTAATGATACATACTGAGCTTCTATACATGCAACTATGCTTCCATCTGACCATTTTGGATATTCTGCAGAAACAAATGCCATTGAACCACCAACACAAGTTGTAGTTGGCAATGATTTTTCAGTATAAGTAGTTACCCATGTTGCTAAAACTGCTGCTACTGCTATTGTAATTGCAATTAATAATACAGATGCAATTAATGGTGATATGCCTTTTGTCATAAAAAGAGTTTATTAAAATTAATATATAAAGTTATTGAGCAATTATTTCTATCTGTGTCTTGCCTGCTGATATCCCACTGTTTCTTATTATAAGCTCTGAGTCAGACCATATTTCATAATTACCTATTATATCAATATTATCATAATATAGTTCCATTGATATTTTTTTATCTAATCCAATTATTCTCAGATTATTTTCTTGTTGAATAATATCTTTTCCAATAATTTGGCTTGGTGAATCTAAATTATAAACTATTTTATTATCTTTAATTAACAAAACACCTTCTACAATATCTATCTTAATCTTTCTTGATGATCCTTGTGCCTCAGATGAAACATCTTTTATTGAATTATCAATAGATTTCATGATATTTTTAGCAGAATCAAATATTATTATCTCTTTTTGTCTATCAATACTTGGTTTAGAAATCTGAATTATTAGTGCAATTGCTGATATTGTTATTACAATTACTAACACTGCTCCTATAAGTGGTTCTAAACCTTTCATAATATCTTCCTATTGATATTAAATTTGTCTTGAATATATGAATTTTTATCTGAAATTTTCAAATAAATTTCAACTTTATCTGTATTTATAGTATATTTTGTTTCTATATTATAGTTTCTTGATTCTAGATATTTGTTTAAAAATAAAATAAAATCATCTAAATTAGTAGAAATATCATTATCATCTAAAATAGATAATTCAACTGTCTTAATAATTTCATTTTTTACATTCAAAAAAATACTTTGAATATTGGTTTTTTCAATATGATTTTCTTTAAATAAAAGACTTAATGATAGTAATGAAACTACTAAAAATATTGCTAATATAGTATATGCCTGACCTTTCATTTTTCCCAAACCCATGCACTAATTATTTGATTTGGTGATATTATATATGATGATGAAAATATAGATTTATTATCTGGCAATGTAGTTGTACATGAAACATCATTACATTTTTTTATAGTAAAATCTAATATAGATGGCAAACAATTAGCAAGTTGTTCTGATATTTCTGATTCAGATAAATAAAATGCCCCACTCTTATACAAATACTCCATACAATTATTAAGCTGAGCTGAATAATCTCTATCATTAACATTATTCATTTGCACATAGATAATACTTGATAATATAATTGTAATTGCAATAACAGCTTCCAATGTTTGTATTACTCCTTTTACCATGAAAGCACCTTAACATTTTCAACCTCAATTCCATTTGATTCTATTAACATAGGATAATTAATTGAAACAACAGTTGTTTCTGGTGGACTATTCCCAACATTACAAATTTTTGATTCTATTTTAAATTTTGTACCAAATAATTTACTCAAATAATCATAGCTGCATTTATCTTGTACTAATATAGAAATATTTCTTGACATAATTATTTTTGCACTAATGTTTTCATTTGTTTGAATATAACTTGCATCACTAATATTTCCAAAATAATAAATTGTTATATATTTTGTTTCATATGGATCAAAATGCAAATCTAAATTCAATATATTATTGGAAAAATCTGAGCTTATTTTATTCATATTAAAATAATTTGCATATGCTTTTCTTCCATCTCCATTGATATTAATCTTAATATTTTCATTGTATGCAAGTCCACCTGTTTCAACAAATTTCACTTTTAATGTTGAGACATGTTCTGTTAATATATCTGTTTCAAATAATTCTTTAGCCAATGAATTTGTTTTTGCTTTTATTTCATTTATTTTGCTTTGATTGAAATTAGTTTCAAATTGTGATATTGAATAGAATAATACAATAGATATAATTGTTATTATTAATCCAATTGAAATTATAAAATCAACTTGTGTCATGATATCTCCTTTATTTCAATTATTTCTTTATTACCTTCTCTTATTAATTCTAATTTAGCTGGTAAAAATGATTTACCATGCATTTCTAATGGTATATCAATAGATTTTTCTATTGATTTTCCATTGGTTTTAACAATAATCTTATTATTTTCCAGAATAACTTCATAATTTTTCTTATCTTGTATTTCAATAGATGCTATTGTACCTTGTATTTCAGTTTGTTTTGATAATGAATACAAATCTAAGATATTTGATTTAATTGTTTCTGCAACATAATTTAGATTAGAATCAATAATTTTATCTCTCATATCTATTTTTGTATTATTAATGTAAATAACTAAAAATGTTATTACAAGTATTGTTAATCCAAAATATAATGCATGTGAAACAATTTCAGACACTGCTTTCATATAATTTATTGTTATTTTTTAGAATAAAAAGATAAAATTATGGACATGCAGCAGTTCCTGAACAATCTGGGTCATCACAATCTGTTAATCCATCACAGTCATTATCTATATTGTCAGAGCATGAATACCAATTTTCTGAATATGGTGTTTCTGTCCATGTATAACTACCAGAAGAATCAACAGCACAACAATATGAACCATGCTTCAAACCAGGTATATGGCTATCAGAAGAACATTCTTTCCACACAGAATTGTAACATACGAAATCACCAACATTATAATCACTTGGTTTATTATAATAAGTTTTAGAAGCACCACTATAGTACACGCAATTTGTAGGATCACTAGAACATGCACCATCAGTTTTTATGACAAATCCAAATGCAGAGATTGTGAGTAAATCAACAGCATATTCATTAGGATCATCACCACAACAATTAGGTGTTGTTGTATCTTCAGGAACAAAACAAGAAAGCCATGTATATCCCATATCAGTACATTGTGATTTTATATTATTTGTACAATCCGGATCTTGTTCGTCTATTAATCCATCTGCATCATTATCATATCCATCTGTACATGCATAAGTAGGGTTATAATCGTATTCATTTCCCTTGTCAGTTGACCAATATACATTTCCCCATCCAACACAATAATATGAACCAACATGCTTACCTAAATCACTAGAATTTGTACATTTATTTATTGTTCCATTGTAACATAAATATTGTGTTTCATTTGTTAGCAAATTATCTGAATCAGTACAACCCCCATTTGAATCTGCACATTGAGTTTCTGCACAACATGCTTGCTCATTATTATAACTTGTTTTTACAAATTCATTAATATCATCACCACAACAATCTCCAGATGGTGCATTTGTTGATTGGTCAAATAATACACTGCCAAATATCCATCCATAATATTGACACTTTGTTTGATCCTGATCTGGTTCAATTCCTGCACATGATGGATCATCCATATCTATTAATCCATCACAATCATTATCTATATTATCATAACAAGAATAATCTACTTCTTCAAGTGGGGAATTTGTCCATTGATGAGATGAACTTGTTCCTGCACAACAATATGAACCATATTGTTTTCCTATATAAGAGTCAATTGTACACATATAAATACTTCCATTGTAACACATTCTTATATTATTTATCTTAGTATCACTTGAATAACATTGGTCATCAACATATATACAATCTGTATTTTTGTCACAACATGCTTCATGCCAAATAATATTCCCATTATCATCTCTTTGACCAAATTCTTCTTTCTTATAATATTCATTAGGATCATCACCACAACAATTAGGTTGATTTGATTCAAATGTTGAATAATTTGTATCATATAACCACACATATCCATCTATTTCGCAATGATCTTTAAATTCATCTCTTAAATCTTCACAAACTGGACATGGTGGACATTTTACAACAGTTCTTGTTCCACCAGATGAAGTAATATCACGCTCATTAATTGTACCACCAGGCAATTCTTTGATTATTTCACCTTTAAACCCTAACCCAGTCTCACTACTTAATGTATTATATTCAATAGATCCAGTATCAAAGTCAATTGATTTAACTTCAATTTCTTGAGATGCACCTTCTGCACTAGTTATTTTAATAATATCATTTTC
>JAGGXH010000008.1 GCA_021163145.1 Candidatus Aenigmatarchaeota archaeon | reverse complement strand
GTTTTTGTTCATAAATTCTAAGAAGTCAGAATTGATAACAATATCTGAAAGGATATGAATACTATCTATTTCATTAATTGGTATATGCCACTTATCATTTTCTGTTATTAATTCTAAAGAATTATCCTTTCTTTTCAATGTTCCAGAACGTGTAATATATAGATCTCTCATTCACTCACCCAACAATAATCATATAATGAACAATTCTTACAATATTTCCTAGGTTTCCTTGGTG
This sequence comes from Candidatus Aenigmatarchaeota archaeon, assembly GCA_021163145.1. GTDB lineage: Archaea > Aenigmatarchaeota > Aenigmatarchaeia > Aenigmatarchaeales > Aenigmatarchaeaceae > JAGGXH01. Next base: position 3,119 of record JAGGXH010000008.1, on the reverse strand, counting down.
GAATTTCTTTCATATTTTCTATTTCTCTAAATATTCTTTCCAATTCATTTTCATATTCTTCATCAGGATATTCTAACCAAATAACCTTATGTTTCTCAATTGAGGTTATCTTTGCTCTTTTTATTCTTTTGTTATACTGATTAATTAACTTAAGATAAAAATACGTTTGTAAAATCTCAGGCTTAGAAATTTTGTTCTTTTTATATTCTAAAATATATCCTTTTTTCCAAGAAAAATCATCAATTTTTATTAAGCATTCTACTTTTTGTTGTTTTTGATCATGATAAACCTTTCCAAGCCTTATTAATTTATCATCACTATTGTATATATTAATCGCATTAAGATAAAATCTTCTTTTACAATATACAAAACTTTCTAACAGATGTGGTCGGTTATAGATTACTTCCAACTTCAAAAAATCACCAGATTTCAGCTTTATTTAAAGTTACCTTTTCAACATCCAAACCTCTTTCATAGTCGTAATTTTCGCCGAGGTTGACCAAATAAATATCTAATTCACAATCTCTTTCAAGAGAAAGCTTTTTTGAAGATGAACTGGTATTAAAACTACATAAAGAAAACAAATAAGCTAATTTTTTAAGATTGATTTTTCGTTTGTTAATGTCTTTCACATTAAGAACATGTTCTTTATATTTATCCAAAAATTGTGCAGAATCAAAATAGATCCTTTCACCAGATGGATGTATTAGTTCATTCAAATTAAATGAACTTATAACCGATTTCATTTTGCTATATTCTGATTGGTTTATAGGTATTTTTCCTTTGACAAATATTGTTGTTTGTATTCCTTCAATCACGTCTACGTTACTCAAATTTTCATACCTATTTTTAAAAACGTCAAAGGCATAACCTTTTTGGTTTTCTTTCAACGATAACTGATTATCCTTTTCTATACTTCTTATAATATCTAAAGTAAAATCTTTGTAAAACGTAAAGTCATTAAATCTAGATATATTTTTTACAATATATTCATATGATTGGTACTTAAAATCTTCACTATACAAACGTTTTGCAATATCACTTTGTTTAGTAACATACAATACTGCCTTTTTCTTTTTATTATTTCTATTAACCCTTCCCGCAGTCTGATATATAGATTCTATAGGTGCAATCTCGCGAAATCCCACTTCAAAATCCAAGTCTACACCTGCTTCAATAGATTGTGTGGAAACTAAAATGTATCGTGCTTTTTTATCTGCTGATTTGATGAGATCAATGATTTCTCGTCTTCTGCTTGGAAGGATAGTACTGTTTAAAAGAAGTAATTGATATTTTTTAAGTGGTGGAGTTTCTTTGAGAGTATCATAAATCTGCCGGCTCTTCTTTACAGTATTAGTCACTACCAAAACTTTTTCAAAATTATTAGAAATTATGATATTTATTAGATCGTCTAACGTCATTTTGTCTTTGTCAAAGGATAAATTAGGCAGAATTTTGAAAGTTACACGTTTTGAGAAGAACTTAAATAAATCAGTTAAATCATTATCATCTTCACTTATAATCTCACCCACATATTTTCTTTCCTTTTCACCGGACAACATATACAATTTAGGAAGTGTTGCCGACATTACTATGATATAAGAATTTAAATATCGGGCAATAGATGTTAAAACTAAGTTGTATAATAACCACTTTTTTTTATTAAGCGATTGTACTTCATCTATAATAATTATTGAGTTTGCAAACTCAAAAAAACGATAATTAGGTTTTTTACTGTTTTTGATAAATGCATTAAAAAAAGACACATTACTCATGATTATAAAAGGAAAATTAAATGTTGTTAGATCTAATAAGTATTTATTTTCGTCTCCTTCAGAAGTCTTTTTTTCTAATTCCCAATTTGTGTAAGAATAAATCGGTGAGATTATCTTTTTACTGAAGATACCATCAAAGACTCCTTTAGTTTGTTCTATGATATTTATATATGGAAAAACATAATATATCCTTCTCACATTTCTTTTAACTTCCAAAATTTCTGAAGCCATGCGCAAAGAAGTTAATGTTTTACCACTACCAGTCGGCAAAAATAAGTAAAAAATTCTTTTATCTTCTTTAAGAGATTTTTTTAACCGTTGACAAGCTTTTTTCGCGAATTCTTCCCTATATTTGTTAATCTTTTTAGAGTGATCTAACGTTTGTAAATAGTTGTCTAGATCCGAAATAAAAGATTTTTTTAAATCACTATCAAACATCTTAAGTTTGTAAGATTTATAATCGGCTCCATAAAATGTAGCAATCACATCTGAATAAATCAATAACGAATAAATCAATTTATACAATGCAAACAAAGCAGAATTTTCAACAAAAATATTATCAAAATCAAAATATTTATGAAAATTTTTGATCCCTTTTTGAATGACCTGTTTATTTATGATATTACATTTATTTAAACAACCCAAATAACATTTATAATCATCTTTAAACTCTTCAACAAAATTATACAGATGATTAGAATTTTGTAAATAAGTGTGGTGTCGATCTACAGTGGTCGCCAAAAAAATTAATTTTTTAACTAATTTTACTAATATTTTGTTGGATAATTTGAAATATGCTGAATTCCTAATCATTAATAAAATTAATATAAATGACAATCTTGAATGTCTGGAATCAATATCATTAATTTCTTCACAAATATTATTATTCATTTTTATTTTTTGAAACTCAGGATTTACTTTACCAATGTCATGAAAATATACTAACAATTTGATAAAATTAGCAAACTCATTAAAATCTAAATGTTCATGTTCTTCTTCTGTAAAAACTGCATTATATAAATTACGTAATCTTTTTTTAAGACCATAATCAACAATTATTTTATTATAAACTGCTAATGTTCTTTCTGCATGTTCCTTTAAAGTTTCATAGTTTCCATCATATCTATGGGCATAGTATGATTTAGAATTTACCCCAATATTTATTCCTTCTTTTAGAAAATCATTAAACCTAAAATTTAGATTACTTTGACCGGATGAAACACAGAACATCTTTATCCACCTTGAGAAATAGAAGATCGTACTTATTCCGTTCAAAACTTTCTGGATTTAAATAATCATTTGAATACACTACTAAGTTCAAATCATACTTATTATTGTTTAAAC
>JAGGXH010000014.1 GCA_021163145.1 Candidatus Aenigmatarchaeota archaeon | reverse complement strand
ATATATCCTATAATATGTAATAATATCTCTAATATTACTAGAAAATCTTAGTATATCTACAAGATATAAAAATAAAAGAAAAATGAATGTACATAAGCTAATAATAAAAAATATGTTATGCATTAAAAATGCCAATAGATTAAAAAATAAAAATAATAAAAATGTATATTCTTCTGCCATCATAAATGGTGTAGATATATGATCTCCTTTTATTTTTTCTTTATGTTTTAGAAATAATATTGGTGTATTTCTTCCATATTTCATTTGTTGTTTAAAATAATTTTTCCAGGTTGCTCTATGATAATGATATACAATTGCATCAGGAATATATCTCATTCTTCCATATTTTGTCAATCTGTATCCCCAATCTGTCTCCTGTGTGACATCTAATTTCTCATTCCAAGGTATTTTTTTTGCTATCTTTGTTCTCACACATAAATTCATATCAGGTGCTCTTGAAATAAATTCTGGAAAAGTTTTGAACCTATATTCTAGTTCTGTCCCAATTAATCGTTGTAACCTATTTACCTTTTTTGGTGTCGCACAATAACCAGCAGTTGCAACTATATCATCTGAAGTAAAACCTGAAATTAATTTTTTCAACCAATCTCTTTTTACTACACAATCAGCATTAGTAAATGCAATAAAATCTGTATTTATTTTTTTATATGCCCAATTATATGCAATAGATATATTTCCTTTTTTTTGATAAAGTTCAATCTTATTTCCATATTTTTTCAATATTTCATAAGTGCCATCTGTTGAAAATGCGTCAACACACATAATTTTTTTATTGGGATAATCCAATTTTAGAATAGAATCTATACATTTTTTTATTGTATGCACTGAATTTTTCATTGTCACTAAAACTGTTACAGAAGGGTATTTTTTCATTTTATCAATTATGCTGATTTTCTAATAAATAAATTCCAAGCTGTCTTAATTTCTCCTAATAATTCATTGAAACTTTTTGTATTTTTCAATCTTTTCCATATATAACCTGGCCTTAAATAAAAATCTCTATATGCCCATCTAATCATTTTTTTTAATTGTTTATGATCCATATTTGGAAAATCTATTGTTCCTTCTTGATAAGGATCTACTGGTTCGAAGTCTCCTGATTTTGTTGCAAACCATTTATTCTTTTTTACTATTTTATAGAATTCTGTATATGGATGAGGAATCACTAGACCAAAAGAAACAAAATCTATATCTAATTGTTTTAATATGTCGAGTGTCCACTTTATATATTGTTTTGTTTCGTATGGATATGTACCAAATAATATGTTTATTTTTGGTTCTATTCCATGTTTTTTTAACAAGAGAATTGCATTTAATATTTGTCCTGCTGTCATATCTTTATGAACATAATCTAATACTTTTTGATCAAATGATTCTACTCCCATATCAACATATTTACATCCTGCCTTTGCCATTGCTTCTAATAATTCTTCATCTTGTAAACAATCGGCTCTTGCTAAGCATCCCCATTCTATATCTAAATCTTTAATTCTGTTACAAATTTCAATTGTTCTTTCTTTTCCGTTGACAAAATTATCATCTATGATTGCAACTGATTTATATCCTTGTTTTTTAATTAACTTAAATTCTTCTGCAATATTTTCTGGAGAACGCAATCCAACTTTTGGTTTACACCAATTATTGTATTTTTTATATTCTATTTCTCTAGCAAAACTATATGAACAAGGAATGCAATATATACATCTCCCCCAACAATTTCTACTTGTTAGCATAACTGTACTTGGTTTTCTTTTTAATTTTGGATTAAAATATTTTTTTGGTTTTTTAATTAAATGTCTTGCAGGAAATGGAAGTTCATCTAAATTTTCATTTAATGGTCTTGGTGGATTATGTATTATTTTTCCTTTTCTTTTCCAACTTAATCCTAATATATTACCAAACTCTTTTTTCTTTTCTATTGCTTGTATTAATTCTTTCATTGTTATTTCAGTCTCTCCCCTTACTACAAAAATTTTATCATCATTGACAAATCTTAAGAATCTTTCAGGAAATCCTGTTGGCTCAGGACCAATAAAAATAATATTTACATCTTTTCTTATCGATCTTATTAATTTAGATATATGATTGTCTGTCTTTTCTGCTAGAAATACTGTATATAAAACATAAGCATCTGATCTATCTTTTTTTAGAAATTCCTTGAACCAATTTTCATCTTTTCCTTCAACCGGACAATCTATAAATTCTACATCATACCCTTGTTTTTCCAACATAGCAGCTGGATACAACATAAAAATATTATGCTGAAAGAAATATCCATAATTACAACCGAATATTCTTTCTGGAGGAACACCAACTGCGGGCGGAATTAAAAATGTTATTTTCATTATATCATAAATAATATTTGATAATAAAACTTATAAGATTTGTTTTTACTATAAATTTAGAGAGTATAAAAATAAATTTTATTAAAATAAAGTTGTTTTAAATGTCAAAAGAGATTGAATTAGAAATAAAAAAACCATTTCTTATTGCTTTATTGCTAATTATCTCTTTGATTTTTATTTTTGAGTTAAGAGTGACTCTTACCTCTCCTATAGCATTTGGTGATGAAGGTTACCACACTAGAATGGCACAATGGATATATGAAAATAAAGAATACCCAATCTGGACTCCTTTTGAACAGGCCAATCTTAGAATAGAAGGATTTTCAAGACCACCTTTATGGAATATTTTAGAAGCAGGAATTTTTTTGATAATAGGATTTAGTGAAATAGTAGTCAAAATTTTAACACCATTTATTGCAACATTCATGTTGGGATTAGTAGTTTTTCTCTTAGGTAAAAAAATATTTAATGAAAAAATTGCATTTATAGCATCTATAATAATGATAACAGTCCCATGTTTAGTCACATATTCTGTGCTTTTTTATACAGATGTTTTATTTACTTTTGTTTTTAGCTCATTTGTTTTATGTTTAATGTTGGCATTGAAAGAAAATGAAAAAAAATATTGGATTCTATCTGTAATATTTGCATCATTTTCTATATTAACAAAATTACCTGGTATTGTTGTATTTCCTATAATTGGCTTAGTATTTTTATATGAATTATTTAAAAATAGAAATCTCAAAATAATAAAAAAATATATTCCATTTTTTTTGATATTAATATTAATTACAGGACCATTTTTTATAAGAAATTTTTATTATTTCAGAACTCCTATGTGTGGACTTCCTTTATTCAATAATAATAATTGCATCAAAAGTCCTGAGTATGAGGTACAGACAAACAGAGAATTCGAAGGAAGCACAACACCAACTGGATCTGAACTAAGTCTTATGAAAATGGGTATTACTAATTTTTTGAATTTTGCATATGGATCTATATTTTTTATTCCTTTGCTCTTTTTGTGTGGATTATATCTAATAATTAAAAAACAAAATATAGAAAATGTTTTATTATTAATTGTTTTGATTTCTTTTATTTTTGTTTTAATCAAGTCAACATCAAGAGCTGAAGATACAGCAAGATATATGCTTGGATCATTAATAAGCATTTCATTTATAGTTGCAATTTATCTAGACAAAGTCTATGAGTTTATAGAAAAATATTATAAAAATCTTGCAGTTGTTGTTTTTATATTAGTAATCATTTTAGGATTTTGGAATTTAAATCAAAAACTTAGGATAATGAAAGCTGTAAAACAATTTTCTCCATCATTTTTTGAAGCATGCGACTGGATAAAACAAAATACACCAGAAAATGCTACCTTATATACAGTTTGGGGACATAGGGCAACTTATAATGCACAGAGAAAATGTGCTCAATTTGCATCACTACCAGATTCAAGAGATATACTTTTAAGTAATAATGCAACATTAGTTCATGAAAGACTAAAAGCTGAAGGAATAAATTATGTTTTTGTTCAAAAATTTAGTATAGATAAACATGCATATAGACAAAAATTTCCAGTTGGATTTGTTCAAGTTTTAGAAAATAATCCTGATTATTTTAAAAAGGTTTATGAAAATGGTCCTGTTTCGAAGCAATGTTTGCAAGGAGGGTGTGATGGAAATATAGTTTATGAAGTTGTTTATTAATCAGATTCTACTGCAAACTTTGAAAAATAATCCAAAATTATTTTCATTTGTTTTCTTAATATCGGTGATCTTTCGGCAATAAAATTTAAAATTGCAAAATCTTCTTTCTTATAAAATTTCAATGGTATTAGAATTGTTAAATAAATTAATCCTGTTATTACAGCAGAAATTATTCCTAAAATCAATCCTTCAGTGATTTTAATCATATAAAAAAGAAAACTAAAAATAATAAAAGTAGCAAAAATTATTTTTCCTATACTTTTCCATGCTAAAGAAATTTGTAAGAATTTTCTTATATAAAAGAAACTTAGTATTGAAATTACAGAAACTGCTATTGTGTATGTAAAACACATACCTGTCGCAGAAAAAAGATATGTTAAAGGGGCTGATAGACATAAAAATACTACAGATCCTAAAATAACAATATTTCTTTGAATTTTTGGTTTTCCTATTGCATAAATACTTGATAAAAATATTTGGCCACAACCATATATCACAGAACCTATTGCAAGAATAGGAAATAAATTAGAAGCAGATAAATATTCTGGCCTTGAAAAAATCAAAATCATTTGTTTGGAAAATAAAACTACAAATACCATTAGTGGTAATGATATTAAAAGTCCGTATCTAAATACCATTCGTATTAAATATGATTGTCTTTTTTTCTTATTGCGACCAATATTTAATTGAGATATAATTGGAAATAATGCTTGTGACATAGTTTTTGGCACAACAATTATTGGCATAGTTAATAACATTGCTATAGTAAATATTCCTGTTATTTCTGGGGTTTTTATAGCTGTTAGTATAACATATTGTCCATTAATAAATAAAATCCATGATAATGTTGTAATAAATGCTGGTAGTGCATATTCAAAAATAATATATTTTTGATTTATTTTTTTTGTTATAGAACTTAAAGAAATTGATTTAAATCTTAATAAAAAAGTAATGAATATACCAATTGAAATACCAATTAAAGGGCCAAAATAACTCATACCTATAATAATCAAAATAGCAGAAAGAGAGAATTTAATAAATTGTCCTATAGATTCTGTTATTGCAATTTTTTTCATTTTCTGAAAACCACGAAGGGCAAGACCATAGAAATTTGAAAATGCTGATAAAGTCATAATTATAGGAATTATATAAATTACAGTTGATGGAATCTTTAGAATTTGAGCTAAAAACGGTGATAAAATAAAAATAACTAAAGCAAAAATAATATTAGAAATTGATATAGTTTTTAAAGCAAATCTAACAGTAGCTGAAAGTTCTTTATATTGTTTTTTTTCTAAATATTCTGGGATTAATTTATTAACAGATACACCAAGACCCAACATAGTTATTCCTCCTAATAGAACACCTAAATTTACAGCTGTTGATATTATTCCATATTGTTCTGGCAAAAGTAGTTTTCCAGCAACTAACCAATAAAGGAATGAAAAAGATGCTATTACTATCCAACTTAAAAGTAGATAAATTGTATTAGTCACAAGTTTTTTATTTGTGTTCATTTAATTCACTTGTTTTTTTTATATTAATAAGTTTAATTTCATATATTTTTATTATAATAAATGCGTAAAATTTTTCCAGTTAAAATTGTATATAGTTTTTTACTTTCAAAACTCAGGCCAGATATAGTTGAAGTCCAAGAACATAAAATGTTCTTAGATTCAAAAGACTCTCTTGGACTTTCATTACATGAGGTCTATGAAAAATTAAAAACAATATTTTCAAAGAAAAAATCAAAAAAGAAATGACCGTCTTAGATATTGGTACAAATATAGGATATTATACATTAATATAAGATATTAATAATATTTTAATGTTATATTTTTTCCAATCTGTAAATTATATCATCTGTATATAT
>JAGGXH010000004.1 GCA_021163145.1 Candidatus Aenigmatarchaeota archaeon | reverse complement strand
GATTGAGCAGATATTTACTTCTTATGACAATCCTAAAGGAAATGCAGATACAGGGCGCCTGCCTGTCGGCGGGCATCTACCTTAAAATGGGCTAAAATATGTCCACCTTGGAGGGGGTTATTATAATGAAATATAATTCAGAAGTTGATTTAATAAATACTTTTAAGGAAGTTTATTTCAAAAAAAATAATAAAAGATCTGATTTTATAGTGTTTGAAGAGATGAATACTAATTGGGGGAAACCAGATTTAGTAATAATATACTATGATAAAGCAAATTTACTAAAAAGGGTAGGGATTCTTTCAAAATATTCTTCTATTCCCATATTCACAAATCTTGCTGCTTATGCTATGTTTTACCTTGCTAGTTTGACGAAAACAACCTTAAATAATTTAAAAGACTTTCTTAAGGTTCATACCGGTCAATTTAACAATGTATTAGACGTTTTAACAAAGAGAGGTTTAGTATATATTTATAATAATACCATTAGAATTAGAGCAAAAAGAAAAGTGTTTTTCATTAAAAGAATTGAAGTCTATGAAGCTAAAATAGAAAATTGGAAAAGGGCAATTTATCAAGCACAACGACATCTATGGTTCACAAGCGAATCATATATAATTACACCGGCAGAGATGTCAAGCGATATATCTAAAAAGATTACATCTTATTGTAAGAAGGCTGGGATAGGATTGGTACTTCAAGAAAGCAAAGATTCTTTTAAAACTGTATCAAAGCCAATTGGAAGAGGACTATTAGATTCTTACATATCTTGGAAATTCAATGAGTTATTAGTAGATGAGGTGTTAAATGAAAAGTAATAATACATTGTTTACTATTGAAAAAATTAAACCACTGTTTTCTAATATAGATATAAAAGAACAAATTGGAAGAGGTGGGCAAAAAGTTGTGTTTAAAGGAGAGCACAAGAAATATGGGAGTGTTGCTTTAAAACTAATTTGTCCTTCTAATAAAAGCGAGCAAGATAGGGCCTTAAGAGAGTTATTAATTTCTTCTCAGCTAGATGCTTCCTATTTTGCAAAAATTTATGAATACAACAATTTAAAGTTGGAAGGGAAAGATATTATTTACGTTATAGAGGAATTTATAGTTGGTGAATCATTAAGAGAACGAATTAACAAAAACAAACCAAACTTACTTCCTAAAGATGAGGTAAAGGTTATTATTGAATCCCTGCTTAAAGCACTTATACTTACTGAAAGTAAGCATTTAGTGCACAGAGACATAAAACCTGAAAATATTATGATAAGTGATAAGAGAGTTGTTTTAATTGATTTTGGAATAGCTAGACATTTAGACATGGTTTCTTTAACTGAAACATTCGCTGTTTTTGGACCCATGACACCAGGATACGCAGCGCCGGAGCAAATAAAGAATGAGAAGAGAAAAATTTCTATCAGAACCGATTTATTTTCATTAGGAATTTTATTTTACGAACTTTTAACGGGAGAAAATCCTTTTGTTTGTTCAACCGTTCCAGAAACATTGAATAAGACATTAAACTACTCGCCTATTCCTTTAATTAATAAAGGATTTGATCACTCAATTAGTGATTTCATAAATGCCTGTTTGGAGAAAAGCCCACATAGAAGACCAGCTTCGGCTGAGATTGCGTTAAAGCTATTTTATAAAATTAACTGGGAGGAATTATGAAGTTTTTATTACAACAAGGTTGGGGTATGTTAGCTTTGATAGATGATTTCTTAAGAGAACATGAAGATAGTGGAGTGATATTATCTCCAAGAGTTTGTGATAGAGATCAAATGGAAAAATATGTAAAGAAGTTCAAGAATCATGGTAATGCCATATTTTTTGATCCACAGTTTTATGAGCCCAGAACAGATTTAGATAGAATTCTTTCATTTCCATATTGGGAAGATTATGATTTTCAAACAGGTAGTTTTGATGCTGTCAATTTTTGCAAAAGGGTAATAGAGTATGAAATTGAACATTTGAATGTAGATGCGGTCATTTTGCCAGGACGATATACAAATTCTGTGGATAACTCATGGTTAGAAATGCAATATAAAATTGCTGAAACTGGCTCTTCGGAAGTTACTGACAGAAATGTATTTACAACGTTAGCACTTGGGCCGGATGTTATATTAAATCAAGATAATTTTGACACAGTTATTGATGAATTAATAAATTATCCAGTGCAAGGAGTTTATTTTGTTTTTGAGCATCCTAATAAAGAATTTTTAATTAATAACGAATTATTTCTTTATGCAATCTTAGATTCTACTCTTAGCATAGTTCTTTCTGGCAAGGAGGTTATTGTTGGATACGCTAATCAACAATCTCTAATATTCGCAGCATCTGGAATTGAAACTATTGCTAGTGGTAATTATAGAAATGTCAGATCATTTGATCATATGCTTTTCTCGTCACAAGATACTGAGGGATGGCAAAGAAACATTTGGTATTTTGACGGAAACACTTTGGGAGAATATCAGCCCCCAAAATTATCATTAGCCTTTAGGAGAGGATTAGCATCTTGTTTTGGACCTTCTACCTCTCACTCAAAAAGATTATTAGAGGCAACTAATCCAGCAAATGTTCCTTGGAGAGAACCTGAGGCTTTTCGTCATTATCTTGAATTGATTAAGAATTTATGGACTAAATTTGAAAAGTTTCCAAAAAATCAAAGAGCATATGAAGTGAAGATTTTTTTAGAAGAGATCCGAGAACATAATAATAAATTAAGAGAAAAAGGATTTAATCCTGGAGAAAGAGGATTCTATTCTGCTATAGAATCTACGATAGATGCTTTAGATGCATTTATGAAAGATAGAAAGTCGGATATAGAAAACTTATAAATCTTTATGAACACCGTAGAAATATATACTAGTAAATTGTTCTTGTTATTATTTTTTTCTAAAAAAAGTGGGATGCTCCCAAATTTTGGACACTGTTAGTGTTAGGGGGTCGTTATAACGACCCCCTAACTTGGACATCACCAATGTTAGGGTTAAAGAATCTTTTATTCTCTGCCTTTTTCCCATATTTCCTCTGGTGTTTTATATCCAAGTGCACTGTGTAATCTGCAAGTGTT
>JAGGXH010000068.1 GCA_021163145.1 Candidatus Aenigmatarchaeota archaeon | reverse complement strand
CATATGATAGAACTAAACTTAGATTTTATAGATTTCCAAGATGATGTCAAGAGATTAAATGACATAGTTCATAAATTAGAATCAAATGGCTGGGGGAAATTTATAGATTGTTCAGGAATTTTATTCTATAAAAACATAATAAAAGATTCTGCAATAGAAGAACTTAATCATCTTGGAATAAATGAACTAGAACCAGTAGAATGGACAGAAACCATTGAAATTTAAAAATTATTTTTTAGATTCTTCTTTAGGTTCCCTAAATCTTGGCAATTTTATATTTAATTTTTCAATTAAACCAGAATTTTTCCACGCATTTTCAATTTCTAAATCAGTTCCAGAACCAATATCTAATTTATGCTCTGTAGGTTCTAAATGTAAGACATTACATTTTCTCCTCTTTATTCTTGTAATTGTTTTTGGCCCTGTTATTAATACAAATGATGTATTCTGTGGTTCTACAACTACACAATATTTTCCTGCTTCTCTGCCTGCAATTTTCAAACAAATTCTACCTTTTTCTAGCATCATTTCAATCTCTCCTTTATTTTTTCTCTCATGCATTTTGAACATAATTCTGGATAAGGCCGCTCAGGTCTTCTTTGAACTTTAGGCAATTTTCTTAATCTTGAAACAATTAACCTTGCTCTTACTATTTTTTTACCACATTTTCCACAGTGCATATAATTTGGTTTTTTCTTTTTAAAATGAACTACTGTTCTATTTCCAGGTGTTCTAACCTTTCTCTTTATTTTTCTTTGTTGTGATCTTTTCATTTACATAACCCCTAATAGTTTTCTAAACAATTGATTTAATGGAACTGAACATATAAAGTACCATAAAAGCCAACCAGCACTATTTCCTATTATAGGTAATTTAAATGGCAAAATTGCAACTGTTCCTCTAAATGCAACTTGTAACCATGGTAATACAAGTAATAATATAAATATAAATGTTAATATCATAGGCTTTAAATTCATTTTCATCTGTTTATTACTTAGCTTAAGCATTTGCTTTGTTAAATCTTTAACTTCACCTGAATCTGGATTACTTTGTTTTATTTTTAATTGAATTTCTTTTTGTTTTTCTCTTAGTTCTTTCATTTGCTTATTGTTTACTAAAAATTTGTAAAATAGTGTAACAATTAATATGAATACTGCAGCTACTATTAGTTCTGCAATTGGTTTTGGATATCCCAATATTGGATTGAACAATGTTGTTAGGAATGAATAATATGCCATAACATCACTTGTTTTCTAATATTTTTAAAATTTCTGGAACCATGATTTCAGGTGGTCCATGAATTTTAACATCTACTAAAATTCCTTTATCTCTATAATATTTAATTAATGGTTCTGTTTGTTCTTTGTAAACTTTTAATCTATCCTTAATAATTTCCTCTTTATCATCTCTTCTTTGAATAAGTTTACCCCCACATTTATCACAAATTCCAGGTTTTTCTGGTAACATTGGAGGCATTTTAATTCCGTTTCTGTTTATATTAGCAATATTATAAATAGCGCCACATTTTTCACATACTCTTCTTGAAGTAAGTTTCTCAATCAATATATCTTCAGGTATAACTAGATTTAAAGCAACATCGATTTTTGCAAATTTTTCTAGACTTTGTGCTTGTGAGATTGTTCTAGGAAATCCATCTAAAATAAAACCATTTTTTGCATCTTCTTGAGACAATCTCTTTTTCAAAATTTCTAAAATTATGTCATCAGGAACTAGCTCACCTTTATCACAATATTCTTTTGCTTTTTTTCCAATTTCAGTATTATTCTTTATTTCATTTCTAAGAATATCTCCTGTAGAAATATGAGGAATATGTAATATATCTTTAATTCTAGAAGAATATGTTCCTTTTCCTGATCCAGGTGGTCCTAAAAATATAATATTCACTTAGTCACCCATTATTTTCTTAATAGATTCAGGTATTTCATCAGCATGATTTTGATATATTTGATCATACATTTGTTGAATTATCATAACAGTTAATAATATTCCTGTACCAGATCCAATTGCTGAGCTTAAGTCTGCAAATCCAGCTAAAAATCCTACAAATGCTCCTCCCATAACTGTTAATGCTGGTATATATCTTTGTAATACTTTTTCAATAATTCTTGGATCTCTTCTAAATCCAGGAATTGAAATTGCAGAAGATTGGAATTGAGAAGCAACTGATTTTGCATCCATTCCTGATGTCATTACCCAAAATTTTGAGAATATTATTGCACCAATTATCATTGCCAACATATAGGTTATTGATCTTATAACATCACTTAATAATAATTCTGGCAAACTTGAAAGAGAAATTACTATTAAATATCCAATTATACTTCCTATAATAAAACCTATTACAGAAAATCTGAAAGCGTTTTTCCTCCATGTCTTAATAGCTAAAAATGCAAATAATAATGCAATTAATGCACCAAGAACAACAATAACAATAAGACTATAATTTTGTGGACTTGTCAAATAAAACATTAATCCACCTGTTGGTCTACCAGTAGAAAGATCATAAGTACCAAATAAGCTTATACCTTTTGAATACATTATTCTTCCAAATACTTGTAAATTAGCTATTACTGCAGCTGCTAATATAACTGGTATATTAGAAGTATAGATAAACTTCAGTGGCCATCTTCTCGAAGCAAATTTTCCAAATGGAAGAACAAATGATAGTGGAATCTCAACTCTTAAGTTTTGTGCAAATGTTACTATCAGCAAGACAACTATTAATGATACTAATGGTAATAATGACAATGTTGCTTGTATTGGATTTCCTTGACCAAGTAATGAAATAAATGTTGCTACTATACCACCGCTTGAATCTTTAATAGGTAAAGAAAATATTCTTATTATTATTCTTTTTGAAACACCAGCTGCAATAAATAATGATATACCAGAACCAATACCCCATTTTGTTGAAAGTTCATCTAAGTACATTATTATAATACCACCAAGAGCTAATTGAAATATAATTGCTAAAGCCATTAATGCTCCTCCACCTGCAGGTGGAACAGCGCCACCAACAACATAAGCAATTCCTTCTATAAAACAAAATAATATAGCAAGTATTTTCTGAGTTCCCATAAACTTTGCTTTATCTGCAGCATCTTGAAGATTCCAGTTAATAAGTTTTGAACCAACCAGCAACTGTAATATAATAGATGCAGTTACAATTGGTCCAATACCTAGTGTTATAAGAGAACCCATTGCTGAACCAAATACAACTTCTAAAAACTGAAAATGTGACACTGCACCTTTATCTATTCCCCAAATAATAAGAGATCCCATTAAAAAATATAATGAAAGAATTAATACTGTCCATTTTGCTTTTTCTTTTAAACTAATTTTACCAATTGGTCTTTCTATGCTTGGCAACTTTTCTGCTAATTTCCAGATTTCAAAATTCATTTTAACCCTCTATTACTTTTCCGCCCATTTCCTCTATTTTCTGCTTTGCTTTTGCAGAAAATTTCTTAGCTTTAATTGTCAATCCAGATATTGTTAGTTTTCCATTTGATAATATTTTATCAAATCCAAATTTAGAAGCATCAAATTCTTTTAATCCTAATTTTTCAATAATTAAAGATATGTCCCTTAATGTTATTGCTTTTTCTTTTTTCTTTTTTGGAACTATGAATCCTGTTCTTCCAAAATGACTGGGTTGATTTACTACCATCCATGTCTTTTTATGTTTCATAAGTCCAGCATTTCCACGACCTCCTCTAGATCCTGCTCCTCTATGCTTTTTCTTAGATCCCCACCCATGAGTCTTGCTTCCTCTTTGTTTTACAACCTTTTTTCTCCTTCTTACTGTCATAAAATCACTTATTATACATTATCTTGTTTGCTTTATCAACACTTATTCTTTCTACATTTCCATCTTTATTTTTATAATAATAAGTATGACCACAGTGTCTTACCTCACCACAATCCATTCTTTCAGATAATAATGATTTAATAATTTTCTCCATTAAATCATCCTCATTAATAATTCATTTATTTTTTCTCCTCTGTAACCTAATTCTCCTTTTGGATAATGCTGTTTAATTGATCTTTTAAATCCTTTTGAAGGTGGTGTTAATCTAAAAACTTTTTTAATGTTAGAAGATTTTTTTCCTTCTTTAATTATATTAAATTCTATCTCAGCTTCTTCTTTAGTTAATCTAATATTTCCTTTTTTTCTTCCTCTTTTTTCAATTAATTTTCGAAGAGTTTCATCATTTATCTCTCCCCATGTAACAACATCTCTAACTTTATTTAACATACCATTATAAACAGGATTATTTTCAGGTATAAGTACACAATGATTTTTTCTAGTTAAATTTAGCATTTTTAATGTGTCTCTTATTTTATAATTCTTTCCTATTAAGCTTCTTAATAATATAACTGCATACATTTTACTGCACCTTACCTGTTTTCAATCCTGTATTTTCAATTATAGTATCATCAATCTTAAATCCTCCAAGTTTTTTAAATGCATCAAAGATTGCTCTTACAACATTTATTCTCATACCTGTATTACCACGAGATTTTATCCAAACATCTTTTATACCTGCAAGTTTAAAGATCTTCTTTGCTTCATCTGATACGACAAGACCAATACCTTTTGGTGCAGGGAATAATTCTACTGAGACTGATCCAGCTTTTCCACTGACTCCAAAAGGAATACTATGATATCCTCTACATGCACATTCCCAAGAACCGCATCCACGTCTTATTTGCATTAAATTAAGCTTAGCATTACGAAGAGCTTTATTAATAACATCTCTGTGTTTTGAAGGAGGTCCTGATGATTTTCCAAATCCAACATAACCGTTTTTATTACCAACTACTATCATTACACTAACTCTATATCTTCTTCCAGATTTATGCATTCTAGTTGTTCTTCGCGATATAGTTCTCTTTATTCCTCCACCTTTACCAGAAGATCCACCAATATAAATTATTTCATGCTCAAGATCTGGAACAAGTGCATCAATTATTTCAGGTTCACTTACTTTTAATCCTTTTTCAAATACTTGATCCATTGAAGTAATTTTTCCTTCTGCTACCATTTTTCCTAATCTTGTTTTTGGAGTCCAGTCTTCAGGTATAGTAACAACTTTTTGTGTAGCAATTTGACTATCTGAAACATCAATTGATTCTTCTTTATCTTGCTCTTGTTTTGTTTCTATATGCTTTTTAGACTTCATTTAAAATCCTCTCTTTAGTTTCATTAAAATTTGCCTCAATATCTGTAGGCTTTAGTTTTGAAAATTGATTACCAGATGCCTTTGATGTGTAATCTGAAATATGTTTTCCTTTTATTCTTTCTTCTGATGGAAATATGCTTTCATCAGCAGGCACATTTACTCCTGCATCAATAACACCTTTAAGTGCAGCATAAATTCTTGATCCTTTTGTACTTCTTTGTAGACCAATATCAAGTATTGCATCAGTAATATTTTTTTTCTTTGCCATTGTTCCTGCTAATAATCCTAATAAATATGATGATGGAACATTACCAGTTGAATATTTCCATCCTTTCTTTTTCAATAATTTTGAGTTTACTGTTAATAATGTTTGATCTCCTTTTTCATTATAATCTATAAATTGTATTACCATATTTTTAAGAGATTTTCTTATTACTAATCTCGTTCTTCCTGATTTTACAAGACCTAATCTTCTTCTATAATTTGTTTTCTTCTCTCTCCGTCTTCTAAACATCATTTCTTTTCACCTTTAATCATAATATTATTTTCTTTTAAGTAAGATAACATGTGCTTTTTTGTTCTAAATTTACCACCTTTTATTAAAAGATACACTTTTCTATAATACTTTATATCAATTTTATTTTCATCTTTCAATTTCTTCAATAATCTTCTTTGTGGTCTTACTATTTTTAACCATGCTGTTTTTTTACCTGTTCTTGCAGTAAACTTACCTTTTCTACTTCCTGCTCTTTGTTTTTTCTTCTTTTTTTTAACTTTGATTTTTTTAACTTTGATTTTTTTGATTGAACCTTCTTTAATAAATCTTCTTATATCAGACCGAGTTATTGCTTTCCTAACCTTTTCATCATTAGGATCAATCCATACTTTATCTAAACCACATTTCAATATTTTTGCTGCAAGTCTTTTTTGTAGTTGTCTCACATTAATCTATCCTCTTCTTTTTCTTGTATAACAGATTCTATTACTATTCCAAATTCATTGAAATATGATTTACATACAGGGCATGTAAATACTAATGGATCTTTGCTCCATTTTTTTCCTTTAACACCACATACAGGGCAGTGTTCTTTACTAACTACAACAAACATTATTTAACACCTTTTGGTACATTTGCTATTTTAATTTTCTTTTCTTCAGCAATCTTTATTAATTCCATTTTTTTCCTCTTTCCAACTATATGAGCAATTTTTACAATATTTTTCTCTGGATCAACATTCATTAACTCTTTAATGTTTTTTACAATTATTTCTTTTAATCCAGATGGATGAAGTCCTTTAACATCTTTTGGTGATCCATATCCAGGACTTGGAATATGTCCTCTTGATTTAAAATGTCTTCTAAGTTTGTTTTGCTTACCTTTTGGTCTTCTCCATTTTTTACCAAGTCTTTTCAAATTTTTAGCATTACATCTAAGGAATTCAGGTTTCTTTCTTTTCTTTATTTTTCTTATTTTAAGCAAGTTCATATTATCCCTTCTTTTGCACTATGAAACATCCATCTTGAAATACTCTTCTATCTCTTCCTGTCAATCTTGTAGCTGTTTCTATATTAGCAGCTGTTTGTGAAACATGATCTAAATTATAACCAGTAACAATTATATCGCTTCCTTTTACAGTAACTTTTGTATCACCAAGAATCTTTGCTTTTCTTGGAGATTTTTCACCAAGGAAATTGTTTATAACAACAGTATTTCCTTCAACTTTAACTGTAAATGGAAAGTGAACATAAGCAATTTTTAATTTATATGTATATCCTTCTAATAGTCCTTTTGAATATGCTTTTATTAATGCAACAATTGTTCCAACCATTGCTTTGATTTTTCTCTTATCTGTTGAAGATGAAACTATTATCTTATTTCCTTCTTTTTCAATTTTTATATACTTTGAAAATAAAGGACTTCTAAAATCTTTTTCTATAACACCATTTTTACTCTTCAATCTAATTGCAAGTCCTTCTATATCAATTTCAATTCCATCTGGCAACAAAAATTCTTTTTTCATATTACATCACACCTAATAAACATAACCAATTAAAATTCCACCAATATTTCTTTTCTTAGCATCATTTTGTGTCATTATTCCTTTTGGTGTTGAAACAATTAAAAATCCAACACCTTTTGCAACTAAAAATCTTCTTTCAAATTTCTCAAATTCTGATACTTTAACAGAATGTCTAGGTCTAATAGAGTTACATTTATTTATTTTACCTAGTAGTTTTACCTTTAAACATCCTCCTTTATTATTAATTACTTCTTCAAATTCTCCAATATATCCATACTTTTGCATAAGTAATAGTACTTCTTTAGCTAGCTTTGATCTTGGTACAAGTACTTCTTTTTTACCAATTCTATCTCCATTGTTTATTGTTGAAAACACATCTGAAATTAAATCATGTCTCATAATTTCACCTATGTATATTTTCTAAATCCAAGGTCCTTTGCAATTTCTCTCATACATTTTCTACAGTAATATAAACCATATTTTCTAATAACTCCTCTATGTGTCTTGCATCTTCTACATTGAATTTCTCCTTTACCAAATTTTCTCTTCTTTCTCATCATATTACAATCACTCCAAGATTTTTTGTTACCCATTCAATTGCTTCTTCTGGTTTGATTACATGTTTATGTCCTATCTTTGAACCAAGTCTTTTTCTTGAAACTCTATATCCTCTTCTACTTAATGTAACACAAACATCCATTCCAAATATTCCTATATCAGGATCATATCTTGTTCCTGGTAAATCAAGGTGTTCTTTAATACCAAATGAAAAGTTTCCCCTTTTATCAAAGGAACTTTTCTTTATTTTATTATCAATCGCATCAAGTGCTTTTTTAAGGAAACTTATTGCTTTTTCTCCTCTTAAAGTAACTTTACATCCAATTGATCTTCCCTTAGGTGTACCAAATGTTGTTCTTCGTGATGTTTTTGTTTCCAATACTTTCATTCCTGTTAATGAATTTAGTAATTTTTTAGCTCTTTCTAATTTTTCTCCTGCTTCTCCACATCCAATGTTAATCGTTACTTTTTCAACTCTGATTTCTCTCATAACATTCATAACCATCACTCTATCTTAATTGCAGGTTCATCTTTTCCTACAACTGTTACATATTTTAATGGAATTTCTTTTTTTGTATCATTGATAATTATCCATACTCTTTTGTTTTGTTTATCTATTTCTTCTATTTTTGAAACAATTCCTTCATATTTTCCTCCAGTTACAATAATAGTATTTCCTTTTTTCATTGGAAATACATCTAATATTTTTTGCGAAGGTAATTCAATTAACAATGAATCATTTGTTGAATAATTATCATTAGTTAAAATATTTCTACCATCTGAAAGGTTTAGTTGTGTTATTGCTTTTTTCAATATTTTTTTATCTAAAATTTTACATAATTTCATATTTGAATCCTTATCAATTTCAATAAATGTCAATCCATTTCTTGGAACAGCTCTCCAATTTTTATTTATTGTAGGAATTGATATTACATCCATTGGACCAACACCATATTTGATATCTGTTCTTGGTCTACCATCTACAAGTACTTTTCTAGATTTAATTATAGATCTAGCTTCTTTAGCATTATCAGCTAGCTTTAATACATCTCTTATAACTACTTGTAAAGGTATTTTCATTTTATGTGCTCCTCTAGGTACCACTATATATTTTGATTTTTTCCTTTCAATTGGCCACCATTTTGGAGCATTGATTCTTTTCATCCATGCCATTTTATTTACCTCTTGTTACTATCTTTTTTCTCTTTGCATCATCCATATTAGGACTTATAATCATAAGATTTGATGCATCAAATGGAACAAAGACTTCTTGACCAGAAACCTTTTTACGCTTGATAGTATCTATATAAACCTTTAATTTTTTTAAACTTATTTTAATGATCTTTCCTGTCTTTCCTTTGAACTTTCCTTTCATAATTTTTACTTCATCACTTTTCCTCAATCCAAGTGATCTTCTCTTATACTGTTTTCTCAATTCAGGTGAAAGATGCGCAGCTATTAATTTCTGTCTTTTATGCAAAGGTGCATTATATCTAGCTTTTCTTTGTTTTCTAGGATTTTTTGTCTTCATACTACCATCGTCGCTATTTTTCCTATTGTTGAAAATCTTTCAACAGCTTCTTTTGCAACAGGACCTTTAATTCTTGTTGCTTTAACATCTCCTTTTTCATTTATCAAAACAGCAGCATTATCTTCAAATTTTATTCTCATACCATTTTTTCTTCTATATTCTCTTCTTTGTCTTATTATAACAGCATTAACAACTTCATGCTTCATCTTAGGATCTCCTTTTTTTACAGTGCAAACAACCCATCCACCAACACCTGTTCTAGGCAATCTTCTTGACACACCTTTATATTTTTTAACTGAAATTACCTTCAAGAGTGTTGCACCACTATTATCTGCACATTTTAGGTAACTACCTACTTGAATACCATGAGTCATTTTTGCTGATATTGCCTTCATTTTTTCTCACCATTTAAAATTTCAATAACACAAAAACTTTTTGTTTTTGAAAGTGGTCTACATTCTGCTATTTTAACAATATCTCCTTTCTTTGCATTTATGCAAGTAGGATTATATGCACTAACACTAGTATATCTTTTTTCATATGCTTCATATTTTGGTAAATACCAATGGTATTCCCATCTTACAACAACAGTTTTAGCAGCTTTATCACTAACAACTTTACCTATAAATACCCTACCACGTAAACTTAATCTTCCGTGCCATGGGCATTTTGGATCATTACATTCTTTTTCTGGTCGCTTTGCTTCAATACCTATACTTTTTTTCATAAGCATCACACATAAATAATTTCTTTTGTTTTGTTTACCATTTTCTCACCTTTAATTTTATCCTATCTTCAGGCCTATAACAAATTCTCTTACCATCAACTTTCACTTTTTTACCATTAGGAAGCATAAATATGAAAACTGAATTTTTCTTTGAAACTCTTTTCAATCCTTTTTTTGTTTTAATAAATAACATTGATTTTGTTTCATTTAGGATCTTTCCATTTAATCCAATGTAAGATTTATTAGTACTGTTAAATACACTTGCATCTAAACCAATCAATTCATGTTTTATCAAGTTCTTTGGTGTTATCAATTTAATCAACCTCTATTTGATTTTCATTGAAGCCAAGTTTTACAAGCAAATCTTTTATTTTTGCTTTATGATCACCTTGAAGTTCAATATTTCCTTCCTTTCTTGTACCACCACATGCAAGTTTTGACTTCAACTGCTTTGTTATTTCCTTTATGTTTGATTTTTCAATTCCTTCAATAATTGTTACTGCCTTTCCATATCGCCTTTTATCAACATAAACTCTAATCTTTGCCTCTTTCTTTGCAATTTCTTGGCAAACACATAGTTCCTTTGGCAATCCACATTTTGGACAAATATCAGCCATTTTTTACCTCCTTTGAATTTAATATTGTAAGTATTTTAGCAATGGTTTTTCTTATTTCTCTTATTCTTCCTATATTAGATGGACTACCACCTACTGCAATCTGTGATTTTTCTTTTGCAAGCTCAAGTCTAAAATCACTTAGTCTCTTCATCAGTTCTGCTTTCTCCATTTTCTTTAACTCGCTCTTCTTTATCAGTGACATCTTCTTTTCCCTCTTCTAAAATTTCATGTTTGATTTCATTTTTATTATCATCAACCTTAATCTGTTTTATTTGTTTTTCTGCTGGCATTTCAGTTAATATTCTCACAGTAATGCCAACTGTTCCTAATTTTAATTGAGCAAGTGTAAATGCTTTTTTAACAATATTTTCTGCAGGAAAACCAGCATATTTCAAATATCCTGCAGAAAACTTTTCTGTTCTTCCTCTTGCTCCACCCAATTTACCAGAAAGTTTTATAGCAACTCCAACAGCTCCTGCATTCATAACTTTCTGAACCATATTATTACAAACTCTTTTATAATTTAATCCTCTTTCAAGTGCATTTGATATATCTCTTGCAACAATAAAAGGATCTAAGTTAGGATTTTCTACTTCTTGAACATCAATTTCAGGATTTTTGAATCCAAATTCATTTTTAAGTTTTTCTATCATTGCATCTATTTTTTTACCACCTCTTCCAATTATCATTCCAGGTTTATTTGCAAAAACAATTATTCTCATAGCTAAAGGTGTTCTTTGAATCTCAACATGACTATAACCTGCTCTAGAAAATTCTTTAGCAAAATAATCTTCTACTTCTACTCTTCTTATGGAATCTACTATAAACTTTCTTTCTTGTGCCATTATTGATCACTCTTATTTTTTTCTGATTTAATTGGTTTTAATATTGCCTGCATATTAGTTCTTCTTAATCTTAAACCATATTCTCTTTTTCTTCTTGATCTATACATTGTAGGACCTTTATTAACTGAAATGAAAAGCATCATTTCTAGAGGATCTAGGTTTTTAGCTGTTGCATTTGTTTCAACATTTTTTATTAGATTTATTATCTTTTTACATGCATTTGTATAATATTTTCCATTTATTGACATCTTTTTTGCTACAATAGCATCTAAAAATTTCTTTGCTATTGGAAGTCTTTTTCTATTTATCTTCCTTGCAACTACTAATGCATGCTTATAGGAAATAGGAAATGTTCCCCATGCACATGCCATATCTTTTTCAATTTTCATTGAATATTTCATACTATCACTTTTTCTAAAATTATTTTATCGTTAAAGCTTCCTCTTTCTTCATTCTTTTTCTTTCTAATGTTTTCCAACTTATTAAAATCAATACCATATAGCTTAGTTAAACAATGGACAACTTCTAATACATCTGCTAGTTCTTCTAGAGTATCGCTCTTGACAAATTCTTTAGCCTCTTCAAGTAATTTATTTTTCAAAGCTTCTTTAAATTCTTCATCATTTGCGATTCTTATAAGAGGTTTTTGGTTGTTAAGTTTAATTATCTCTGGTATTCTGTCTCTCACAAGTTTATTAAACTCTTTCATCTTAACGCCTCAAATTCTTTTGGTAAAAATCCTCCACGATACTGTTTTGAAGATCTTTTAGGTTTAATAATCATTAAACTATTCTGCTTCACAAGTACATCCATAATATCT
Organism: Candidatus Aenigmatarchaeota archaeon; assembly: GCA_021163145.1. GTDB lineage: Archaea > Aenigmatarchaeota > Aenigmatarchaeia > Aenigmatarchaeales > Aenigmatarchaeaceae > JAGGXH01. The sequence continues at coordinate 9,015 of JAGGXH010000068.1, read as the reverse complement.
TTAGTGTGTAGTTCTGTGCGATTTATTAATTTAGAAATATCTCTAATCGTAATCTTTCTATTTTGTGATTTCAATTTTTCACATGCCTTTAATGCAACTTTTAAATTTTCACCTTTCTTATATTTCTCTGGTAAAACATATGAATCCAAAACTTCTTGCAGTTTCTTTATTTTTCTTGTTAAAGAAAAGTTAATTCTCTCTGCAAATTTTCTTATATCTCTTTGATTTGTAATTTGTATAGCCCATAAATGGGTTATTGTTCCACTTTTAGACACATATTCTTGCATATAATGGGGGCCGTTCACTGGTATATTAAAACTTGAAATCAATTCTTTTAATTGAAACAATCTTATTGATGGTTTTCTTGAAACTCCACTCTGAGTAAGCTGGATTCCTCTACCTGATGTATTTTTTCCTGGCTGTGGAGTTCCTTCATCATCAAACGCTTGTTGTAAAAATGCTCTCTTGATTTCTTTAGAGCCATTCATAATAAATTCAGGTATCTCAGGGTTTGTAAATATTTTTTTGCCTGCTGGTATATTTAATCCGTGAATTAAAATTAATCCAAGTATTTTAGGTAAATCTAAAACTATTGTTCCTGTTTTTTGTTTCCTTATGTTATAGTTTATTTTACCTACTGTTTTTTCTACAGATCTAATAACTTTATCTATTAAATATTTTTCGGAATTTGTATAAAATGGATATTTATTTTGTGTTATTCCTCCATCAAATAAGAATGCGCCTATAGAAATAACTCCTGCTTCAGTATTGAAATTGATTGGAAATTTTGGATTATAAATAAATTTACCAACCCAATGAGTTTTTATTGCCAAAACCTTTTTTTCTAAATTTTCTAAGGTATATTGTTTATATCCATTTTTCACTAAAAAGTTAGATAGTTTTTCAACTATTTTTAGTCTTGTAGAAGCGAATCTTGATTTTTTGAAATCATGCAGTGTAGCATTGTTTATTTTCAGAATCTTTGATAGTTTAATATTATCACCAGCTATTTTTGAAGCTAACAAAAACATTTCTTTTTGTATTCTTTTAGGTAATTTTATACAAACTTCATTTTCAGGAAGTTCATACAAGTGTACTATACCATTTTTTGCTAACATATTTACCACGATTTACTACTTAAGAGCGACAAACTTGCTCGAACGAGTTGCACCTATTCCTGGTCCTGAATGTGTAACTTTCTTTCTTGTAAGTGCAAATTCTCCAAGATAATGCCCTATTCTTTCAGGTGTTATTTCTACTTTAACCCATTCTTTACCAGCATGAACCATAATAGTTTTACCAACCATTTCTGGTAATACAATCATATCTCTACAATGAGTTTTAACAGGTTTTTCTGATTTTCTTAATTTTTCTAAAAACTTTTTTTGTTTTTCACTTAATCCTCTCTTTATTGATCTTCTCATTCTTGATGGTAATAATTTTGCAAATTCATTTAATGACATTTTCTTTAATTCATCAATTGTTTTACCATGAAAATAAAATATTTTTGCCATGTATATTACCTCTTTCTTCTACCTGTTCTTCTTGAAGCAATAGAACCAACCTTTGCACCAGGTGGTCTGTTTCTTGAAACTGATTTTGACATACCAGGACCTGTTTTACCTCCAAATGGATGATCAACAGGATTCATTGCATTTGCAGATGTTCTTGGATAAAGTTTATTTCTTGCTCTCATTGCATGATATTTTTGACCTGCTTTAACCATTTTTTTGTCAGATCTTCCTGCACCAGCAGGTATTCCAACTGTTACTAAACAATTTGGGTGTAATTTTTTAAATTGTTTTGATGGTAATTGAATAATTGTTTTCTTTTCATCATGAGACACTACAATTGCCTTTGTCCCAGGTGAATTACATAATTTTGGACCTGAATATGGAACTGTTTCTATGGAATGTATATATGCTCCTTTAGGAACAAGTGAAACAGGCATTATAACACTTTTTCCAACTTCAATTATATCGCCAACTTTCATACCTTCAGATGCAATTATTAATTTTTCACCTTTGTCTGTCTTTAATTTAGCTAATGGAGCATCTCTAGATGCATCATGAATTATATCAATTATTTCTGCTTTAGTAAATGAATATGAAATTTTTCCTGGAAATCTATGGCTAGGACTTTTGTATGGAGGTCCTCCTTTTCCTCTTGCTCTTTGAATTATTCTTTTACCCATAACATCACAACATTCCTAATCTTGTAGCTACATCCAAAGCAGAATCTTTTTTGTTTATTGTTATCCATGCTTTTTTTCTTCCTTTTTGATCTATCATAGTAGTGACTTTATCTATTTTAACACCTAATGCTTTTTCTGCAGCCCATTTAATTTGTTTTTTATTAGCATTTCTATTAACTATAAATACCATTTTATTTTCTGTTTCAATTTTACTAATTGATTTTTCTGTTAATAATGGATAATTAATTATTGTCCATGGATCAACAATTGGTTGTTTTTCTTGATTATTCATATATTTCACCTAATTTTTGTATCGCACTTTCAGTAAATATTGTAAGTCTTCCTGGTTGTGCACCAGGTGCTAATAATTCAACATTTAGGTTTTTAACATTGCATATATCTACACCAGCTATATTTTTACATGCTTTAACAATTCCATTTGGTTTTGAAACAACAAATAAAATTGATTTCTTTTTCTTATAACGTCTTCCTCTCATCTTTCCTTTTCCTGCACGGATTTTCTTAATTCCAGCTCTTTTGATTTCATCTTCTAGTTTTAAAGATTTTAATACGTTAATAACGTCTTTAGTTTTTTTCAAATGTTCAAAGTCATTAGTAATTATAAGTGGCAAATCAATTTCAGGTATTCTATGTCTTTTAGATACAAGATCAAATAAAATTGTTGATGCAATTGCTGATTTTATTGCTAATCTTCTTTCTTTTTTATTTATCTTAAGTGTCCATTTTTTCTCTGCTTTAGGTGGATGAGCTTTTCTACCTTTAGTTGCTTGTGGTACAAATCTAGCAGTCATTGTCAATGCTGGTGGACCACCATGTATTCTTTTCATTCTAGACATTTCTCTATTCATCATATGATGTGGACCTGTTCTGACACCTTTATAGAAAGCAGAAGTTCTATGTCCTGCTAATGGATCTGCACCATATGGTTGTCTTTTATTTGACTGAATAGATAAAAATGCTCTTTTTATTAAATCTAGCCTATATGGTGTAAGAAAAACACTAGGCAAATTTATTTCACCTTTAACATTACCATTTAAATCAAATACTTTTGTCATAATTTATCTACCTTGTTGAGATTCCAATGATATATATTTTATATCAACTGGATATCTTTGCTTTGGTGGTCTAAGTGCTTGTCTAAATCGTATTAATCTTTTCTTTGGTCCTGGAATTGATCCTTCAATAAGTACACATTCTGATTTTGGAGCATATGAATTAACAAAACCTCCCTTTGGTATAATATCTTTAGCATCAATAAACTTCAATATTCTTTTATTTAGTTCTGTTCTTGTATGGAATCCAAGTTGTCCTTCTCTTGGAATTGTATATCTTACTTTACCTGGTTCTTTTTGTCCTAATGCACCTGTTTTTCTATGTATCTGCTCTGTTTTCCTTGATTGTAATTTTACACCAAATCTTTTAACAGGACCTTCAAATCCTTTACCTTTGGTTACTGAAACTGAATCAAGATATTCTCCTTCCTTAAAAATATCTGACATCTTAATTTGCTTACCTAAAACTTCTTGTGCATATTTTAATTGATCATCATAACTTCCTCCTAATGCAATTTCAAAAATCTCAGGAGTTTTCTTAAATGTAGGGTTTGTGTTTACAAGTAAGCATATTCTATCTCCTTTAACATCTTTTTGCTCTTGTTTTTTCTTTGGAACTTTTATTTTTCTTTTCATGTTTTTATCAAATTTATCAGAAATAATATCAGAAACACAATAAGAACCATCATAAATCCTATAACCAAATACTGTTAAAGGTGGGCACTCAATTACTGTTACTGGTTTAAAAATTTCCATACCTTTTGTTTTTATATTTGGGTTTGTATCTATCATCATAAAATGTGTCATACCCACTTTATAACCAGCAAAACCAAGTGGTTTAGCATCATTTGATACTGGCCACTTTTTGATACGTGGATATATTCTTTTGGCTCTTTTCCTTGGCCAAAATGCTCTACTTCCTCTTTTTGGTCTTCTTTTTGTTGGCATCTTATCACTTTTCTTATATTTTAAACCTATTTAAATATTAGTTTAAACACTACTTTGCTCAGAACACGTTATTCTATGCGAAAACTTTCCAAAAATTAGTATAATTGGAAAGTATTTAAAGATTATTTTCTGCCATCTCTTGAATTATAGTTGCTATAACAGAAATTTTTGTTAATGCATTTGCTCTTTTTTCTGTCAATGAGTTATAATAACATAGTGCTTCATCACTTAATGCATATTTAATATACCAAGGACCATCTTCTCCAAAATAAGGATTTTCTAATAATTTATAAACATGTTCAAGTTGTTCTAGGTTTTTGTATTTTTTATATTTCCTAATTCTTGTATATCTAGGAAGAAAGCTTTCTAACCACATTCTTACAGCAATTTTATGATGACAGATATTTGGATATCTCTGATTTTTGATAAAATCAAATTGTCTACATTTGCATTCTGAAGAAAGTTCTTCATTAATTTCAACCAAATATGGTTCCTCACTTGTTTCTATTACATTTAATTTTGTTAATATATTATAACTATTATTTTTATTACTTAATGATCTAACTTTAAAATCAATATCTAATGTTGCACCATTACATCCACCACCATCCCACACAGGATTTACAGATGGATATGGTGTACCTTCAGTTCCCAAGTATAATAAAAAACCTTGTATTATTTCAATTGGATCACCATATGTTCTCATATCATCCTCATATATTCCGGCAGAATTGTAAATTCTTAATTTATCTCCTCTATATTCAACCTGAGCATCATGAAATGGCCATTGTTTTCTATCAATGGTTTTTACCATAATACTATTAGGTAGAATAATTATTTAAATTATTTAAAAATGGCGCTGAGGGCGTGATTTGAACACGCGATTCCCGAAGGAACAAGCTTTCCAGGATCACATCTATCTTATTATTCTAAGATAGATCTTGCGCCATACCAGGCTAGGCGACCTCAGCACTAAAGAATAATACTTGTTAGAATATTTTAAAAGTTAAGTATTTCAGATAAACTTAAACCATACTCCTTAAGTTTTTTATCAACTTCCTCATCCCCAATATATACAATGTCCCCTGGATCAACAAGAATTGGTGGATATCCTAATTTATCTCTTGATGTAAAAATATTATCATAAATTTTTATTTCCTTTAATTCTGTATTTCTAGAAACTTCTTCGATTCTACTCTTATAACTATTATCAATTATTCTCCAAATATTAACAACTTTATCTGCTTTTATACATGCTTGTAAATGATTGACACCCATAAATTTTTCAAATATTCCAAAACTACCAAGAGCTTCAACAGCGTCATTATTCTTTGAGCTTATTTCAACATAGATAGTTGGGTTTTCTTGAAAATAATCAAGCTTATCACAAATCTGTAAAATGTATCTTATAAAATCATTTTTTTCTCTACCTGATATCCACTCAATTTGCTCTCTAGCATGAGATGTATCTACCATATATACTAATAAAAAATAAATCTTTAAATACCTAATCTTTTAGCTTAATGGAAATAGAAACCCCATCTGGAATCTGTATTCTCATTATTTGTCTTAATGCTCTTTCATCAGAAGAAATATCAATTAATCTTTTATGAATTCTCATCTCCCATTTGTCAAAGGTTGCATTGCCATGTCCTGTCCCGTCCCCACAAGGAGTTTTTAATGTTACTACTTTTAATTTCTTGGTTGGAAGTGGAATCGGTCCCCTCATTACAATTCCAAATTTCTTTGCAATGTTTTTTAGTTCTTCACATACCTGATTTATTTTTTCTGGATCTCTGCTTGTTAATCTTATTCTTGCTTTTTGCATAAAATTATAAGTATTTTTAATGTTTAAAAAGTTTATTATTAAGAAAAAAATATTTAAAAGAAGGGAAAGAATTAACCCTTCTTTGCTGGAACAACATCTAAACAAATTCCTGCTGCAACTGTCATACCCATATCTCTAATAGCAAATCTTGAAAGTTCTGGGAAATCTTTTGAAGATTCAATTACAAGAGGTTTTGTTGGAACGCACTTTACTATTGCAGCGTCTCCTGCTTTAATAAAATCAGGATTTTCTTGTAATACTTCACCTGATCTTGGATCAATTTTCTTTAATATTTCTGTTATTTTACAAGCAACTTGTGCTGTGTGACAATGGAATACTGGTGTATAACCCTTTGCTATTACATTTGGGTGTTGCAATACAATTATCTGTGCAGTAAATTCTTTAGCAACTGTTGGTGGATTATCAAGTGGACCAACAACATCTCCTTTTCTTATATCATTCTTTGAAACACCCTTTACAGCAAATCCTACATTATCACCAGGTTTTGCTTCTGGAACTTGTTCATGATGCATTTCTATTGTTTTTACTTCTACTTGAAGGCCAGGTGGTTCTATTATAACTTTTGAATTTGCCTTCAATACACCTGTTTCAACTCTTCCAACTGGAACTGTTCCAATTCCTGTAATTGTATATACATCTTGTATTGGTAATCTTAATGGCTTATCAATTGGTTGAGGTGGTAATTCAAGATCATCTAATAATTGTAAAATTGTCTTTCCTTTGTACCATGGCATATTATCTTTTCCATCTTGATCTTCTCTCTTAGCAACCATATCTCCTTTAAATGCAGAACCAGGTACAAAGTGCATGTTCTTTACATCATATCCTATTGAACCAAGTAATTTTTCTAGGTCTGCTTTAACTTCATTATATCTTTTTTCATCATATCCAACTGTATCCATTTTATTAATAAATACAATAACTTGTTTAACACCTAATACTTTTAGTAAGAATGCATGTTCTTTTGTCTGTTCTTGGATACCTTCTTTAGCAGATACTACTAAAATAGCTGCATCTGCTTGTGATGCACCTGTAATCATATTCTTAACAAAGTCCCTGTGCCCTGGTGCATCTATAATTGTAAAGTAATATTTGTTAGTATCAAATCTTTTATGCATAACATCTATTGTAACTCCTCTTTCTCTTTCTTCTTTTAATCTATCCATAACAAATGCAAATTCAAATGTTTCTTTTTTTAGTTCTTTTGCAAGTTCTTTTAATTTTCTCATTTCTGTTTCAGGGATATTATTAGTATCCCATAATAATCTACCAACTAATGTTGATTTTCCATGGTCTACATGACCTACTGTTACTAAATTCATGTGTGGTTTATTAGCCATCTCGATTACCTCCAACTTTTTATAATTTTTGTAATAATTATTAGTTTTATATTCAAAATTAACCTATTTAAAGTTTACTATATAAAATAATTATATGAAAAAATATGCACCAACAAATGTTGGTTTTAGGCTCTTAGAAAGAACTGGATTGAAAAAGAGAATAGATGAAAATTGGTCTGATATTAGTTATATTATTCCAAATAAAGTTACATATGAAGATGAATTTAATGAAATCATAGATGAATTATTAAATAACAGGAACCTGGAATCATCAAGAAAAATGGCAATTTCAAATTTAAAGAATAGAAAAGATATAAGAAATGGTCTTTCATTATCTGAAGATTTGTTTGTTGTTTCTGGAAAAGTTACTGATGAAATTTTAACACAAGAAGAAAAAAGAAACTATAGGGAATTTGGAGTAGAAGCACTATGTCAATTAGATGGTTTAATTGCATCTTATTGTTTAGAAAAACACAATGATGAAATTAGAAAATCATATACATGGAGATCTGATAAATTTAAAACCATGATTTATGGAGATACACATGGTGATCTTAACATAAGTCAACATAAAATAGAAGCAGAAATTAACAAAAATACTATTGATGGAACAGAAGTTGCACAATTATTTGGTAAATTACCTTATAAGAACATGAATGCACATTATGATCATTGGCTTTTATTAGTTGGAGTTGCTTTAAAATATGCAGATACAGTTGGTATTGAAATACCAGAAGCAGATGACTGGGTAAACTTTATGAGATCATGTGGATGGGAAGGAGAAATACTTAATCCATTATATGATCATACAGATATGAATTTTATTAGAAATTATTCTAGTATGGAAATTGCACAACTTCCTGATAAAACAGATGTTACAAAAATAAGAAAGATGTTTTTTGGACGCATGACTTCACCTTACAATAATGATTATTGGTGGTATCCTGTAATTGATGAAGAGGAAAACTTAGTATTTTGTTCTAATAATGGTAATGATATTACATTAAAAACAAATCGTTATATAGATGAAAAATATAACAAAGATATTTATATAGAGAAGAAATATGCAAGGCATTTATTTATTGGTGCAGTTCATGGAATAATGGCAAATCAGTCAAGAACATCACCAGAAAATCTTGCATCTATGATATGTTTATATAATCGAGTAAGAAAAGGAGAAAAAGTAGAAGATATTATAAATTCTTTAAGGAATGTAAAATAATAAATTATTTTCTATTAGTCGCTTGGTAAAGAATAAAATTGAACAAGTGCTTTTTCACCTTCAGCAACACCAACATCTTCTTCTGATTCAGATATAACAACATATGCAATATTACCATCAGCTCCTGGAGGTAAATATGACTCTATATTATCAAGATCAACAATTATTTCTGTTCCTATAGGAACTGCTCCAAATGGAATATCTGATTTAGAAATTCTTTTTACCATAATAATAATTATAACAAAAAATATATAAATATTAAATTTATTCCCAAATACCTATTTTTTGACTTTTAGCATATTTTTCTGCATCAATAAAATCTTTTGAATATTTAACATTAGGTTCTATTATATAAGTTCTTGCATAACCATTTTTAACAAGATATAAAT
>JAGGXH010000030.1 GCA_021163145.1 Candidatus Aenigmatarchaeota archaeon | reverse complement strand
TGATATTATTTACTTTTTTATTACATGTATATAGAACATTTATAAAAAATGATTTTGATCTGTTAAATCATTTTTAAGACTTAAAGAAATCCAAATACTTGTTTATTTCATTTTGTATTCTACACGGAGGATTTTTATATTTTTTGAAATTATATTTTTTAGATAATTTAATACATTTTTCTAAATTATTTATATTTTTGCACCATAACAAATATTTTTTATTTGATAATTTTTTTATAAGATCTGGATTGTGAATAGTTTCTGGATTTTCGAGAGCAATTAATTTCTTATTCATCGTTATAATTTCAAATAGTGTGCCGGCACCTTCATGTGAAATTATTAAATCGGCTTTTCTATAATATGGTAATAGAGTTTTTGAAAACCTGAACCATTTAAATTTTTTTGGTTTGTAATTTCCATTCCCAATTTGTGCAATTATTTTCTCTTTTATAATTTTCTTACTAACCAGTTCATCGAGCTTTTTCATTAGTGTATCAAATCCAGCAAACGTTCCTGTTGTTACAAATATCACATAAATCTACCTGCATAAACTGCTTTTGGATATATCTTTTTCATTTCTGGCCATTGTACAAAAAATAAATCGGCCAGCTTATATGCAAACTTTCCTGAAGATGATCTTGTATAAATTCTTGACCAACTTTCAATAAAAATTATTTTCTTTCCTAATAGCTTTCCAATGAAAATTATAGGAATTGCAAAATTTGGGCCAGATGCTATGATAACATCTGCTTTACTTTTTATCACTAATTTGGTTGCCGGTATTAATGCTATAATTTGTTTTAATATGCTTAAGAAAATAGATTCACCAATATTTCTGGTCTTCTTAAATCTGAATACTCTTCCTTTAAATTTAATTTTTTTATCTGAGATTTTATCACTCTTTTCTATTACATATTCATAATCATATTTTTTTCCTATTAGTTCTGTTAATCTTAACATTTGTGTAGTATGTCCACCACCGCCAAGGATAATCAAAATTCTCATTTTCTAACCCTTATGTCTCTTATATTAATTCTATAAATATTTACTTTACTGACTTTTTCATAATATTTTTCATTCTTATTTTTTAAACAGATAACATCGACTTTATAATTATTTTCTGCTAATGTTTCTGCTTCTTTTCTTACTCTAGGATCCCAAGGATAATAAGAATATACCACCATACAAACTTTTTTCATAAAAATAACTATAATGTTATATTTTTAAAGAAAATGAACTATTGTTCCATTTCATTTAAAATAGCATAAAATACATCTTCTGGTTTTTTTATAGTATAATTAATGTTTTTTGTAATTAATATTGCTTCTTCATGATGATCTCCTTTTAGTTCTTCTCCTTTATCATTTTTATCAGGTAGTGTCTGTATCCTTGCTTCACCTTTTGAGCAAAATCCATGATCAGAAATAATTGTTAGTTTATCAGAATATTTTATTAGTCTGTTTAATACTCTATCTATTTTTTTATAAAACTCTAATACAATAGGTTCGCCCCAGTGAAAATGTTGTAGTCTATCAAGTTCATTATATACAACAATAAAGATATCTGGATTATCTTCAAGAATTTCAATTGCTTTTAATGTTAAATTATCTATACTTTTTTCAAGATCATTTATATCATAAGATAAACCATAATCAACTGGTTCATAATTACAATTGAAATTGTATGGTGGTACTATAAAAGGAACTTGTAGTGCTCTTATATCATATTTATCATTTAGTATATCCCATATAAATTTAACATTTATATCTTTTCTTTCAACAATTTTACCATCTTTGACAAATTTTTTATGACCATGTTCTTCTACTGACTTTCCTGAAAACATTGAACACCATATTGCTGGAGAAAGGATTGTATAATCTTTTCCAAGAACTATGGTATCTGAATGATTTTCATTAATAAGTTTTTTAAATGTTGGTAGTTGATCTATATTTGGTTTTATAACTTTCCATGTTGCAGCATCAATTCCAATAACTAAAAGCTTTACCATTAATATCATCTATTCTAATATTATACCACTTGCAGCAACATTGTTATTTTTTATAATCACAAATCTTCCTAATTGTGCTATTTCTGAAAATTTATCTATAGCAAGAGGATTTTCTAATAAGATATCGACAACCCCAGCTTCAGCAACATTTAGTTTTTCAACAATACTTTCTGATTTCCCATTTTCAGAATTTATTTTTTCTATTTTTTCTATTTTACATTTTGTTTCTCCTGTTCCACACCTTATTATCAAACCAGTATCATCTGTGTTTATATCCAAAGTGCCTAGTAGAAATATCTCTCCTTTTATTTTATTAACAACCTTTGGTTTGTTTATAGATAAACTACAGACATCGCCTCTTTTAATATTAGAAATATCTGCGTCAATAGTAAAGCCTATACTTTCACCAGCTTCAACGACATTTAATTTTTCATTCCATTTTTCTATTGATGTTACTTTTCCTGAAATATTTGATGGTTTAAAAGAAACATTATCTCCAATAGAAAGCTTTCCTGTTTCAACCAATCCTACAAGTATTTTTTTACCATTAATTTCATATATGTCTTGAATAGGTAATCTAAGAGATTTCTTATTTAATGGTTCTAGCAATTTTACGTTTTTATCCAATATTTCAATTAATGTTTCTCCTTTATACCATGGCATATTTTCTGATTTTTTGAATACATTATCTCCTTTTTTTGCAGAAATAGGAATAAATGTTATATTACTTTTATCATATCCTATATCAAGGAGAAAATTCATCATATCATTTTTCAGCTCATTATAAGAATCTTCACTATAATTTACTAGATCAAGTTTATTTATAGCAACAAATATCTGTTTTATTCCTAACATATTAACTAGAAAGACATGCCTTTTTGTTTGTTCTTGTATTTTTTCATCTGGTTTTGCCGATAAAAGTAATATAGCTGCATCTGCTTGCGATGCACCTGTTAGCATGTTTTTAATAAATTCTTTGTGACCAGGACAATCAATAATAGTATAAACATATTTTTTAGACTCAAATGGAGTTTGTATAGTATCTATTGTTATACCACCTTCTCTTTCCTCTTGCAGATTATCCATTATAAATGCAAACTCAAATTCTTCTTTATTAAGTTCTTCTACTTCTGATTTAACAGTTTTTATTTTATCTTTATTTATTGCCCCTGAATCATACAATAATCTTCCTATTAATGTTGATTTTCCATGATCAATATGTCCTACTATTACCAGATTTATATTTTGTTTCATTTTCGACCCCATGATATTTTTTCCCATATTCTCTCATGTATGTAATACATGATCATTCTTATACTATGGAAAATTACTGTTGTCCATAATACAATACTTGCAATACTATTATCAATTAATGTGCCAACTAACCATATTATTGGTGGCATTATTATTATACCTATTGTTCTCCATACAATTGATTTCATCCAGCTTCTTTTCTTACTATCACCCATATAAATCACATATAACCAAGACTTCTTAATTTTTGCATCATATATGCTTTTTCTTTGTCTTGTGCTCTTCCTGCTCTTTCAGATATTTTGCTTGTTTTTAATTCTTCTATTATTTTATCTATGGTATCAGCATTAGAATCAATTGGTTGTGTACATGGCACACATCCTAAACTTCTATATCTTTTTCCATTTTTTGCAAAATATAAAGGATTTATTGGTATATTTTCTCTTTTTATATAATTCCAAACATCAAGCTCTGTCCAATGTAATATTGGATGAACTCTTACATGTGTACCAGATTCATGTAATTTCTTATATAAGTTCCACATCTCTGGTGGTTGGTTTTTGTAATCCCATTGAAATGCTTGGTCTCTTGGTGAAAAATATCTTTCTTTTGCTCTTATACCATGTTCATCTCTTCTAATAGCAAGTATCAATGCATCAAATTTTCTTTCATCCAATAATATTTTAAGTGCATCTGTTTTTAGTCTTGTACAACATTCAAATTTATCATGTGTTTTTGGGCTAACTCCTTCTTCTTTTGCTTTTTTATTTTCAGCAACAATTAGATCTAATCCCCATTTTTTTGTAATTTCATCTCTAAATGTATACATTTCTGGAAACTTATAGCCAGTATCTATATGTATTACTGGAAATGGAATTTTGCCAAAGAAAGCTTTTCTACATAACCATAATGTTACACAAGAATCTTTTCCAACTGACCACATGCATGCCATATTTTTAAATTGGGCATATGCTTCTCTTATTATGTATATACTTCTGTTTTCTAATTGTGTTAAATGATCCATTTTATCACTCCCAATAACCTAATGCTTTTAACTTTTCTTTTATCTTTTTTTCATCTTCTTTCAATAGAACTTTATTTTTTTTCTTCAATGAAAGCACCTCTCTGATTATAAATATTACATAATCTGATACACTTTTAAACCCAGTGTTTTTTATTTCTTTTTTTATCTTATCTACAAGTTCAACTGGTATTGATACAGAAGTGTATTTTCTCTTTCTCATATATGTAATTATATATAATTACATATATAAAGTTATTTATGACTAATGATTCAAAACACTTTAAATAAAAATTATATATAATCTATTTATGGGATTGAGGAAAGAATTAATAAAATCAAACATATATATAATTGCTGGAAGAATTATCACGGGATTCATACTATTATTATTATCAATAATAATTGCACGTTTACTACAGCCATATCAGTTTGGTTTTTATTCATTTGTACTAACAGTAACAGCATTCTTTTCAATATTTACTGATTTTGGTTTATCTAATACATTAATACGATTTACCTCTAATTATTTTTCGAAAAAACAATTTGATAAGTTATCTAAACTTATACAAGTAATAATAAAATATAAAATTTTTTTAACTATAATATTTTCCATTTTTATGTTTTTATTCCCAGAACAAATTGCAACTTATATATTCAATAAACCAGAGCTAAGTTTTATGATTCCTATTTCTGCTATTTTGCTGATTGCTCAGGTTATATTCAACTTTATTAATAATCTATTATCAGGTCTTAGAGATTTCAAAGTGTTATCAATAAATCGTATAGTTCAAGCGACGCTTAAATTTATTTTCTGTATTTGTTTGATTTTTATGGGATTTAATACAATTGGTGCAATTTCTGGTATTATATTATCTTTTATAATTGTAATTATATTTTCTATTTTTATTTTATGGAAGAAATACAATTTTCTTTTTAAAAAATCTAAATTTAAAATTAATAAAAATATTATAAAAAAATTCTCTTTTTATTCTTGGATTTCAACAATAATAGCAAGCATATATATTACAGTTGATAAAATAATGATTACAAACTTTTTATCTGTTGAATCTATTGGTTTTTATATGATTGCATGGTCGCTAACATATTCTATGCTAAATTTTATACCAATTGCAAACATAGTTTTATTTTCATACTTTTCTATGCATAATACCAAAAAAATATTAGATAAAATATATCTGAAATCAATAAAATATATTTCAATTATAGTATTTCCATTATCAGTTTCATTGTCATTATTTTCGAAACCGATTATCTTAATTTTATATAAGGAATCATATTTATCTGTAATTCCAGCATTGCAAGTATTAGCCTTTTTGCCGATACCACTTATGTTGAGCAGATTATCTAATTCATATTTATTAGGTATAAAAAGGCCAGATATAGGTGCTAAGATAATAAGTTTAATGTTACCACTTAATATCATATTAAATTATTTTTTGATAAATATTTATGGTGTTGGTGGTGCAGCAATTTCAACACTATTGGTATATTTATTACAAACTTTAATTTTCTTTTATATTTTAATTTATAAACACAGGGTTTTATTTAAAATGTCTGATATTTTAAAACCATTTATCACGTCTATAATAATTTTTATCATTTTTTCATATTTACCAGATACAAGATCATGTTATGGTTTAATTATATATGGAATTTTATTTATATTATCATATTTATTACTTTTATTTATAATAAAAGGTATAACAAAAAAAGATATAATATACATATTAAACCCCATATTATCGATAATTAAAAAATAAATGTAAGTTCTATAATTTTTATTACTTTTTTGCAGAAGCAATTAGATATATAGTATCCTTTCTTAGAAATCTTGCACTTTTGTCTAAGTGTATCCATATTAAATAATGTACATTTCTGATAGATTTAATATGCTTCCCCACCCAACACACCCTTTGATAATTATGTTATTAAATCCAGCTCTACTAAGCAGCTTTTTATTCTTTTTTGAAATATCAATACCAAATAAATTAATGTATCCAAGATTTTCTAACATTTCTAGTTGTAGACCATCCCGCATCCTATATCTAATATTCTATCGTTATCATCTGCATTTAACATATCAATAATAACTTGTGTTCTTCTAATTTATTTATTTAAGATTAGTGGTGGCAAATTTGAATAATTAGAAATAGATGCAACAGTATCATAATATTTATTCAATCTTTTTTTTGTATTTAGCATATTTTTTCATAAATTCACTTAATATATTTTTCAATCAAGTTTGCTTCCATGCCTGCTCGTTGTTTCCAAGTTTTAAAATTTTTCTTTGCAAACTTTCTTGCATTTTTTCCAAGCCTTTTTCTCAATTTATCATCTTTCAATAATTTTAATATGATGTTTGAAAGTTTATTAACATTACCTTTTTCTAAAAGTATTCCATTTTTATAATTTTTTATTATAGATTTTGTATTACCAGTGTTTATAGTAACAATACATTTTCCGGCATTCATTGATTCCAATATAGTATTTGATATATTAGATAAATTATTTACTGATACTACAATATCAGCACTATTAATATATTTTTTTGTATCAACATGTCGCACCATTCCTATAAATTTAATGTAATTATTCATTTCTAACTTTCTAGTTAGATCTTTTAATTTCTTTTCAAGATCTCCTTCTCCAACAATTATAAGTTTAACTTTTCTATTTTTTGATACAATTTTTGGCATTGCTTCAATTATTCTATCAATTTTTTTCCATGATGCCAAACGACTTAATACTAAAATCATCTTCTCATTTTCTTTTAGTCCTATTGTTTTTTTAAATTTTTTACTATTGAAGTTTGATATATATGTTTCATCTACACCATTTATCCAAAACTTTATTTTATTTTTAGGAACTCTTAACCTTTTTGCTACAATATCTCCTTGTGTTCCATCATTAGTAAGTATAAGTGCTTTACATGGAAATTTAAATGCCAAAACTTCATCAAAATGTAAGAATAATTTTAATTTATTATTTAGCATTGGAAATAAGAAAGTTCCATATAATCTTGTAATGTTTGATATTTTTTTTACTTTTGAAATAAGATATCCTACAGGTGCACCATAATATGTTATTGCGTAAACTAAAGATGGCTTGTACCTTTTAGATATTTTTAATGCTTTTCTTGTTGCTAGTATTATAAATATAAAATACTTTAATTTATTAAAAAACCAGCTAATTCCTTTTATATTACATTTGAATTTCGGTAATTTAAAACAATGCACGTATAAATTCTTCCATTTTGGATTTGTCTGTGTTTTATCATATGGACAAATTAAATGAATATCATAATGTTTATTAATTAGTGCTTTCATTGACATATATATGGTTGGTGAACCACCATTCTTCGTCCATATACCATGTGGACAAATAACAAATATATTTGCTTTTCCCATGTTAAACACTAATTTCAAAATATGGTACATTTGTTATACATGGTCTTCTTTTCATTATACCATGACCAAATAAACCATTCTCCCCAAGATACTCTCCATGATCAGCAGTTATAATTACTTTACCTTTTAATTTTGGTAAAAGATCTGATACAGCCTTTAGCACTAAATTAAGATTTTCTTCATATGCTTTTCTTAAACCTCTTACGCCTTCATGCATTCCTATTATATTTGGTTGTCCAAATGTCTGTATTTTTAAAAATTTCCGTATCTTCCACTCGACCTGTATCCCAAAAAATTTTATTATTAAATTACCTATTTTTCTCTTTAAACTGTATTTTTTTTCATTTCCTATATCATCCTTTGTATATTGTTTTCTAATATATTTTTTATAATTTTCTCCAATATATGGTTCGTGTGGTTGCATATAATGAAGTATAAATCTTTTATTCGAGTATTTTTTTTCTATATTCAAAATATGGTTCATAGCTTCTGGTTTTACTGTTCCCAATTTGTTATCCCACTGTGTATCCCATAAATCAATAACTTTAAAAAAATGCTTTTTTCCATAATATTTAAAACCATCTTTATCCTTAAGCTCTAATTTAGAATTAATATATGGATTAGTAGAAAGGTATACAATATTATCATTATAACCGGAAAAAATAATATTTAACCATTGCATTGTAGTTGTAGCAGGACTAATTGCCATTCTCAATTTTCCATTATTTAAATATTTTTTATAATTTTTTTCAAAATAATCATATCTACATGCATCTAATATTATTAAATATTTCCAATCTTCTTTTAATATATCTATTTTATTACCTTCTACAATATAATTATCATCTGATTCGTTATTTATCATTTTATCCATCATTTTATATATAATTTTTGTATAATATTTAGTATTTTTTTTGAATATTTAAAAAAGGGAGAACTTCTTTCATATATGTTATAATAATATTTCTCACCTCCCCATATTTCTTTAAATTTCATAAGGTTTATTGCAGATGCTCTTGAAGATCCAAAATTATAATATTTATAACCATTTTCGCAACCCCATTTCATTGTTGAATAAATCAATAAATCATTTGCTCTAAGATTTTGATATTTTCTATATGATGCATCAAGTAAATCAAATATCATATCTTTATAAATCAAGTGCAATGTTCCTGCTATAATTTTATTATTCTTTTTTGCAACATCCCATTTTATTAAATGTGGCATGTTTTCAAATATTTTTCTGAAAAAGTTAAAAGAATATGCTAATTTTCTTCCATGTAATTTATAAGTATATTGTGCCATTTTGTAATATTCGTATACTTGTTCAAGATTTTTTATTTGTTCCAATATTACACCTCTTTTTAATGCAACACTTGCATTTTTTTTCCTTGATTTACTTATTTTTCCTTTAAACATATTATCAAATTGCTTTTCAAGTTTTACTATATGAACAAACCCTTTTTTTACTTTAAAACCATTTTTTTCTAAAAAAACACATTTATTGAAATAATCTGCAAATGATAAATGCGATGCTTTTAATGAGCCAAATTTATTCAATATTTCTGGTATTGCTTTCTCATCTCCAATTATACTCCCCCATGGGGGTGAAATATATTGTAAAAATGGTTTTTTCTTTTTTATTATTGGCATACCACAAATTATTTTATCGTTTTCTATAGCAATTATATAAAGTACGTCGCCTATTAAATCTAACATTTCTTTAGTTTGAAAAATAGTCACATGATTAGAACTATTTAATAAATTATCCCATTGTTCCTTATCTATATCATTAACTATACGTATTTGCATTATTTCACCTTCTTAAATATGAAAAAATAATCTAAATAGCCAGTTTTTGGGACAGTAGTCCCCCTTTTTAATAAAATATCGATATGCGCTATTTGTTTATATAAAAATTTTGGAATCATACCTTTTTTTATTAAGATGCCGATTATACTAATAGACTTTCTTATGGGAAAACCGACAACATATTTAATATTTTTGCTTTCAATTGATTTTATCCAATCTTTTTCTGTTTTTTTAACTGAAACTTGTTCAATCATTAATAATTTACCACCTGTTTTTAAACATCTTTTCAGTCCCTTTATTATTTTTTTAAAATCATTTTTATTACTAATATGCTGTAGAACCCAAACAGAAACAATATAATCAAAAAAGTTATTTTTAAATGGGAGTTTTTTATTATAAATTATAAATCTTTTATTCGGATATTTTCTTTTAGCAACATTTATCATTTCTTTGGTAATTTCAATACCAGTATAATCTGTATTTTTTGATAATATTTTTACCAATCTTCCTGTTCCACACCCAAAATCTAGGACTTTGTCACCATAACTTGGATTGAAATATTTGTTCAAAACTATTTTATGAATTGTATCTGTATACTTGCTTTTTCTTCCCTTATAATCATATGGATCCATTACACTCATTAAACCTTTTCGTTTTGCCCTTACTTTCCATGTTAATCCGTTTGGTTCAAATCTATTCATTTACTATCTCCCTTACAGCCTGTATTACTCTAGTAATATCATCTTTAGTCATCTTTGGATATAACGGAAGAGAAACCTCTTTTTTATATATGAATTCGGCGATTGGAAAATCGCCTTCTTTATATCCTAATTTTTTATATAATGGATGCAAATGCAAGGGAATAAAATTAACTGTACAATATATATTCTTTTTCTTCATCTTTTCTATAAATTTATCTCTATTATTTACCAATAATGCATATAAATGATATGCATGCTTTACATTTTTCTTTTTAAAAGGAATTGTAACATCTAGATCTGAAAATGCATCATTATACATTTTAGCATAACTGTTTCTTATTCGTATAAAATTATTAAGCTTTTTTATCTGATGAATTCCTATTGCAGATTGTATATCTGTTATATTATACTTCCAACCACATTCCTCAATTTCATAATACCAATTACCCATATCATATCTTTTCCATGCATCTTTACTTATTCCATGTAATCTTAATTTTTTTAATCTATCTACAAATTTATCATTATTTGTAACTATTGCACCACCTTCGCCTGTTGTTATATTTTTAATAGGATAAAAACTAAAACAACATAATTCGCTCTCAGATCCTATTTTTTTATTATTATATTCTGCGCCAATGGCATGAGCAGCATCTTCAATAATATGCAAATCATATTCTTTAGCTATTTTTTGAATTTCTTTCATATCACATGCTTGTCCTGCAAAATGCATGGGTATAATTGCTTTTGTTTTAGGGGTTATTGCTTCTCTTATTTTTTCTGGATCAATGTTATATGTATCCTTTTTTATATCAACAAAAATTGGTTTGGCACCTGTCTGTATTATCATATTTCCTGTTGATGCGAATGTATAAGGGCTAGTTATAACTTCATCACCAGGACCTATATTTAAGGCTAGTAAAGATAAATGTAATGCAGCAGTGCATGAATTGACAACAATTGCATATTTACATCCAATATATTCTGAAATAAGCTTTTCAAATTCAATTGTTTTTTTACCCATTGTTAACCATCCTGATTTTAATGTATCAATTACCTCGTCTATTTCATCTTTTTCTATCAGTGGTTGTGAAAAGGGCAAAAATTTATTTTCCATGTTATCACTATAATAATTTGATACGATAATTATAAAATTTATCGTCCTCTGGGTTTTTTATCTTACCGTTTTTTATAGCACTTGATATTTCTTTTATACCATTTTTAATAGTTTTATTAGTTGTGAAATTCAACTCATTCTTAATTTTATCATGTGAAACCCTATATGATCTTTTATCTTTTAACTGTTTAATAACTTCCATGCGTGCACCTAATATTTTTTTTACCATATTACCAATGTCCTTCATTTTATAATTTTCATCTGTAGAACCCACATTAAATATCTTATTTCCAATTTTTTCTATGGGCGATTCTAAAACAAGCTGAACTGCTTTTGCCACATCAGTAACATGAACAAAAGGTCTCCATTGTTCACCACCAAATATTTTTATTTTTTTTTCAATTGTAGCCTTTTTTATTAACAAGTTGACTATCAAATCAAATCTCATTCTTGGCGATAATCCATATACTGTTCCAAACCTCAAAATACATGGCATGAAATTAGAATTACTTAATGACATTAATGCGCTTTCAGCATGTAATTTTGTTTTTGCATATAAAGATACTGGATTTAATTTTGATGTTTCAGTCAAAAAATTGTTTCCTTCATTTGCACCATAAACGCTACAAGTAGATGCAAAGATAAATTTTTTTATTTTTCTTTCTCTACACATATCTGCCAATTTTATAGTTGCGACAAAATTAGTATCAAATGCTATTTTATCTTGCATAGTATATGCAGCATCACCAACAATTGCTGCTAGATGTACAACTGTATCAATATTTCTCAGCGCTTTTTTGATTACGTTCTTATCTCTAATATCCCCCTTAATTTCTTCATAATTTTTTATGTTTTTAAGTTCATGTACAGATTCATCTCCGAACATAAATATATCCAAATTTCTAACGCTGTGACCAGAATTAATTAATTTTCGTATTAATACAGAACCGATATAACCTGCACCACCAGTCACTAATATTCTCATAATCTATCACCAAGAATCTTTTTATATAATTTTTCCATTTGTTTCATTTGCTTTTTAAAATCTGCTTTTTGTATAATAACTTGTCTAGCTCTTTTACCAAGTATTTTTTTGATTTTTTTGTTTTTTAAGATTTTTAGAATATATATAGCCAAATTTTCAGAATCACCTACATTAAATATAATACCGTTTTTGTTATTAGTTATCCATTTTCTTACATCACCAACATCGGTTGATATAACAGGTAATTCTGATGCCATTGCTTCTAGTGTACTAATTGAAATACCTCCATCGCTTTTTGATGTTGAAACATATACATCAGATATATTATAATAGTCACATAACTTTTCATGTTCAATATGACCAATAAAAATTACATTAGATTCAATTCCAAGTTTCTTAACGAGTTTTTTTAAAACATTTAACTGAGAACCTGTGTTTCCAATTAAAAATTTTGTTTCTGGAAGTTCTTTGATAACAATTGGTATGGCCTTTATTAATGTTTTTAAATCATAAAGAGGCTCTAATGCTCTTACACTTATTACCACATCTTCTTTGATATTTAATTTTTTAATAATATTTTTATTTTTAGATTTCTTTTTAAATTTATTTGTATCAACACCATAATCTAAAATAAAAACTTTATTTGTGTTTATACCCATTTCCTTTATGGCATTAAAACAATTTTGTCCTGCAACTGTTATTAAATCCGCGCTTTTTAATGCATATTTTGTTAAAAATTTAATTAATTTGGACTTATTAGGCCCTACAAGAACGTCACTGCCCATTACATGTATTGCAAGTGGATGTCTTTTTGTCAATGCTCCAATGACTCCATGAGGACAAACATAATGACACTGAATAATATCAGTCTTTTTTCTATCGATAATTTTTCTTATTTCAAATATAGAAAATGGGGAAAATATATATCTGTAAGCACTGTTCATATGACCTAAAATTGGTAATCCAAAGCGCATTTTATATTGTTTTGCTTTTAAATTTTTTATATGTTTATTTGATATCAAAAATGAATTATATTTGTTTCCAAAATATTCTACAAATCTCTTTATATGTATTCCACCATCTGCTATATTACATATATTC
>JAGGXH010000005.1 GCA_021163145.1 Candidatus Aenigmatarchaeota archaeon | reverse complement strand
TTAAATATATGGTGTAATATAAGAAAATTAGAAAAACCAATTTATATAAAAACAAAGTTAAATTATAAACAAATATTAAAGAAATTAAAAAAATTAGATAATTATGCTTTAACTTTATTATCAGCTGCTTGGATAAGAATAAAATTTATGAAAACAAGTAGAATAGAAATATATGTATCTAAAAAGCATATTAATAAATTTATAAAAGAAATTGGAGAAAAATCTAAAAAACCAACAAATTTTATTATATTTCCATGTGATAAATATATATTTGAAGGTTCAGAAAAAATAGATTCATTAATTCTTGTATCAGTTGTTCAAAATTATGTTGATTTAATTGCGTATGGAGGAACTGGTATAAGAGTTGCATTAAAATTAGCTGAAAAATATAATTTATTAGGTGTTTAAATGGATATGTATGAAAAATCATTAGAAATATTAATTAAAATAATTGAAAATCAAGAAAAAATGAATTATAAAATTTATCTTGTTGGTGGATGGGCTGTTTGGATATATAATCCATATTTAAAATCAAAAGATATCGATTTTATAATAAAAAGAAAAGATTTTTATAAATTGAAAAATTTTCTTATATCTTTAGGTTTTAAGGAAACTTCTGGTGAGCATCTTAATAAAAAAGGTTTTTCAATGTTATGGGATAATGATAAAATAGAAATTATGTTTATATTAATAAAATAAGTAAATTTGATGTTAATAAATTAATAGAAAATTCTGTAAAAAGAAAGATAAATAATAAAGAAGTTTATGTTGTAAATCTTTCAGATTTAGTGATGTTAAAATTTCATAGTATATCTGAAAGACTAGGAACAGCAAAGGGGGAAAAAGATCTATCAGATTTGCTTGCATTAATAGATAAATTTTATTTAGATATTGATTGGGAAAATATTCCATTTAATAAAGAAATAATAAGTATTTTATTTAGAAATTATAAGCAAGCTTCAAAAATATATCCAATTGAATTTGATAAATTTAATAAAATTAAAAAACATTTAAAAGAAATTGGAATAATTAAATAATTATCAATTTAATAATTAATATACAATATATTAAGTGATATGATGTATGAACTAACAGAAGAAGGTAAAAAATATCTCAAAGAAGGTTTGCCTGAAAAGAATTTGCTAAAAATATTACCAAAGAATATACAAGAAATTAAAGATAAACAAATAGCAATTGGATGGGCAAAGAAAAATGGCTGGATTGAAATAAGAGATGGATTTGTTTCTTTAACAGACATTGGTAAAAAAGCAATGAAAATTAAAACAGATATCGAAATTGCATTGGAACAAATTGAAAAGAAAGGTATTTCTGATTTAAATGATATTCTTCTAAAAAGAAAATTAATTGAACAAGTAAAAGAAACAAAAGTACATAAACCAAAAGGTGTATTAAGCTCTGTGATGAAATTATTTGAAAAAATATTTCATAAAGAAAAAACTATTGAGAAAAAGGAATTAAAAGAAATTTCACAATTAACACCAGAATTAATTAAATCTTGTAAATGGAAAGAAATTCCATTTAGAAATTATGATATTCTTGCTCCTGCGCCAAAGATACATGTTGCAAAGAAACAACCATATATTCAATTTATAGAAGATTTCAAAGAAAAATTAATTGCACTTGGTTTTAAAGAAGTTAGAGGACCTTTGGTTGAAACATCATTTTGGAATAGTGATGTATTATTTATGCCAAGTGATCATCCTGCAAGAGGAATACATGATATCTTATTATTAAAAAAACCAAGATATGGAAAACTACCAGATGAAAATTTTGTATCCAAAATCAAAGCAACACATGAAGGTGGATGGATTACTGGAAGTAAAGGATGGGGTCATTGGAATCAAGAACTAGCAAAACAATTAGTAATGAGATCTCAAACAACAGCTGTAACTGCAAGAGCACTTAAGAAATATGGTGATGTGCCTGGAAAATATTTTTGTATTGATAGAAATTATAGAAGAGATGTAATTGATTATAAACATTTAATTGAATTTGATCAATTTGATGGAATTATAGTTGGTGAAAAATTAAATTTTAGAGAATTGTTAGGATCACTAAAAGAATTCTTTAGAATGATAGAAATAAATGAAGTAAAATTTGTTCCTTCATATTTCCCATTTACTGAACCATCGTGTGAAATTTATGCCAACTTTCCAGATAAAGGCTGGGTAGAAGTTGGTGGTGCTGGAATGTTTAGACCAGAAGTAATCAGACCTTTGGGGATTGAAAAATCTCAAGTACTTGCATGGGGACTTGGTCTTGGAAGAATAGCAATGATTAAATTAGGTATTAAAGACATTAGAGATCTATATTCAGACAATTTAAAATGGCTGAGAGAAAAAGAAATGGTGAAATAAGTGGATATGAAAGAATTATTAGGTTTTATAAATGAAGAGAAAATTAAGCTTGATGAAAAAGTTGATATATCAGAAAAAGAAAAAATATTAACTCAGGTTGCAAAGATAAGTGAAGAGCTTGGTGAATTTATCAATGAAATATTATTAAACTTATCTTTAGCTAGAGATGAAAAGCTCCAAGAATTGGACAAGAAAAATATAAATAATGAGTTCGCTGATGTGATAATTTCATCAATGATAGTTGCAAAGCTATTAAATATTGATATTGAAAGTGCATTAGAAAATAGAATTAAAATATTAAAAGAACGGGGAAATAGATGGTATCAATAGAATTTTCAAAATCAGATTTCCTAACATTATTAGGTAAAGAATTATCTGATTTAGAAATAAAAGAAGTTTTGTTTAATCTTAAATCTGAAGCTGAAATAGATGGTGATCAAATAAAGTGTGAATTAACACCAGATAGACCTGATCTATTATCAGTTGAAGGTATGGTTAAAGCTGCAAAGCATTACTTGGGATTAGAACCAAGAAAAGTTGAAATTCATGATACAAGATTAAAGGCAGAAGGATCTTCAGAAGTTAGACCATACTTTGTTTGTGCAACATTAGAAGGAATTACTTTAACAGATGATTTGGTTAAATCATTAATGCAAATACAAGAAAAAATACATGCAACAATAGGAAGAAATAGAAAAAAGGTTGCAATTGGTGTTCATGATTTAGATAAAATATCAGGAACTGTTATTACTTATACTGATGTTGATCCAGAAGAAATAAAATTTGTACCACTAATGAAATCACAAGAAATGAATTTAAAACAAATATTAGAAAATCATGAAAAAGGTAAAGAATATGCACATCTATTAGATAATTTTAAAAAATATCCTGTATTTCTTGATAAAGAAGGTGTAATAAGTTTTCCTCCAATAATAAATTCTGAAAGAACAAAGGTCACACCAGAAACAAAAAATTTGTTCTTAGACATAACAGGAACAGATAAAAAAGCAGTTGAACAAGTATTGAATATTTTTATTTCAAATATTTCTGAAAGATGTGGGAAAATTGGAAGAGTTAGTGTAAATGGGGAAAAATATCCTAGAATGATAGAAGAAAAATATAAAATAACAAAAGATTATGTAAATGAGATATTAGGATTAGATCTAAAGGAAGAAAATATAATAGAATGTTTAAGCAAGCTTGGATATAAAACAAAAACAAAGAATAATGAAATTGAAGTAATTGTTCCTTATTACAGAGCAGATATACTTCATGAAATAGATATAATTGAAGATATTGCAATAGGTTATGGATATAATAATATTGAACCAAAAATGCCAGAATTGTTTACAATTGGAGGATTAAGTGAAATGACAAAATTAATAAGAAAAATGAGAGAAACTATGATTGGTTTAGGATTTCAGGAAATTTCAACATTTGTTTTAACAAATAAGGAAACCAATTTTACAAAAATGGGTATAGAAGGAGAAGCAGTTGAATTATTAAATCCTGTTTCAAAGGAATATACAATTTGTAGAACATGGTTAATACCTTCATTGTTAAAATTCTTATCAAATAATCTTCATGTTGATTATCCGCAAAAAATATTTGAGGTTGGTGATGTTGTCTTGATTGATGAGTCACAAGAAACCTCAACTAAAACAATTAGAAAACTTGCAGGTGCAATAACTTATGATAATGCAAATCTAACTGAAATAAAATCTATAGTTGAAAGTATACTAAAATATATTGGAAAAGAATATGAAATAAAAAGTTTACAACACCCTAGTTTTATTAATACACGTGTTGGAGAAATAATAATAGATAATGTTAAAGTTGGTTTCTTTGGAGAAATACATCCAAGTGTTCTAACATCATTTGGTTTAGAGCGTCCTGTAATTGTATTCGAAATAAATATAGAGGGATTATATGGATAGTTTATTTCATTTTATATTTCCAAAACATGAAAGTTTCAGAAAAGCTATAAAAGATATTTTCAAGTATAGATAAATTTTTATAATTTTTATTCTATAATATTTTATGCTTGAAACAAGGTATATTTTTGTTATAGGTGGTGTTCTTTCTGGAATTGGTAAGGGCATAGTAACTTCTTCTATTGCAAAAATGTTTCAAAAAAGAAATTATAAAGTTACAGTTGTTAAGATAGATCCATATATTAATATTGATGCAGGAACAATGAGACCAACTGAACATGGAGAAGTATGGGTAACTGATGATGGTGGTGAAATTGATGAAGATTTTGGACATTATGAAAGATTTTTAGATATAAATCTTTCTAAAAAGAACAACATTACAACTGGTCAAATATATTTTCAAGTTATTAAAAACGAGAGAGCTGGTAAATATTTAGGTAAAACTGTTCAGTTTATACCACATATACCTGAAGAAACAGAAAGAAGAATAAAAGAATGTGCAAAAGGTTATGATATTTGCATTGTTGAAATTGGTGGAACAATAGGTGACTATGAAAATATTCCTTTTATTTTTGCTGCAAAATCTATTTCATTAAAAAATAGATCTGTATTTTTGCTATTATCTTATTTTCCAAAACCACCTCATTTAGGAGAAGTAAAAAGTAAACCAACGCAACATGCTATAAAAGAGTTAAGACAATTGGGAATACATCCTGATTATATAATTGCAAGAGCAGAAGAAGAAATTGATGAGATTAGAAAACAAAAAATTGCAATATCATCAAACATAGATTCTAGTAGAATAATATCTGATCCTGATATTGATACTATTTATAGAATTCCGCTTGTATTTGAAAAACAAGATTTTTGCAAAAAATTATGTAAAAATCTAGATTTAGAATATAGAGATGTTGATTGGAGTGAATGGGAAAAACTGCTCGAATCTCCAAAAAAACAAGTTAATATTGCAATGATTTGTAAATATATAGATATTGGAAATTCTAAATTACCAGATTCATATGTTTCTGTAAATGAAGCACTTAAGAATGCAGGAAGATATATAGGTGTTAATGTCAATATTGATTGGATTGATGCAAAAGATCTTAAGAATCTTAGTAAATATGATGGTATTCTTGTTCCTGGTGGTTTTGGTATTTCTGGTATAGAGGGAAAAATAAATGCAATAAAATATGCAAGAGAAAATAATAAACCATTTTTAGGTTTATGCCTTGGAATGCAACTTGCTGTTGTTGAATTTGCAAGAAACGTATGTAAATTAGAAAGTGCTAATTCAACAGAAATAGATCCAGATACAAAATATCCTGTTGTTGATATTTTACCAGAACAAAAAGAAATTATAAAAAATAGTAAATATGGTGCAACAATGAGATTAGGAGGACAGTTTGTTTATATAAAATCTAATACTAAAGCATGGAATATTTATGGTAAAAATAAGATCAAAGAAAGATTTCGCCATAGATATGAAATTAATCCAGATTATACAAAAATATTAGAAGAAAAAGGTATTATTTTCTCTGGATATACAAAGGATAAAAGAATAATGCAAATATTAGAATTAAAAAATCATAAATTTTTCATTGCTGTCCAATTTCATCCGGAGTTTACTAGTAGATTTGAGAACCCAAATCCATTGTTTTTGGGTTTTGTTAAAGCATGTTGTCCGTAAATTATTTTAAACCAAACCAGCTCCAAAATCCCCTTGCGCTTTTTTCTTTATTTTCAGCTTTATCTAATATTTCCTCTGCTTGTTCTCTTAATGAATTAGCTTGTTCTATTAAAACTGATTTAGCTGGTTCTTCAACTTGTTCAGAAATCTGTAATAATAAGTTTGCTGTTTCTGTTAATTTCTGTCCTTGATTTCTTAGAAATTCAGCATCTTGTTTTTCTTGTTCAGCAACCATTCCAAAAAACCATTTTAATTTATAATCAATTCCTCTTTGTTTTATCTTCTGTTCAAATTCAGCTGTTTCTGTAGTGGTATCTAATATTTTTTCTTGGGCAATTTCTATACCAATAGCTTGTTCTGGAACAGTAGTTTTAACTGATTCTAGTGTTGTTAATGCTTTAGTTGCTCTAACGGCAACTACTTTTTCCGATGGCAGTATTTTTACTTCTTCTGCTGAAACAGCTTTAGGTACTGCTGTAACTTCTAATGTTGCATATTCCCAGTTATCATCAATTGACACAAATTTTATATCTGCACCAAAAACTTCCTCTGTTTCAGTAATATATATTTTCACTATTTCAGAATTATCTCCGAACAATACCTCACATTTAATGGATTGGTCTTCTTTACTAATAGCTTGAAGATAAATTCTCAAAGGATTGTTATTTTTATCTAAATAATCTATGATCTTAACTGGTTGTGTTTCCTGTAATTTGAATTTTTCTCCTAATGTTGCATAAATTCCATAGATTCCATAAATTCCTTCGCCTGTCTCCTCTATTTGAACTTCTGTTACATTAACTATTTCCTCTACTGGTTCTTCTGTTACGTTTATCTCTCCTGCCAAACAAACACCATCTTTACAATTCTTACAAGGTTTTAAACCATAATTATAAGTTATACTACCATCTGTTTTGATCACACAATAATAATCTTTAGCACCATAACTTGTACCGCCACTAGAATATCCACAACTATCTTCGAATATCTCAGTAGAACCATCTTCATAATAAATTGTTACAGTTCCTTTTTTATCAAAGTTATTTTTACCATCTGAATCAACACAATCTATTATCTTCTTTTCTAATGCTATTAAACATGCACCATCCTCGCAACCATACGGACATTCATGTGAAATTCCTACTATATAACCTGCTGCAGGACCTGTTGTACCACAATAATATTCTTGTACCCACTCCTTTCCACCAGCAGAACTAAAACAAAAATCAGATACAGTAACAACTTCATTTGTTGTTGGGTCCTGTATTCCTGTAGTTGTACCTTTTATCATAAAATTTATACCATCATCAGAGTCTGTACAATAACTCATCTCTCCAATAATTTCCAAATCAATAACTTTAATCTCATATGTTGGAACACAAGCTGGATCATCTGCAGGACATGCTTGTGCTTGTAAATCACCTGTTACTTTTATCTTAATACATTTAGAAAAACTTTCAGAATAATGTTCATCAAGCATATCTTTAAGATATTGAGTTGAATTATCAAATATTAAATCATATGTTTGCCCATTGTATTCAACATAAATTTTACAATCTTCAGGATAATTTGCACCATAGACTGTTGGACATGCAAATTTAAGACAATCTTCTATAGTTTCCTGTGCAAATACAGTTGTTGAGCTTATTGACACCAATATTGCTGCTATCATAAAACATATCAACAAATTTGTTATTTTCATAATCAAAAATATTGTTTTTTTTATTTAAATCTATCGATTTTGTTCGGTTTTAACCTAACAACCATTTCCATAATGGAATGAATTTTATTTTCTTTCCATCAATCTTTTCCTCAGATTCATAATCCCATGTAATAACTAAAAGATTTTTACATTTTAATTCTTTAGAAGCTTTTAACAAAGATTTAATCTCACGTTTATCAATTTCGTCTCTTGCAGAGGTATAACTTACTTGTAGAAGTTGCTTTATCTTTATTCCTTCTTTTATAACAAAATCAACCTCATAATTATCAGCTTCCCAATAAAACAAGTTTATTTCTCCTCCAAGTTCTTTTTTCTTAAGCTCTATAAAAACAGCGTTTTCCATTGCTTTTCCTATATTTTCAGAGAACTTTGTTCCAACCAAATAATTTGCTAAACCTAAATCACACAAATAAACCTTTGGTATAGATAGAGCAGATTTTCTTTCTGAAAAATAAATTTTTTTCAAGAAGAATAAAAACATGACATCTTCAAGATGATCTGCATAATTATAAAGCACACCTTTGCCTGTTTTTATACCTCTTGATTTAAGCTCATTAAAAACTTTGTTCACAGAAAACTGTTTAGGAGACGATGAAATGATTCTGTTAATTAAAAACTTTAAAGCATAAATATTTTTTACTTTAAACCTTTCAACTATATCTTTGAAAATAATTAAATCTATATAGTCTTTGAAGAAAGTTTTTGGATTTATTTTATCTATAATTATAGGAGGAAAACCTGTAGTTGAAAGATATTCTCTTAAAAATCCTTTTAAAATGCTTATTGTTGAAGAGGATAAGGGAAAAGAGGGTTTTATTTCTTTCAAATTCAAATATTCTTTAAAGCTAAAAGGAAAAACAGGAATGCTTATCACTCTACCTCTTAATTGTGTTGCTATTTCTTTGCTTAAAAGTTTTGAAGATGAGCCTGTAATAAACAAATGATATTTCTTTTTTTCTATTAAGCTATAAATAAAAGATTGCCATCTTTCCAATGCGTGTATTTCATCAAGAAAAATAAATTTTGGCTGTTTTTTGTACATTTCTATGTGTTTATCAATAATTTTCACTTTTTCGCTTCTTTTGAGGCTCTTTATTTCATCATCTTCATAATTAATAAAAATATATTCTTCATCTTTCAAATGTTTATTTTTTATAAAACTAAATATAGAAAAAGTTTTTCCAGCTCTTCTTGGACCAATAATTGCTACCCCAAATTTTGTTAAAGGAAAATTTACTTGTCTCTCTTTAATTTGAAGGTTTTTTATTTCTTCCTTCTTTTCAGCTAAATATCTTTCAAGCTCCATATTTTTCTTTAGTAGTACATATTTATAAATTTTTGTATTGTTAGCAGTACATAATATATAGGCATAAACCGAGCAATGCAGTTATGTGAATTTGTTAGGATAATTTTGAAGTTCAATTGCTAATTGGGTCTCTTCTCCAATAATTGTCAAGAGCAACATAATGATATTTATCAACAGCATCAAAACAATTCTTAAAATACATAATATTATCTGCCAAGTTGGATCAACAAAAGTCACATAAGATTTATTATCAACAAAATTATTATTTTCATTTCATCTTTAGACAGTTGGATCATTAACTCTACCAATGAATAAAATATTTCCTGTTTCTTTTTGTTGTATTATAAATATAAATGGATGATCTGCTTTGAATAATGTTGGTTTCGTCACAGCAGATTCTACCATGGTAAGGGCTGTTGCAGCCGCAGCTTCAGTACCTTCTTCATTAACTTCAACAAATGCCTGATGTATCACTTGAGATATGAACAATTTTTTATCTCCTGTCATTCCTGAAAAATCAGCACCTTCTCCAAAAGCAGTTGGCATCCCCATTTCTTTTAAATCTTTACTCATGAAATATTTTGTTTCAAATTTAAACTTAGGAATATAAATATTAAGTTCTCGTTCTCTAAGACTAGATCTCCATTGTTCTAAATTTTCTAATGTAAGTTCTATTTTATTTAGATTTTCTTTTGGCAATAATATTAGCATTGATAATTCATCGCCTTTATATGGTAGTTCTAATATTTGTAAATCATCTGTCTCAGTATAATTAAATTCTTCTTCAGTTAATGACATCATATCTGCCTGAACTGTCTTTTCAGAATTTACTCTGAAATCTTGCTTTTTTGTATCTGTTGGATCAAATTGTATTGCCCATGTTCCCTTGAAATAAATTGCATTTGTAAGTACTAAACGTGTTAATGGTGTAATCATACCTTGTGGGATCAGATCTTTAATTTTATTATTAGTTTGCTCCTCTACCCATGTATTTATAATTTTTCTTGATTCCTCTGTTTTTGTTATAAAATCCAGATTAGTCACTTTACTACCATAGTAACTACTTATAATATCAAAATAATCTTGCTCAAAATGATAATCTTCTTGTGCCCATAATGCGTTTGCAGTACTTAATTTAAAATTTTTATTTGGCTTATTTATCTGATTGTATAATCTTGCATATGCTGGCCTTCTTATATTAGAATCTTCTGGAAAATAAAAAACTTTAGCTATTTCTTCAGCAGTCTGCCCTCTTGCACCCTCATATGTCATTGCAAGCGCTGATGAAATACTATATGGGGAAAAGAAGATATTACTTTCTTCTCTATCTTTAATAAAATTATAATAATCTATTGCAAATTTATTATTGGATCCTACAATGACATTTATTTTTTCTGGTGTTACACCAGTATCGTCCATTGGTATAAATTCAGCTGTCAATATAGGTATAATCCCTGAAATACATCCACTTACAAATATTATTGCTATTGTTAACAAAGCAATTAATGTTAATTTTTTCATAATCAAAACTATTGTTTTTTTTATTTAAATCTATCGATTTTGTTCGGTTTTTACCGAATAATTTATAAATATTATTTCTATATTTTATTTATGCAAATAGATAGAAAAACAATGGATGCATTATCATCAGATACTAGAATAAATATATTAAAAAGTTTAGCAAAAAGAAGAAAAACAATTACAGAACTATCAAGAGAATTAAATTTAGCTAAATCTACTATTTCTGAACATATTGATAAATTAGAAGAATCTAGATTAGTAATAAAAAAAGATACTGGAAAAAAATGGATTTATTATGAATTATCATCAAAAGGAGAAAAAATAATAAAACCTAAAACTCCAACTCCATTTATAATTCTATTAACATTAGGAATTATAATTGTAATATTTGGATCAATGAACTTAACAATAATAACTTTAGAACCTTACCAATATCAAGTAACTGAAACAATAACAAAAACAATACCATCTGAACAAGTTACAACTGGAACAGAAACAGTTACAGGAATAATTGAAAATAAAACCATAGAAGAAAATATAACAAGAACAGAAACAAGTTATAAAGAAATAAGTCAAATAAATCCATTAGCTATTATTATAATAATAACTGGATTAATTATAGTAATATTCTGTATTTATAAAATTAAATCTTAACCCATCCAACTAAATAATCTTTTATACCATTTTTCTTGCTTTTCAGATATCCACTCTTCACCTGTTAAAGAAGCAGCAAGTTGTTTATATGCTCTTGCAGCTCTGCTTTTTGGTTTAGAAATAACTGCTGGTGATTTTGTTGCAATTGATCTTGGTATTGAAATATCTTCAGGCACAACTGCAATTACTGGTACATCTAACATTGTCTCAACTTCTTCTATATCCATTTCATGCCTATAACCTTTAACTCTGTTTAGAACAACTCCTAATACTTTTGTACCAGCATTTTGTGCTAATTTAATTGTCTTTAATGCATCTGTAACAGCTGGTATGTCAGGATTTGTAACAATTAATATTTCATCAGCAACATTTATTGCAGCTCTTGCTTCACCACCAAGTCCTGCTGCTGCATCTATTAATATAATATCTGCTTGCCCTAAAAGATTTAATAATGTTGGTTCTATTTTTGTTAAATCTGTTGTAGTGATATGATCAACTGATAATGATCCTGGTATAATTTTTAATCCAGAAGGATGTTGGTAAATAGCCATATCAAGTGGTGCCTGTTTCTTTAGAACATCATGAAGTGTAACAGGATAAAAAGGTATTCCTAAATGTAAAGATAGATTTGGTGTTGTTACATTTGCATCTAAAATTATAACTTCTTTTCCAAGCTTTACTAATGCTGCTCCTAAATTAGTAACAGTTGTAGTATTTGAAATAACTATACCTGTACCATGAATAAAATGTGCACCTTCTTCTGAAATTTGGAAATCATAAACATATGGGTGATTATATTTAATCCATTTCTTGGAAATAACAAGCCTAAATGAAAATCCGGAATTTACTAGTCTTCTTAATTGTTCCAATTCAACATCTACTAAATTAAATGAATCGAATACCTTTATAAATTCATTAAGTTTATTTTTTGATAAAGCATAATATCCCCATTCATATTCATAAATCATTTGCTTTGTACAACCCAATCTTTTAGCTATTTGTAATGCTGTTAATTTATTTCTTTCTCTTATTTTTTTAAGTATCTTTCCAACAGGAAATAATTCGATATTTGTATTATACGGAAAGTCACTATCTATTAATTTTCGTAATCTATTCATTTTCATCTTAATCTTAAATCCTATTTTATAATAATATTTTTTAACATTTGAAGATGAAATTAAGAGTTTCCAATATTTCCTTTTTATTCTGGAACCGTTTGTCGCCATTTTATAAATAGACTTTATTTGCGATGAGATACCGAATCTTGAACGTAATATATTTGATATTTGAAAAACTAGTTTTTTTGATTTTGAAGTAAATTCAATTTGTCTTTTATTGGTATTAACATATGCATCGCAATCAAAAAGTGCTCTAATAAAAGCTACTAGACATTTATTACTAGATTCAAATAGAATAGATGGAACTTCTTTTTCACCTGCTTTCGAAATCTTTACATTATATTTATTATATAAAGCCATGACTTTTTTATTATTAAAAAATGATATTCTATAAAGAGATTTTTTTCTTTTATCTTTTATTTTTTTAAATTTCCCGAAAACGTTAAGAAAATTATTTTCAATTATTTTTGGATTTTCTGAAAAAATATGAATTTTATATTTCTCCATATAACCATCGCCAATAATATAGCCCAATAACTCAGCTATATTTGGATCGCAATTATCATTTTCTATAGAATTCTCAGAATTAAAATATAAAGCATAATCTTCATTTTCTTTGATTTCTTCTGCAGCTACCTTCATTATGAATCCATTTCGCATTATTAAAAATTTATGCTCAGGTGTAACGTCTACTGTACCAGAATTTGTTTCTATTCTTATAAGATATGGTGGTGCTGGTTTTCTCATTAAAAAAAGTGGTTGTCTTATAGTTCTATCTAATTTATTATTGCTGAATGAAATCGTATCTAATATTAAATCTTTAGGTGGTTCTAAAACTTCAAATATCTCATCTTTGCCGTCAATATTTCTAACTATGAGCTTTTTAACATTGGCTTTATTTTTTCGAATCTGTTCATCGATATAAGGACCTATTTGAATAGAATTACCATTAGCTAAACTTACAAACTCTGAATAACCCAAACTTTTTCCAACACCACCTTTCCCTGAGATTATTGTAATTATTCTAGTCATTATACTTACCTTTTTGATATATAATATAATTATAGAAAATAAAATATTAAAAAGCTATCTATTGATCTCGTCCAATGCATTTCTATATGTTTCAATTGTTTGTGATCCTAAGAAAACATTACATCCGATTATAACAGCAGGTTTTCCTTTTGTTAATAATTTTATTTGTTTTAGTTTGTCTTCATCAATATCTTTAGTTAAATCAATATATAAGAAGTTTATATCATATTCTTGTTCTAAT
>JAGGXH010000062.1 GCA_021163145.1 Candidatus Aenigmatarchaeota archaeon | reverse complement strand
TATACTTTGTACGTATCTAACTCTGGCATTTTTAATTCAATTGTTTTTGTGCCTTCACCATCTAGGATTATTTCTGCTGATCTCAGATTTTCCTGAGATAAAGTTGATAAAATAACTGTTAGTCCCATTGGATTTTGTGTTAAAGGTGCTGGAGCATTTGTTATGTAGTCAATTGTTATATATGAAAGTTTTGTTGGCGAGGAAAGCCAATATGGGTTATTCCCTCTAAGTTTGAATGAGAGATTGTACCAGTCATGCTTGTCATTCATTGCCCAGTTTACATTTGTGAATGTTGTTGAATTAAATGTGTACCCAGAGGCCGCTGATAAGGATGCCTGGGTGTCCATTGCAGAACTATAGGTAACTTTTCTTTGCAATCCAATGTATGGGCTTCCACTAGCTTTGTACCAGTGGTTTATTGAAATGTTTTTTATTGTCCCGTTTGTGAAAAATGGGGATATATCAGGGGACGCTTGAACCCAAGAAGTACAGAAGAAAGTTTCTGTGCCTATTGGCTTTGATAACAACAGTGATTTTGAATCATGTCCATTTCCAGTTGGCTGCCCGTGAACCGGCCCTATTCCGGGCCTTAGGTAATATTTAACTCTTGCTGGGAAATTTCTTGAAGAGTTAGTTGCGTAAAAATTTAGGGCATGGTAAATTTCATTGTTGTTAGAATCTGTTAAATTCAGTTTTATTGAATAGATTCCTAATTTTGCAGGAGTTATGTTTCCAAAAATATTTGTTGTTGTGTTGTTATAGGCGAGCGTGAAGCTTGGGCTTGCCTGGACCGAATTCACTGCGCTGAGATTTTGCGCTGTTCCGTTTGGCAGCTTGGCTGAAATGTTAAAGAACATTTTTTCTGAAATGTTTCCGGCTTCTGCTGTTAGTAAATTCAGGAACACTGTGTTTTTGTTTAGGTACAGTGTGTTGTTTTCATATTTGTTTCCGCCTGAACCTGTTTCTCTAATGTCATCCGCGTTCCATTTTAATGTGTTGTTTGTCAGAGTGTTGTTTGAAGATGAATAGAGGTAGATGCCAAAGTCATTTGAATTTGCTGTGTTGTTTGTTAGATTGTTGTTTGAAGATGAAACGAGGTAGATGCCATAAGTGTTTGAATTTGCAGTGTTGTTTGTTAGATTGTTGTTTGAAGAGGTATAGAGGTGGATGCCATAATAGTTTGAATTTGCTGTGTTGTTTGTGAGGATGTTTGAAGAGGATTCCCTGAGGTAGATTCCAAAGTCATTTGAATTTGCGGTGTTGTTTGTTAGATTGTTGTTTGAAGATGAAACGAGGTAGATGCCACGATAAAAATCAGTAATCGTGCAGTTCCCAATTGTGTTGTTTGTTTTTCCAAACAAGTAAATTCCATAATCCACCCCAGAATCATCCCCGTCAATTGTGTGGCCCTGGCAGTCAAAAATCTTATTGTTAAAGTTTGCAGGATTGTTTATGCAGGTTCCTGCATAATCAGAGATATCTGCTGTTAATTTTATTAAATCATAAGTATTATCAGCAATTGCTGCCTCGCAGTCGTCGCAGGAGTTGCACTCATAATAGGTTCCCTTGTCTGTATATGCATAGCTCTGTGATATTAATACAAATATAAATAAAAATGTAAAAAGCACCAATTTTTTCATAAAAATTATTGGGTATATGTTAATATAAAATTAACCAATATATCTTGAAGATTGATCTGGTTCATTTTTCTTAATTTGTTCAACTATTTTTTCATATTTCTTTCTTACATTTGCTGATATACTTGGTCTAATTTTCTTTAATGCTTCATCAAAATGCTTTTTCTTTACTTCTTTAGTGTTTATATCTTCTCTTAATGCATTTAATGCTGCTTCTCTTACAATAGCTTCTAAATCTGCACCAGAATATCCATCTGTTTTTTTAGCAATTTCATTTAAATTAACATTTTTTGCTAATGGCATGTTTTTTGTGTGAACTTCTAGTATTTGTTTTCTAGATTTTTCATCAGGCGGACCTATATAAATCAATTTATCAAATCTTCCCGGTCTTAATAGTGCAGGATCAACTATATCTGGTCTATTTGTTGCTGCAATAACAACAACACCTTTTAATTCTTCTAATCCTGACATTTCAGTAAGCATTTGAGAAACAACTTTTTCACTTACATCTGATCCTAAG
Source organism: Candidatus Aenigmatarchaeota archaeon (assembly GCA_021163145.1). Classification (GTDB taxonomy): domain Archaea; phylum Aenigmatarchaeota; class Aenigmatarchaeia; order Aenigmatarchaeales; family Aenigmatarchaeaceae; genus JAGGXH01. The sequence continues at coordinate 6,410 of JAGGXH010000062.1, read as the reverse complement.
CTTAAACCTCTTCTAGGTGCTAATGCATCTATTTCATCGAAAAATATTATAGTTGGTGCAACTTGTTTAGCTCTTCTAAATACATCTCTTACATGTTTTTCTGATTCACCAACCCATTTTGACATTAATTCTCCTGCTTTAATACTAATAAAATTAACTCCTGATTCATGTGCTAATGCTTTAACAATATGAGTCTTTCCACAACCAGGAGGGCCATATAATAATATTCCTTTAGGTGGTCTTATTCCAAGTCTTTCAAATGCTTCATGATGATTTAATGGCCAATCAACAGCTTCTATCAATGTTTTCTTTGCTTCATCTAATCCACCAACATCTTCCCATGTTGTTTTAGGTGCTTCTACCATAACTTCTCTCATTCCTGATGGCTGAACTACTCTCATTGCATAATCAAAATCTTCTTTAGTAACCTTTAATTTCTTTTTTATTTCATCTGGAATTGGTTCATCTTCTTTTAATGCAGTTAAATCTGGCATAACTCTTCTTAGAGCATGCATTGCAGCTTCTTTTGCCAATCCAGCTAAATCTGCACCAACAAATCCATATGTTATTTCAGCTAAATGATCTATATCAACATCTTTTTCTAAAGGCATATGTCTTGTATGAATTTGTAATATTTCTTTTCTACCTTGTTTATTTGGAACAGGAATCTCCAATTCTCTGTCAAATCTTCCTGTTCTTCTTAAAGCAGGGTCTAGGCTATTTGGTCTATTTGTTGCTGCAATAACAATTACCTTTCCTCTTTTCTTAAGACCATCCATTAATGTGTTATGAACTATAATCGGTATATCACCTGCTATAAAATTTGAAAATTCTGTAGTCATATCGAACATTTCACCACCATTTTCAACAGATATTGAAGTAACCAAAACTGGAATTATTTCGGAGCTATAAATTTTTCTGATTTCCTGAATCATTATGTCATCTATATTTTCAAATCTCTGAAGCATGTATCCTAGAATATTTGAATTAATCTGATAACTAATATTTGGTGAAAGATATCTGTATTTATTATCGTCAAGTTTTACTCCATATTTTGCCCTAAGATCATAAAGAACATCTTTAATAGGATAAATTATAGTTGAAATTTTCTTTATAACATTAGTTAGTTGTTCTAAATCTTTCTTTTTTCTTTCTAATGTTATCCAAGCTCCTATAATATCATAAAATTTTTGGAAAGTCTCATATCCGCCAAATGGCTTTACTGTATAGACATTATATTTTTTTATTTGTGCTGGAATATTTATAGAAAGTAATAATGCAACTATATCATGTGCTAGAAGTTTACTTGTTGTATTTAATCTTATATCAGATTTTCCTACACTTCCATCACCTTCAAGCAATCCAGCTATAAATGCTGCTTTTACAGAGAATGGAGAATTGAAAATAAGTTTTGGGGTTCTTACAATATGGGCCTTTTTACCTATAGGTATATCAAACATTTCATTTAATATTTTAACAAATGTACGAGAATAAAATATAGTTCTTTTCAAATTTTTGCCTTTCTCAATCCTTGGATATAAATCTATGTTAAAAATTTCTTTAATTAATCTAGATGCCTCTTCGCTACATTCTCCATCAACAGCTACGTGATAATTAGTTACATGTCCATCAGAAATTATTAAACCCAATAGTTTTGCAAAATTTTCATCTAAAATTCTTGGAAATTTGATGAAATAATTATTTTTCAAAGGATATAATTTTCCATTATCCTTACTAGCAATTTTGCATATTTCATTTCTTGCTTCATCTTCTGTAATATCAGCACCTGACCATTCTAAATTAATAGATTTTTTATTTATACATCCTCTTTCGACAAGTTGTTTTATAATTTTTTCAATCCTCCTTTGAGAAATGTTTAACTTATTTCTCAATTCAACAGTTGTAGCCTTCAAATTAGTTTTCATATAATTTAAAATTTTGAAGCGTGCTTCTTCACCAGTTATTTTTCCTGTTGAAAGATAATCCTTTACTTGTTTAAGAGTTATAAAACTTGATCCAAACAACTTATAAAGCTTGGAACCTTTATTTATTTTAACTATCCATTTTTCAGGGTTATCTAAATTCAGTGGATCTAACTTTTGTATACTTTCTGTGAATTGTAATTTTTTCGGCATTAGAAGATAATCACCTTCATTAATTTCATTTGCTTTAATCCACATAATTTTTCCATCTTTAATAGTCAAGAATTTTGTAATACTACTAGTTCTTATTCTACTTCCGTTTTCTAGTCCAATATTATAACTTTCTGGTACAACTGTCTTAGTTAATGCTATAACCTTGGCTTTAGATATTTTACCTGTATTGTCAATTGCCTGTACATAAGTTTCATTTTTAGGTATTTTATGCTCTATCCCATATTCATCAAGAAAGACTTTACCATCTAAAGACTCAAACATTTCTTTTATAGATTTTTTAGATGTATCTTGATAAATAGGTGTCATAGGATCTAAACATAATAACTGTGACACAACTCTTCTTTCTACTTCACCTGTTGTTTCTTCTCTATTTGGTGCAATTGCATCTATTTCATCTATGAATATAATAGAAGGTGCATTTTTTTCAGCTTCTTGGAATATTCTTCTTAAGTTTTCTTCTGATTGACCATAAAATTTTGACATAAACTCAGGTCCTGCAACTGAAATAAAATGAGCACCTGCTTCATTTGCAACTGCTTTTGCTAATAATGTTTTACCTGTATTATGAGACAATATACCATTAGAAAAGAATCTATGAGTTTTAGGTACTTCAAAATCATAGACCCTTTGCCATTCATTTATTCTTTTAATACTCTTTATTTTTTCATAATCTTTCTTAACATCTTTACGTATTCTTTTATAAGATTTTAATTGTTGCTCTAATTTTCCTAATTTTATTGTTGATAAAAAGCCTATATTATCATGGAATCTCTTAAGATTATGATAGCCCATTATCTTTAAACAATGTTCATGTCTGCTATTCTTTTCATAACTATAAATAGTAGATTTTATTTTCCATCTCAGTAATAATATTTGAACTTCCTCAAGAAGTCTTCTAGATTTAGATTTTAATATGATAGCTCTATCGAACCATCTATTTTTCTTTACAACATGACCATCCCCCTCAAAAAGTCCTTTAAGAAAACTGGAAGCCACATTATTTGGAGATAACAATATTTCTGTTGGTATTTGCTTTTCTAGATTCCATAGTGGTTTAAAGAAATCACTTAAATCACGATTTGAAAATTTAATCCGTAAAGATTTTTTAAACTTATCTTTAGATTCAGTATGCTTCACTCCAAATAGGTCTCCCACTAAACTTATTATCATTTTTCTAAGTTCTTTTTCATCTGAATTTATTACAAATGTTATTCTACCGTCCTCATGACTTCCCTCAGCTACAAATATACCAGCAATTAGTGCAAGCTTTGTATCCCACATATCAGGCATCTTACAATCATTACCTTTTCTTTTTCTTGTAAGTTTATATGAAGTCGGGACATATGTTGTTGGTGCTGGTAGCCAATCAAAAGTTTTAATTAAATCATTTACTTGAAGTTTAGATGCTTCCTTCCATCCTTTATTTGTCATTAGTGGATGATTTGTCGTCATCCTTAAACGTTTACCAGTTTCTGTTAAAATTTCAATTGTCTCTGGAACATCATATACATGTATTCTTTCTGCGTGTGCAGGTGGATATACTGGCAAATCTGCTACATATATACCTGGCATTAATTGTGAGGCCAGTTCTCCTATTCTCAGTAATCGTCCATCTTCTAAAGAAATTAGAGCATCACCTGTTAAACATCCTGGAGGTCCATAAAGTAAAACACCTTTAGGAGGTTCTACACCTAATCTTTCAAATATTTCTGGTCGTCTTAAGGGAACTTCAATCATTTCTCTAATTTTTGGAACTATTTCTTTCAAACCACCAATATCTTCATAAGTTACAGCTGCTAATTTTGTTTCTTCTACTGGTTTTACAGCTTGTTCTAAAACTTCAATTTCAGTATTATCAGTTATTTGAACAATTCCTTTTGGATTTGTATCAACTACCATTAATCTAACTTCACCACCGCCAATAAATACTTCATTAAACCCAGAAATATTAATTCCAAATTGTTTGAAAATTTGTTCAAATGGATCAATTGGTTCTGGTCTTCTAGATTTTTTAAAAACAGGATTTGCAATTAAAATATCTCCTTTAGAAACTGGTCTCATAAATAAATTTTGTTTAATTAAATTTGGAGAAACTCTGAATATCATACCTCGCTGAGCAGGTGCTAATTTTACATATTTTGCTTCTTTAACATCTGCTTTTCGTATTGTTACAAAATCACCTATATGAGCATCAGCATTTTTTCTTACTAAACCATCAATTCTAATTAAATTTTTACCAATATCAGCAGGATATGCTCTTACAGCAACAGCTGGAGCTTTTCCATTTATTTCTACAATATCACCTTCTTGAATTTGAAGTTTTTTCATTGTTTTAGAATCTAATCTTGCAATTCCTCTACCAAAATCTTCTCTACCTGTTAATTGACCAACTTTAACTCTTAATTCAGTAGCCATTTTATTCAACCTCTCTTAATTTTTTAAATTGCTCTTGGTTTAGTAATACTGGGAACATTTTAAACTCAACCTTTTCTTCCCATTCTTTGAAAAACTCTTCAATTTTTCTTAGATGATCTTGCATTATTATGAAAACTGATTTATCAACATCAATATGAGGTAATTCACTAAGTATACCTGGCCTATGGTAAATATATCTTTTTCTATTCTTTACTATTATTTGTTTCCATCCATGTAATTCTTTAAAAAATTTAATTCTTTCTGCATTTGAATCAAATTTCTCTGTACAAGTATTAAAACTAATTAAAATAGCTGTTCTTTCACCTTTTTTTCTTATTTCAACTTTCATAATTTATCACTATTATTAGTGTATCATGGTACACTAACTTTTTAGTAATATGTTACTAAAAGTATTTAAAGTTTACGGTGTAAGTTTTCGACTATTTCTTAGCACGCCTTTGTTGGTGGTGTTTGTGAGTTTCAATAGGAGAACACTTGTTGAACTAGTATATAAATCTAGCTGTAGGTCTCTAATTCTTCGTGAATCAACGAGTTTCTCCTTTAAAGTATCGGTAAAATAATTTATTTAATTATTTTTATTTAGAAGTTGATATTTTTAATGGTTTGATATCTTCAAGACCTAGAATATTAACTACTACTGTAGGTCCCTCTACCCCTCCCAAATATTCCCAGTAAAAACTTATATCAAACTCATTTGGTATGATCTCTGTATAAGTGGTTAAACTGTGTTTGAAAAGAAACTCGAAATCAATGTTTGGTAGAATTTTATCTTTAAATATATCATAAACTATCTTAATAGATTTTTTGTTATAGAATCCTATTGGTCCCGGATAAATCCCCTCTGCTCCCTCTATTTTATCAAATAATTCAATAATATTATTAAGATAAGTTGATATATTTTCGTATTGCTTTGAATCAATATTTATCTCTATTTCTTCAGGCTTATGCTCATCCACTTTTTGTAGGATGTATTCCATATCATTTATAATTTGTTTTATATCATATGAAGTATTTTTTTTCAAATTTGTATACACAAATGGAAAAGGACGTTTCCCACGGCTGGATAGTCTCATAACTCCAAATTTGCTGCAGTCGTTTTCAGGATACCAAAATAAAGAATATAGATTGTAGCTTATTCCTCTTCCACTAAAACGTCCGCCGAAAAGCATCTTTCTTATTTTTTCTACATCTCTTACCATATTATATTCTTCTTGTTCATTTTCTATACATTCTGTTTTTTCATAGTGAGGATCCCATTTCAGGAAAGGTGTTCTTATCTCACTCTTTAATCTAATTGCCCCTGATACATAATATTCCAGTTCATCATTTCTTTTATTTTCTGGGAATAGAGTTACTATTTCTGATGTTTGTTTGTCGCTATCGTCAACTTTTCTCTTAAAATATTTTGGTAGGTCAACCATATATACCACTACTATATAGTAGTATTTCTATATTTATAAACTTATCCTTTTTAAGCGCTACATCATACAGTAACATTTATATATAAAAACGTTACAATATAATGTATGATAATTAAAGAATTATTAGACATAGTAGCAGACTTTAATTTCTGGCACAAAGATCAAGATACAGGTATAGAAAGAGAAGAATTGAAAGAAGTTATGAAATTAATTAATATGAAAGATATAGCAACAATAATTCTTGGAGTAAGAAGAGCTGGGAAAACATATTTAACAAAGCAAATATTGAAAAAAAGGATAGAACAAGGTATAAAAAAAGAACAAACATTATATATTAATTTTGAAGATGAGAAGCTAGAACCATATATGGATAAAAATATATTAGACAATTTATATG
>JAGGXH010000037.1 GCA_021163145.1 Candidatus Aenigmatarchaeota archaeon | reverse complement strand
TAATTATATACAGTAGGTCCACATGTATAAATTCCAACATTTCCTGGAACAATTGGTCTAAATTCTTGTTTTTTTCTTGTCATTGTATTATATATTTTCATTGCATATCTCCTTAATTTTTTCTATAAATCTATTCAATCTGATATTTATTACATCATTTGGGTTGACATTATTTGAAATTAAAAATTCTAAACAAAGTATTATCATATCAGCTGTTTCTTTTTGATAATGAGTATCATTTTTGTTAAAAAGTTCTTCTATTTCTTGTGCATGCTCTTTAATTGCTTTTAATAAAAATTTATTATTTTCTTCTTTACTTCCTTGGCATTTTATAGATAAATTTTCTATTTCTTCAACCCTTTGTAGCAATTCATCTGTTATCATATATAATCACAAATTGGAGGCGGGCAGGGGAGTCGAACCCCTCTCTTCCGCTCTGCAGGCGGATGCATAGCCGTTACAGCACTTTTAAACAATGCTAATAAGTGTATCTGCCAACCCGCCATCTATCTAATTTAATGTTCTATTATTTAAAAATATATTATTTTAAACTCTAGAATAAAATAATTAACCATGAAACCTAAGGCTATATCCTTATTTAGTGGAGGTTTAGATAGTCCTGTTGCTATGTATATTATGAGTAAAAAATATAATATAACCCCTCTACATTTTGTCTTGTATCCTTACTATTGTAGAGGCAACTTCGAAACTACATTAAAAATAGCGAGCAAACTAAAAGATAAAATTGGTTTCAAGAAGTTAATATTATTTCCTTGGAGAGATATTTTAGCACAAATCGTAAAGAAAACAAATAAAAAAGAAAGGAAGTACCAATGTATTTTATGTAGAAAAGGTATGTATAAAGTTGCTGAATTACTTGCAAAAAAACTAAATGCTAAAGTATTGATAGATGGAACAGCACTTGCTCAAAAAGCATCACAAACTCTAGATAATATGTATGCAACTCATAAAGATATAAAAATACCAATATTACATCCTTTATTAGGAATGGATAAAAATGAAATAATTGAGTTAGCAAAGCAACACAATATTTATTTTCCAATACATGCTGGATGTTGTTCTGCTGTACCAAAAAGACCAATTACTCATTCTGATATTGATCATGTAGAATATTTATATAAAAAATTAGAAATTGAAAAAATTATAAAAAAATTAATGAAAAAAGCACTAATAACAAAAACCATTAATAAAGACATATTTCTAAAGATTATAAAATAACTTTAAATAGTTTAATTATTAATTGATATTATGAATATTGAAAATAATGCTAAAAAACATAACATATGGATGTTTACAACTATTATTTTAGCTGTGTTATTTATTGTCTCTCTTCTTAGTTCAGGTATAACTGGATTTGCTTTATTTAATAATTCTGGTACAGTAGGAGCTAAAATAGTTAATTTAATAAACAAAAATGTACCTGGATCTAATCCACAAATTCTTGATATTACAACAGAAAGTGGATTATATAAAGTAAAATTAAGTATTCAAGGAAATAATATGTTTGTATATGCATCAAAAGATGGAAAATTATTATTCCCTCAAGCAATATCTCTTGAACAAGAAACTTCTCAACAATCTGAACAAACAATAAAATCAGATAAACCTGATGTTGATTTATTTGTAATGTCATATTGTCCATTTGGAACTCAAATGGAAAAAGGTATTTTACCTGTTGTTAAATTATTAAAAGATAAAATCAATTTCAATATAAGATTTGTTTATTATGCTATGCATGGAGAAAAAGAAGTAAATGAAGAACTTAGACAATATTGTATACAAAAGGAACAAAATGATAAATTCTTATCTTATTTAGAATGTTTCTTAGAATCAGGAGATAGTGATAAATGTTTAATTCAAGCAAACATAGATAAAAGCAAATTAGATAATTGTATGGAACTATCAGATTCTGAGTTTAGTATATCTGAGAATTTAAATGACCAATCAAAATGGTTAAATGGAAGATTTCCATTAGTTAACATAGACAAAGAATTAAATGAAAGATATAATATTAGAGGAAGTCCTACACTTATAATAAATGGTATGCAAATACAAACAAATAGAGATTCTGCAAGTTTATTATCTGCAATTTGTTCTACATTTAACAATAAACCAGAAGAATGTAATACTAAGCTTTCATCTGAAACCCCATCACCTGGATTTGGATTTGAATCAAGTAATTCTGCATCTTCTACTGGTAGTTGTGGTTAATTTCGATAATTGTCGTGCAAATTGTAAAAAAAAACGATATCTTTAAATACTAGAAAGTAGTAAATATATAATAGGTGATAAAATATGAATAGTGAAAAAGAGATAAGAGACAAAGTAAAAGGTGCACTTGAATTAATTGGAGAACAATATGGAAGTGATCTTGGAATAGATAAGAATTATATTGATAATGTCTTAGAAAGAGCTGATAAAGGTAAAATAGAAAGAATTCCAGATGATGGAGTTTATAGTGTTTATAGGGCAGATTATTGCTTATTTACTCAAATTTTTATGCCTCCAGAAGGACAACGTAAAATGCTTATTGGAGATTATACAGCTACAACTAAAGGAGATGTTTATATTATAGGAAGATCAGGTTTGGATGAAACATATTTTAGAATAGATGGAAACAATGTTAAGAAAAGAACCTGTAATAAAAATAATGCACCATTATATATATCTAGAGTACAAGTTGCAGTAGTACCAGAAGAGAATGAATTAGAGGTAATTAACTTAGGAAAAAATCCAATTGAAATAAAGAAATTATTTTAATCAAAATATTCAAAAAGAATTAAAAAAATATTTGATTATTCACTAATTGCTCCAACAGGACATGCATCTATTGCTTCTTTACATTCTTTATCAGATATAACATGTGCTTTACCTTCTTTTATTTCAAATACTTCAGGACATAAAGAAGCACATGCACCACAACCAATGCATTTTTCTTGATCAACTTTCATATCTTTACACCTCTATAGCACAACTATCTCCTATATTGCAAGGAGATTGTATAAATAAGTATTGAATTAGTAGTATAAATAAATATGTTGTAACAATACTAAATATTATAAATATAAATGTAAATGTTATATTAAAGTTCCTTCTGTTATTAAAAAATTTTCCTAATTTAATATAACCTTTATCAATTAGCCATGCAGATAATTTCATTCTCATTCTTTCATCAAAGGAAATAGAACATTTTTTTCCTTTTAATTTATCTATAAAGCATGTTATTGCTTCTTTAAAATCTATTCTATATTTTGGAGCAAAAATACTTAATATTCCAAAATATGCTATTAGCATCAAGCAAGGAATACAGAAAAATATTACCATTTTATTCACTTAATGATGTTCCTCTTTGTTTCTTTTTATAATTTGTTGATGTTTTTTCTCAAGCCATTCAGGTATTTGTTTATTATTTTTCTTATAATAATCATAAATTGCTTCATGCAATGCATCATCACCAAGAACAGAACAATGCATTTTTATAGGTGGAACCTCACCTAATACTTTTAAAATATCTTTATTATCTATCTTTAATGCTTCTTCAAGAGTCTTTCCTTTTGCTAAATCTGTAAGAACACTACTAACAGCAATAGCAACAGGACAACCCAATGTCTCAAACTTTATATCTACTATTTTATTATCCTTTACTTTAATATAAAGATACATAATGTCTCCACACACAGGATTCCCTGCTATACCAATACCATCTGCATTTTTCATATGACCCATATTTTTTGGGTGAAGAAAATGATCCATTACTTTTTTTGAATATAAATATTTCACTAGAATCACCCTTTAATTGGAGATATTTTTCTTAATCTTTCAACAACTTTAGGCACCACTTTACAAGTATGGTCAATTTCCTTTTTTGTATTAAATCTACCTAATGTTAATCTTAAAGATCCATGCGCTTCTTCTGGCTTTAATCCAATTGCTGTTAAAACATGGCTTGGTTCCAATGATTTTGTTGAACATGCTGAACCTGTTGATGCTGCAATACCTTCAAAATCTAAATGCATAACAAGTGCTTCACCTTCAATATATTTAAATGAGAAGTTTGCATTATTTGGTAATCTTTGTGTTGGATGACCATTTAACCATGAATCTTCTATTTGAGTTATATTTTTAATTAAATAATCTCTTAATTTTATCATTTGCTTTGATTCTTTTTTCATTTCTCTTCTGCATATATCAGATGCTTCTGCAAATCCAACTATACCTGGTATATTTTCTGTCCCTGATCTAATTCCTTTTTCATGACCACCACCATGTGAAATAGATTCTATTTTCAAACCATTTCTAATATATAATAAACCAACTCCTTTTGGGCCATATATTTTATGTGATGAAGCAGAAAGAAAGTCAATATTCATTTTTTTTACATCAATTGGAATTTTTCCATATGCTTGAACAGCATCTGTATGAAATAATGCTCCTTTTTTATGACATATCTTACCAATTTCTTTTATGTTCTGAATTGTTCCTATTTCATTATTAGCAAAGATAATTGATACTAATGAACCTGGTTTTATTGATTTTTCTAATTTATCTAAATCTATTAACCCATACTTATCAACTGGTATTAATGTAAGATTATATCCTTGCTTTTCCATGTATTGTGCAGGATAAAGCACTGCATGATGCTCAATTGGTGATGTTATAATATTTTTTATTTTATTTGGTTTTAAAGCACCTTTTATTACAATATTATTAGATTCTGTTCCACCTGATGTAAATACTATTTCTTCTGGTTTAGCATTTATTAATTTAGCTACTTTTTTTCTTGATTGCTCTAATGCATCTTTAGCTTCTCTTCCAAAAGAATGTAATGAAGATGCATTACCATATTTTTCTATAAAATATGGAAGCATAGCTTTCAATACTCTATTATCAACTTTTGTTGTTGCTGCATTGTCTAAATAAACTTTCATAAATATTATAACAGTGTTATATTATATAAAGATAATATAAAGATAAATAAACCGATAGATTTAAATACTAGTAATTATTAACTATTAATTAGTGATAAAATGAATAAGTATGATAAAAGGCTTATACCTCTTGATGTTAATGTTTTTGCCCTAAACAATTTTTTAGAGGAAAATTTTGGAGAAAACATAATAGCTCCTAAAAATATATTATTAATGGAAGGTGGAACATATATTATTTTTGGCAAAGGTCCAATATATGAAAGTATAATAAAAAATGGAAGAAATGTTCATAATTATTTAAAAAATCTAGATAATGAAAGCAGAAATGCTCTTAGCACATTTAGAATGTATACTGAACAAATGTATATAACATCTAGATTTCAAGGGAAAAATAAAAGAACAATTGCAGATCTTGAAAATATTAAAGAAAAATTTCAAAAAACTGCTTATAATTTTTCTAAATATCAAAGAACAAAAAATCCAGAATACTTGCTTAACATTTTATCTATACCACCTAGAAAAAAATCAGAAATAGAAAAAGCAATAGAAGAAAATGGATTATCAGGAATTATAGATAATAGATTTATAAGTAGTTTTCCATATTACATGACTAATTATGATGATAGCAGAGCATATGCTATACTTGAAGATTCTATAGCATATTATAAAACATTAAAAAGACCTATTGAGCAAAATCAAGATATTCCAGATAAAAAAATGGAACATGAAATTTTAAGAAAAAAACTAGAAGAAACCATTGACTCATATAATGAATTAATAGAAGATCACAAAATACCAAAAAAAGAATTTGCAGATTCATTTGAAAAAATAATTAGAATAGTAGAAAATGCATACAACATTATTAGTAATCCTGATTTAATATCTAATTTAGCTACTAAGTTTCCTGTTTTAGAAGGAGGATTTTATGATCCAAGTATTGATATGCTTGGTACAAATGGTATAGACAGTGTTTATCACGAATTTCTACATGTGGTTGGAGAAAAAAGTAATAATAAATATGTTAAATATTTTGCTGATAAAAATCAATTTTTAAGAGAATTCTCTACTAGAGTTGTAGAGAATGCTTTCAAAAAATCTGCTAGAATAAATGAGCAAAGCAATACAATACCATATATGATAGAAGACAATAATTATAGCATAAGTGATGATCCATATGAAACTGCAGATATGTTTACTGCATGTAGAACACCAAAAGAAATAGTCGCAGAATTTAAAGCTCTTGTAGATAGCAAAGAAATAGAACAATATAGAAAATAAATATCAAACAACAAATTCAGTTGTACTTTCAAAATTATTGCTCTTTAAAGTAAACTTATAACTTAATTCATAATCTTTTCCATTATTACCTGGACAATTTTTAGATGATTCAATAAAATCTAATATTATTCCTTTTTCCAATAATTTGTTTTTGAGAAAATTTTCTGTATCTATCATATCATTTTCAAATGTTAAACAACCTGATCTTGAATATGAAATCTCAGCTGTTTGAATCAAACTATCCTTAATATCATTAATAAATTCAATTTCTTGTATATCATATACATTAGTTAAATCAATTTTAGAATAATCATAGAAATAAGTTGTTATAGTAATTAAACTTGCAATAATAATTACAGTAGCAATAATAAAAAATTGCCCTTTCATATTATCTACACATTTGATTTAGCACCACATGCTTCACATTTCATAAGTGTAATTCTTCCTTCTTTAATTAATTTAGTATCTGGTTTTCCACATTCTTTACAAATAACATATGTTTTAACATATGATTCAAATTTTTCTTGTATCTTTTTTCTTGTTAACCTTGTATTAAGAACTAATCTCTGACCTTCTATTACACCTGGTGCTGCTAATGTTTTTACTAAATACTTGAATAAATGTTTAGGATCTCTTCTTATTATCTGTGTTAGTTTAATAAAATTAGTTATTATTGTTTTATTACCTTCATTTATAATTTCTACTTTAGGAATTTCAAATCTTTCTTCACTATTTTCTGTTTTAGGTAATTTTTCATATGCTCGATCTAATAATTCTTGATAATCCATATGTATAGTATAGAATAAGAATATTTAAAGTATTATTGTTTAGTTTTATAAAGTATAAAATATTATTTAGCTTTATGGCAAGATTTATAAGGACAAGAGAAAATAAAAAGATTGCCAAAGAAAGGATAGAAATACTTGAAAAAATGATTAAAAAATATCCCGAGTTTGCAGATAGATATAAATACTTAATAAACAAAATAAAAAAGAAATATAAGGTTTAAATGCTTTAAATATTATAAAAATAACAGTGATAATATGACAACTGCACAAGAATTAACTGAAAAAATTGCAAAAGCATTAAAAAGAAATGAAAATATCAAACCGCCAGAATGGTCTATATTTGTAAAAACAGGTGTAAATAAAGAAAGGCCACCTACACAACCAGATTGGTGGTATTTAAGATGTGGAGCAATATTAAAAAAAATATATAAAAATGGACCAGTTGGTGTAAATAGATTAAGATCAGCATTTAGTTCAAGAAAAAGAAGAGGTCATAAACCACCCCATACATATAAAGCAGGTGGTAAAATTATAAGATTAATGGTTCAGCAATTAGAAAATGCAGGATTAGTTAAAAAAGCAGGAAAAAGAAAAGGAAGAGTTGTTACACCAAAAGGACAAAGTCTTGTTGATAGGTTGAAAAGATGACTGAACAAGATAAAAAATTATTGTTACAAAAAATACTTGAAAAAAATGCATTGGAAAGAATAGCAAGAGTAAAACTTGTAAATCCTTTGCTTGCAGCACAAGTAGAAAATTATTTAATACAATTATTTCAAGCAGGACAATTAAATAAAATAGTAAGTGATAATGAATTAAAAAACTTACTTGATATATTAATAAAAAAGAGAAAACCAAAAATAATAAGAAAGTAGTTTAATATGGGTGCAACAAAATATTCGGCAAAAAAGAAAAGATTAATTGCAGTAAGGAAAAAGAAAGCTGCTCCTAGATGGGCTGATCTAAAGAAATTTGGAAAAAGAGCAAGAACAAGAAGAATAAGTGTTCATTCTACTAAAAAATGGAGAAGAAATAAACTAAAAATATAATAATAAATATAAGCAAATATTATCTATTCTTATGAAAAAGAAAAGAAAAAGTGATGAAATTATTTTAAAAGATTTACCCCATCAAAAACTTACATTTGGACAAAAAGCTGCAGATAAATTAACTAAAATTGCAGGTAGTTGGGAGTTTATATTCTTTTTAATAGGTTTTATAATTGTTTGGATTATCTTGAACATATATGGATTTTTTATTCAATGGGATCCATGGCCTTTTATAATATTAAATTTATTTTTAAGTTGTTTAGCTGCAATACAAGCACCTATTATTCTTATGAGTCAAAATAGAGAAGCTGAAAGAGATAGAAAAAGATTAGAATATGATTATATTATTGATAGGAGATCACAAAGACAAATAGAGAATATAGAAAAAGAATTAAAAAATATAAAGAAACTAATAAAAAATTTAAAATAAAATTATTTCTTAGAAATATTCCATTTAACAAGCAAATTTGAAAATAATACAGGAATAATAAACTTAAATATAATACTTGAAGCAATAATAACAGAATATAAACCAGATTGAATTAATCCATTTTCAAATAATATTTTTATTATTATTATTGATGTGCTAAATCTAATAGATAAGCCAATGCCTAATAAAATAGATTTTCTAAATCCAAGTTCTTTTCTACCTACAATATAACTTGATAAAATTTTTGCAGAATTAGATACTAACACAACTAATAATACTAAAATAATATAATTAGCAAGATAATTCATGTTTATATCCATACCAACCCATAAAAAGAATATTGGAACAAAAAATCCATATGCAAGTGCATAAAAATTATTTTCAACAATTTCTAATACTTTTCTAGGTGTAAACGCTTTAACAGCAATACCTGATAATAAAGCAGCAATTGGAGCTGCATTACTATAGCTTCCTATAGCTACAAATAAAAACAAAATAAATACCATTATCAAAAACAATTTTTTATTATCTAAAGGAATAATCTTTCTTATATAAGTATTAAATTTTATTATAAGAAATGTAATAATCAATAAAACAAACAATGGTATTAAAAAACCAATAGAATATGATATATTATAAGAAAGCATTGAACCAACTAAAAACATTGTCAATAATAATGCAATAATTTCTATTATATCATCTAATGCTCCTATTCCAATTATACTTTGACCTAAT
>JAGGXH010000036.1 GCA_021163145.1 Candidatus Aenigmatarchaeota archaeon | reverse complement strand
CTCACATTTTGCGTTGTGCCTTCAGGAAAAGAATCGTAGAGAGCCTTCAAAAGTATTGAAATTGTAGTTAATCTTTGTTGTCCATCTATAACTTCAAGTTCTTTAGCTCTCCCACTTACCGGTGGAAGTTGTTTAAGTATAATGGCGCCTAAAAAGTTGTTTGTTTTCTCCTCGTCAAGAAATTCTTCAATTAGATCTCCCCAATTATCTTCATCCCATACATAAGTTCTTTGAAAAAATGGAATTTTAACCTTTCCTTCCATTATTAAAAATCGTAAAGCTTTTTCTTCAGCTTTCATTCTCTCGCCTCCATTTGATTCTAAACTCTGCCTTGGCGGGCTTGGGCATTTCACTTAACAGTACATATACGAAATATTAGGAATTTCAAGGATTTAAAGCTTAATTCCTAAGAATTTGGAGCTTCATTAACAGAATTTTACAATTAATATGGGTAAATAAATGATATATCTTAAATTATTCTTTTTTAATTTATGCGAATAAAAGAAGCTATTTCAAGAGAAGCCTCTAGAAGAAGATATAGTAAAAGAACGATAGAAACATATCAATTTTGTGTAAGAAAATTCTTTGAATACTGTAAAAAAGATCCTAAAAAAGTTTCAAAGAAAGATATTAGAGAATTTCTTGAAATTTCTTTGAAAAATAAATCTGGTAATACAATAAATGTTTATTTAAATTCATTAAAATTTTATTTTGAAGAAATTCTTGGAAAGAAAATGAAATTAAATATTAAGTATTCGAAAGTTCCTGAAAAACTACCAGAAATATTAAGTAAAGAAGAAATAAAGAAACTTTTAAGTTCAATTAATAATTCAAAACACAAATTAATGATTAAATTATTATATTCATCAGGATTAAGAGTTTCTGAATTAACAAATTTAAAAATAAAAGATTTGTATATTGAAAAAGGATATGGATTTGTCAGATCTGGAAAAGGAAATAAAGATAGAATTTTCATTATTGCTGAAAATTAAAAAAAGATTTAAAAGAATTGATAACAAATGAAAATCTAGATAAAGATAGTTTTCTTTTTCAAAATAATAGGAAAATGAAATATAATTCTAGAACATTGCAACAAATTGTTAAAAAATCTGCAAAGAAAGCAAAAATAGATAAAAAAATATCTTGCCATACATTAAGACATTCATTTGCAACACATTTGTTAGAAAATGGTTATTCTATTTTAGAAGTTCAAATGTTATTAGGACATAAAAGTCCTGAAACAACTATGATATATGTTCATTTTCCAAATCCTAAATTATTGCATATTAAAAGTCCTTTAGATAAAATATAAGATTTAGGAAAAATTTTCTCAAATCTTCACAAAACCTTCACATTCTCCCTGAACTCTCACATTTCAGTGCGTGCTATAGCACACTATTCATAAAAAATGCGTGTCCTAGAGAATATATATTATATAATATATTACGTATTATATATTAATTATTGAATATTATGTAACATACTATATCAATAATATATATTAGCATATATATTATTAAATTTATATTATGCAACATTATTATTTTTCTATAGTAGTTAAGGCATTTTTAGTTACTTCAAATTACTATAAAAATCATCAATAGCTCTATCCATATATCCTCTAAATCTTTCAGGTGTTAAAAAATAATGTGTTTTATATTTTTTCTTTTTATTATCAGCATAAACTCTTTTTTGCTGAACCAGTTTAACATTTTTCAGCGGGTTTATTACAAAATAAAATGTTCTTTTTGGTTTTTGATACTTATCAAACCCTATTCCTAGTTTTTCACATAATTCATGGTGTTCCATTGACTGCTCTTTTTTAAGAATTTCAATAGCTTTTAAAGCCATTTCTCTTATATGAGCATTTCTGGCAGATCTGCCATATAACCATCTCATCAATTCATTCATAAATATTATATTTAATAGCTAATATATAAAGATTAACGACAAGTGTCCAAGACCTAAAAAATTGAAAAAATCAATTGTACAGAGAGATATATTATTAATATATCTAAGATTTTCATGAAGATGATTCAATATTTGATAATTAACACTGTGTGAGATTAATGTTAAGTGTCCTAATTATTTTTTCACTTCTTTCTTTTTTTGTTTTTTCTTAGAAATAGGTTCTTTAATTTGTGATGCCATTCTTAAGAATTTTCTACGAATTCCTTCAAAATCATGTGCAACTTCTTCACCAATTTCAGTTAATTTAATTAATTTTATTCTTCCTTTTTTATCAAATTGTACCAGACCCATGTTCTTAAATTGTTCTAATACCTTTACTGTGTGAGAATATGTACAATCAACTGCTTTTGATACTTGAGTAGCATATTTAATTGATTCTTTGTTTAATACAGTAAGCATTCTTACTGGTTTTGTATGTAAAAATAATGATTCAAACATATTTTTGTTTTGTTTTTCTTTCATAGGCACCAACCTTTCCTGTATAATGTTTAATTTTTATCATATTTAATAGTAATGTATAGTGTATAAAATATATTTTCAAATATATATATGTAACTCTCACATTAAAATGTTATATGTTATATTATATATTTTTATAAATATTTTTTATATAATATACAATATATAAT
>JAGGXH010000049.1 GCA_021163145.1 Candidatus Aenigmatarchaeota archaeon | reverse complement strand
CTTTAATAATTGGGTAGAGAAAATGTTAGAAGATGTGAAAAACAATCCTGCAAAAGATCATCCTCATTTAAGAGCTCTGTTTTTCTTATGGTATTATTTAAATCTATCTATTCAGCCTATTTTACTTATAAGAAAAAAATCTCGCAAAGAAATTTTAGAAAGATTAGGAATTGAAAATGAAGGCTATTTGAATATTTCTGAGCAGGATTTTGTTAATAAGATTTTAATTGGAGAAGCACAGACGATAAATACAGTTATTCCTAATCTAAGAAATTTAGTGAAGGAAGAGCTCCGAGAAGGTTTATTAAAAGATACTTATTTAGAAGCAAAAAGATGGGGAGTTCCTGATAGAGCCGTTTATGCTTCTGCAAATGCTTTTCACTGTTCTAGTTTAGAAGAGTTACCCAAAGACATAAGATGGCTTTCTCCAGAAAATATCAATTTATTTTTACAAGAAATTACTCAACCTATTCAACCACAGGCTCCACCTACAATTAAATCTGAGAAGATACTGTCCACCAATCTCAATTCTTTCTATGAACCTCAAGGTCTTAAATCCTCTTATTCCTTAAATGAAATAAAATCTACTCTTAGAGAGAAAACAAAAGAACTTTTAAAAGGAGAGATTTCTTGTTTTCATAAATATCTTCTCTTAAAGCGTTCAAATTGGTTAATTAATCAGATAACAGAAGCCTCAACTTCACAAAACTATACTTTCTTTCATGCATTAATAGCGATTTCTCATTTCTTGATAATGGTAGCTAAGGAATTAGTAGAGAGGGATGAAAAAGATCAAAGATTGAATATTTATATTGCCAGAGATAGTGCTAATTTCTGGTTAGCAAGAAGAGTTATTGAGGGTGATAAATTTAATAATGGAAATAATATCATTTTCCATCTTTCTCGTAGTCAATTAGGACCCGCTCATAAGAGATTTTCTGAAATAATTAGTGAGTCTTTAAAAGAAGCAAAAGATAAAGATGAGTTGTGGAGAATTATCTTAAAGAAATTTAAAGGAGAAGTTAGGAGTAATAAAGAATTTGCTCAAATTGTTAAAGATATAGAAGAAGGATTAAAGAATGCAAATATATTAAATGCGAAGAAAATAAGAATAATTGAAAGTTTATCGGAAGGAATTGTGATTGGTTTCTTAAAAGCAGTGATTTTAAACTATAACAAAGAAATAGATGTAGAAGAGTTTGTGGTTTCTCCTAAGAGTGAACAAGTAAAAAGTTCAAAAAGAGGAATAACTACAATAAATTGGATTGAAAGGTTAGGAATAAATGAGGAGGAAAGAAGAAATAGAATTAACCAGTGGTTTAAGAATTGGGGAGTTAATCCTCCCGGAGTTGTTTCTTTTCAGGAGACAGAAATTCTTAATGAGCAAGAGCTGATGTGGCCGTCGGTAGAGGCTTTAGTGTATCACTTATTTTATCCTTATTCAGAAGTAAATTTAGGGCATCCTATAGAATTTGATTCCCAAAATAAAGTATTATATAAGACTTCACCGGCTAAAAACTTAGGAAAGTTATTGAGAGAGATTTTATTAATTAATGCTAAATATATAGAGGAGGAAGCTAATTTGACTGGTCAGAATAGCGAAGGTGATCAGGAAATAGTTGATTTATTCCGGATAGGTGAAGATTTAAAGAGAGAAGCAAGAGAAATGTTTGGGTTAACTGAAAAAGAATTTGAATTATTTGACAGAATTATAGATTTACATAATGAAGTTTTCACTACTGAAAATGATAAAAAACAATTTGATTTGTTGCTCAAACTTAGTATTTGGATAAAAAGAATGGGAACTACTCAGGTAGAGAGAATTATTGAAAGAATTGAGAAGGATATAAATTATCGTTTTGGATTTGAAAGATTTTTGTTCGAGATGAGGCAATTTTCTGTGCAAGATTTTAAAGACTACTTTGTTTTCTATATCTTAGGAAGAGAAAATTTAACCAAGAATGATTTCTTAAAAGACCCCACCCCCTTTAGTAACGAATTGAGGCAGATAAGAGAAGAAGGATTAGTAATAAAGAAGGTAAGTCTAGCTGGTGAGCAAAGGAGAGGATTGCCAATAATTTCTCCTACTTACGGAGAGGCAAAACCTACAGAGGAGGGAAGAGAAGAAGTGGTGATTAAGATAGATAGAAGCAATCTAGTAGATAAGATATTGGATGGTTCTACCTTTTCAAAAATAGTTAAGTTTAAATCTAAAAATAAGATCTCATCGAAAGTGAGTAGTTCAGAATACGAAGATTACCTTTACGTATTCTATCCTGTTTTTGTGAATGAAGAGAAGGAGGAATTATCTTTTAAGAATTTAGTAGATAGATTAGGACATGAAGATGCAGAAAAGATTTTAAAAACCTATGTAGAGGTTATTTTGGAAGAATTTAAACAACAAGAGGGGATAATAAAAGTAAATAAATTTTATTCAAAAGAGGAGGAGATAGAAATTATAGGTTTAAGAGGTTCAATTCTTTTGGTGCTTTCAAAGTCCCAGCCTGTACCTTTTATTTTGGGGAAGTTTTTAGATGAAATATCAGAGAAATTCTCTCATAAATCAGATAAATATCAAGTTAAAACAAACTTAATAAGAGTAAAAACTCCTACTTTAGCATCAGAAATAGAAAATCTCTATGTGAATT
>JAGGXH010000028.1 GCA_021163145.1 Candidatus Aenigmatarchaeota archaeon | reverse complement strand
TTATAGTAGTTAATATATATAGTTAACTTCGCTGATTGTTGTTTATTCAATTCTTATCCATATTATATCTATATCTTGTAATGATAATAATGAAACATAATTTACAGTGCTTAATTGAAATAAAATAAGCTGTAGAATAATTCAGCTTATATTGTATAGATTTTTCTTTCAAGTTTCTTAAGAGAAGTTTGTATATTTTTAGGAAAATGTGCAATATATAATTTTTCTTTAAATGAATCTGATAAAGATTCTAGATTTTTTATATCTGTGTGTCCTACACCACCAGAAGCTTCATGGACAATAAAATCTGCATCTGCTAAAAATCCTATTAGCTCTGGATCAAATATTGTATCACTACTATATGCAAATGTTTTTCCATTGTGTGTTATTTTTAATGCAATTGTCGGCACAAAATGCTTTGTTTTCTTTATTTCTATTTTATATTCATTTTCTATTAAATACTCATTTTCCTTTAATTCAACAAAATCTATTTTATCTTCAAACCTATAATGACGTATATTACCATCATTTTCAATAAAATAAAGAATTGGATCAGTCATCTTTCTAACAGAACTAGCAATATCATTCGCTGTATATAATTTTATTTTTTTATTTATTGGAATTCTTAATAAAATGTCATTAAATCCTCCATAATGATCTGGATGAACATGTGTTAAAAATATTTTTTCTATATTATTTAATTCTTGTTTGTCAAATGCTTTGAATATATTCCTGGGAACATCAATTAAATAATTATCTAATTTAAAACAAGTGTTATTTTCTTCTTCTGATCCATTATTGCCGTAGACCTTTAATTTCATAACAACACATAAATGATTATGATATAGAACAATTATAATGAATTGAAAATAAGTTATCTGAATAGATTTTAAGAATTCTGAATGATTTAGCTGAATAAAAATTCAGCTTTATAAATCTATCTTACTAATATATTTATATGAAAGAATTGCTTGAAAGAGCAGGAGATTATTTAGTAAAGGAACAAAAACAAGATGGTTCATGGGAAGTTAAAAAAGTATTTCATAATGAACCTTTGGATTGGCAAAAAGATATAGTAGTTATTTCACAAAATATAAGAACTCTTATAATGTTAAATTCTCATAAATATATTAAATCAATAAACAAGGGTATTTATTTTTGTTGTAAGCAAGAATTTAATAACAATGTTCCAATAATATGGAACACTTCAAAATTAAAATTATTAAAGTATTTAAGTTCTATGGAAGAAGAAAAAGAAAAGATATTTAAAATTATTATGAAAAATGAAAATGGTGGATATTGGTATTATTTTCCAAAAACATTTAATCTTGCAAATTATTGTGCAATAAGTTCTATATATGATATGATTTCTAGTATAAAAGCAAATCAAATTAAAAGATGGATAATAGAAAATAAAGCAAAGGATAAAAAAGGATGGGGAAGAGAAGAACATAGTGATAAAAGTAGTTATGCATTTACATCAAATATGATAGAATCATTAATTCTCTTAGGTGAAGATCCATTAAGTAAAGATATACAAATTGCATCTAAATTTATAAAAGAATCACAAAATAAAGATGGTAGTTGGAAAAATTCTAATTTAACATCTACAAAATCAACAACTTATGCAACATCATTAGCTGCATTAGTAGTGATGATAACATCAGATAATCCATTTAATGAAAATATAGAAAAAGCAATTAAATATTTATTAAATTCTTCTCATAAAAATGGTGGCTGGCCATTAATAAAAGGAGAAAAACCAGAATATTATTCAACTTATTATGTAATAAGAACATTAGTGTTTTATAATTATTTAAAAGAAAAATGGAAATATTTAAGAGGTATGAAAATCAAACCACAGAGAGCAGCAGCTTTTTTGTTCAGAGGATTTGAAAAATATTTAAAAGAGAGATTTAGGATATTAATGTTAGAAAATACTTTAAATTCAAATATTCTTGGAAATACAAAGCAAGCAAAAGAAAGAAGATATGATATATTAAAAATATTAGCTAATGGTCCTAGAGAAATAGCAGATATAATCGATGAATTAAAGAAAAATGAAAAATATTCATATTTAACAAAGAAATATCATATTACCCAAATAAAATTTGATTTAGAACATCTTAAAAATCTAAATCTTGTTGGAAAACACAAGTATGAATATTATGCAATATCGGGTTTGATATAAGGTTTAAATAATTTACTTTCTTATGTGATAATATGGAAAATTATCAAAGTATAATTGAATTAATAAAATCTAAGGGTGGGCTAACACCACAAGAAATTGTCAGCAATGGATTGTCTCATTCATTACTTGATGAGCTTTGCGCAAAAAACTTAATACAAAAAGATAATAATGGTATTTATAGACCTATTTAGTTTTCTTTTTTAGCTTCTAATATTCTCTTTATTGCAATTATATATGCAGCTTTTCTCATTGAAATATTGTTTTCATTTGAATAATTGTATACTTTATTGAAATTATTTTTCATTATCTTTTCAAATTCTTTTTCCAATTCATTGTATTCAATTTTTTCACCAGTCACATTTTGCATCCATTCAAAATAACTTCCAACTACCCCACCTGAATTTGCAAGAACATCAGGCAATATTATAATACCTCTGTCATAAAGTATATTATCTGCTTCTGCTGTTATTGGTCCATTTGCAAGTTCAACAATATATTTTGCTTTAATGTTATTGACATTTTCTTTTGTAATCTGATTTTCTAATGCAGCCAATATAAGAATGTCTGTATCAAGTTCAAGCAATTCTTTGTTTGTTATTTTATTTGCATTATAAGTTGTTACAGTTTTTGTTTTATTCTTTTCTTCAATAACTTTAGGTATATCTAAACCATCTTTGTTGAATATTGCTCCTTTACTATCACTTACTGCAATTATATTAAATCCATTTTTGTATAGCATTAGTGCAACATAAGATCCTGCATTTCCAAAACCTTGTATTACAACATTTTTACCAGAATCTACTTTTGATAAAAATTCATTTAACATTATAAATCCTCCTTTTGATGTAGAATCTTTTCTAAATTCAATTCCGCCCATATCCACAGGTTTTCCTGTTATCATTCCAGGTTCTTTTTTACCTGTTAGTTTTTCATATTCATCTAACATCCAACCCATTATTTCAGATGTTGTATTTACATCAGGAGCAGGTATATCAGTATATTGCCCTAAATATTTGTAAAAAGCTCTTATATATTCTCTACTTAATTTTTCCAGTTGTTCTTTTGTTAATTCTTTAGAATTTACCTTAACTCCACCTTTTGCGCCCCCAAATGGCAAACCTGCAAGAGAATTTTTTATAGACATCCAAAATGCAAGAGATTTAACTTCATCTTCAGAAACATTTTGATGAAACCTAATACCACCTTTTCCAGGACCAAGATTTGTATTATGTCTTATTCGCCATGCAGGATATTTTTTACCATCAACTTCAAGTTCAGAATATTTAATAGAATCAAATTTTAATAGTTCTTTGATTTCATCTTCACTTAAATCTAGTTCTCTTAATCTTTTTTCAATGTTTTCAAATACCATATTATCACCCAATAATATAATTATATGCTGATCTTGCTGCTATTGC
The DNA here is from genome assembly GCA_021163145.1 of Candidatus Aenigmatarchaeota archaeon. GTDB lineage: Archaea > Aenigmatarchaeota > Aenigmatarchaeia > Aenigmatarchaeales > Aenigmatarchaeaceae > JAGGXH01. Next base: position 16,817 of record JAGGXH010000028.1, on the reverse strand, counting down.
ACCTTCTGCACATGCAGTAATAACTTGTCCAAATCCATCACTTCCATTTGTAACATCTCCTGCAGCAAAAAACCCTTTAATGTTTGTAGACATATCTTGTTTAACAATAATTCTTCTTGGTTTATCAAGCTCTACACCTATTTTTTCAGCAAATTCACTATTTCTATTATATCCATATTCAACAAATATTCCATTTACATTTATTTCTCTTTGCTGTCCATTATTGTCTTCAATAATAATACTTGAAACAAAATTATCTCCTTTTATTTTTACTATATTAGAATTTAATATAATTTCAACATTATCAAATTTCTCAATTCTTTCTATTAATGATGGAAATGCTTTTAATTTTTCTCCTCTATAAATAAGATAAATCTTTTTAGCAATTTTAGATAACAATATTGTTGTTAATGCTGCACCATTTCCTCCTCCAGCCACAACAACATCTTTACCTTTAAAGAAAAATCCATCACATGTTGCACAATAACTAATTCCCTTTCCTTCATATTTGCTTTCTTCTGGTAAACCCATTTTTCTTTTTTCTCCACCTAATGCATATATTATTGTTTTTCCTTTATACTCTCCCTTATTTGTTTTTACAGTAAACACATCATTATCTTTAGAAATATCAGTTATAGTTTCATATGTTATTTCAATATTCAATGCCTTTGCATGTTCTATAAATTTATTCATTAAATCTGGTCCTGTTACTGGATATATGCCTGGATAATTTTCAACTTCAGATGCATGTGATATCATTCCTGCTCCTTTTCCAATTACCAATGTTTTCATATTATATCTAGTAGTATAAATTGCAGCTGTTATTGCTGCAGGTCCTGTTCCTAAAATTAATACATCATACATTCTTATCTACCCATTCAGCTACTTTATCTTCAGGTATATATCCAACAAATTCTGCAACAATTTTTCCATTTTTAAACATTTTTACAGAAGGAATGCCCATCACACCATATGCTTGTGCAGCTAACCTTCCTTCATTAACATTTAATTTAGCAACAACGATTTTACCATCATATTTTTCTGCAATTTTTTCCATTATAGGTCCAAGCATTTGACATGGCCCACACCATGTTGCAAAAAAATCAACTACAACTGGTATTTTTTTTGATCTTTCAAGAACTTCTTCTTTAAAATTAAAATCATTGACATGAATCAACATTTAAAATCACCTTAAAAAGGATTTCTTTAATTTTATATTTTTTAAAGTTTATAAACGTTTGAATGGTTGTAGAAGCTATATGACAACTCTTATATCAACAATTTTTCCATTTTTATCATTTAATACAAGTGGATTTATATCTAATTCTTCAAATTTGTGTTTAAATGGTAAACGAGATGCTTTGACCAAAATTTTCTTCAATAATTTGACATTAAGAGGTTTTCCCCTTGCGCCAAATAATATTTTTTTATATCTTAATTCTTGGATCATGCTTTCTGCATCATTTTCATTAATAGGACATGCTCTAAAACTAATATCTTTTATAACTTCAACATAAATTCCTCCAATACCAAGCATTATAATTGGACCAAATGTTTTATCATTTTTAATACCAATAAATATCCATTCTCCTGGAACAAATTCTTGAAATAAAATGCCATCTAGTTTTATATTATTTTTCTTTGCAATTTGTTTTATCTCATTATAATTTTTTAAAAGATCTTCTTTATTATGCACGAATTTTACCCCACCTATATCTGTTTTATGAGCAAGTTGTTTAGAAATTAATTTAATTACCATGGGGAATCCAATTTTTTTAATAGCGTTTTCAATTTCAGAATCTTTTCTAACTAAAATGTCTTTTGCAATAGGAAGACCTCTTACATATTTCTTTGCTTGTTCACCGACAATTAATTTCATACAATTACCTTTTTATTCAATAGATATAATAATAGTTTTATGACATTAAATAGTTTTTTCAACGCACGTTCAGTTGTTGTAATAGGTGTTTCTAGAAACCCAAAGAAAATAGGTTATGTTATATTTAAAAATTTATTAAATTCATTCAAAGGAAAGATATTTGGAGTTAATCCTCATGATGATAAAATTTTAAAACAAAAAATTTATACATCTGTATTAAAAATAAAAGATAAAATAGATCTCGCAATCATTGCAGTTCCTGCTAAAATTGTTCTAGATGTAATAAAGGAGTGCGGAAAAAAAGGAATTAAAAATGTTATTATAATTTCAGCAGGTTTTAGTGAAATTGGTAACATCAGATTAGCTAATCAACTATCAAAATTATTACGCAAATATAAAATCAGATGTATAGGACCAAATACATTAGGAATATATGATGCTTATAGTGGATTTGATTGTATGTTTATTGAGAAAAGAAAGCTTGAACGTCCAAAACAAGGAAAAATCTCATTTGTTACACAATCTGGAGCTCTTGGTGCAGCAATATTAGATATGGCTGCTGAAAAGAATTATAAGTTCAGCAAATTTATTTCAATTGGAAATTCACTAGATATTGATGCATCAGATATTCTTGAATATCTTAATAAGGACAAAACAACACAAATAATTTGTTTATATATAGAAGGTTTAAAAGATGGTAGGAAATTCTTAAATGTTGTTTCTAAAATTAAAAAACCAATTATAGCAATAAAAGGTGGTGTAACTCAAGAAGGATCCAAAGCTGCACAGTCGCATACAGGATCATTAGCAGGATCTGCAGATGTTTACAAAGGTATATTTAAACAATTAAATATTGTCTCTGTAAATTCATTAGAAGAAATGTTTGATACATTGAAATTATTTGATAAATTAGAGGTACCATCTGGAAATAAAGTACAAGTTATCACAAATGGTGGTGGATATGGAATACTTGCAGCAGATGGATTATCTGAAAATAATTTACCATTAGCTACTCTTTCAAATAAAACAATATCAGCACTTAGAAAAATATTTCCACCAACAGTATCATTATCAAATCCAATGGATCTATTAGGTGATGCTGATACAGAAAGATATAAACATGCTCTTAAGGCATGTGTTAAAGATAGTAATAACGATATATTATTAGTAATTAATTTAGCACAATTACCCAAGATGAAAAGTGATATTGTAGATGTTTTAATTGAAACTTCTAGATATAAACCAACTATAGTTATTTCTACTGATAAAGGATCATTAACAAAGAGGCTTGAGAAAAATAATATTCCTGTATTCAAGTATCCTAAAAATGCAATAAAAGCAATGAAAAATTTTGTTAATTATTATATCACTTAAACCCATTCAATAATTCATCTATGTTTATATTACGTTTAATTTTGTAGAATGGTCCATGAGCAATTAACTTTTCTTCAAGAGTTTTCTTTTCAGTTTTATAAAAAATACCAATTGGTATTTTTGCATCTTCATATTTTGTATAATCCCATTCTTGTGCAATTTTCAATGCATTATTGAAATCAGATAAATTGTTATTATCTAAAATATATGTCTTGCCTTGAAGATCTTTTATACTATTATGAAAAGCTAAGCATGGTTGAAGAACTTCAACAAATGAAAAACCTTTATGTTTGATTGCTTCTTCTATAATTTTTGCAAGATGATCTGGATTTAATGTAGTTCCTCTTGCAACAAATGTTGCACCAGATGAAAGAGCAAGTAAAATAGGATTCATTGGTCTATCATATGCACCAAATGGTGTTGATTTTGTTGAATATCCAGGTTCAGTTGTTGGTGTAACTTGTCCTGTAGTTAATGCAAATATTTGATTATCATGCACAATCATTGTCATATCTATATTTTTTCTTGCACCATGTATTAGATGACCGATTCCCTCAGCATACACATCTCCATCTCCACCAAATGCAACAACAGTTAATTCAGGATTTGCAATCTTTATTCCAAGAGAAGTTGGTATTGTTCTTCCATGTATTGAATATAATGCATTAACATTAACATAATCAAATATTTTTGCAGCACATCCTATACCTGTTGTTATTACAATATTTTCTTTTTTTATAATTCCATTGTTTACAAGATTAGTAAATGCTTTTTTTACAGAATTAAGAATAACATTATTCAAACATCCTGGGCACCATGTGTTTTGTTCTTTTGTATTAAAATCACTTATTTCAACCATTTAGAAACACCATCAATTATTTCTTTCTTTGTAAATGGTCTACCATTATATTTTAATAATTTATTTTCTATCTTAATACCTGTTTTTTCTCTTATAATATCTCCTAATAGACCTGTTTGATTATTTTCAATTAGTATAATGTTTTTAGAATTTTTCAATTCTTTTTCAACTAATTCAGCTGGAAATGGTGATATATAACTTATTTGTAAAAATCTTGTGTTTTCTAATTCATTTAATGCATCAATTATTGCCCCTTTTGTTGAGCCCCATCCAACAATTAAATTATCACCAGTTCCATAAACAGTAATAGGATTTAGTTTATTGATTTCTTCAATTATTGGTTTTAATTTTAATATTCTTTTATCTTTCATTAACTTAACTTTTTCTTCATCTTCAACAGTATAACCATATTCATCATGTTCATAACTTGATGCTCTTACAACTGCGCCTTGACCAGGCACAGCTCTTGGACTTATGCCAGTTGATGTTAATTCATAACTTTTATAATCAGAATTTGGATTAATTATAAACTTATCATGTAATATTGGTTTTGAAAATTCTTCTACAGTATAATTATCTTCTGCAACATGTTTATCTCCTAGTAAAATTACTAATGTTCTAAATTTATCTGCAAGATATAGTGCCTCTGCTGTTCTATAAAAGCATTCATTTGCATCTCCTGGTGCAACAACTATTCTAATAAATTCTCCTTGACCAGCATTTAGTGCAAATTTTAAATCACCTTGTTCTGTATATGTTGGAACACCTGTAGATGGACCTGTTCGTTGAGATAAATAAACAACTAATGGTATTTCAGTTATTCCTTGCATTGATATTGCTTCTGTCATTAATGAGAATCCTCCTCCAGAAGTTCCTACCATTGTTCTTGCACCAGCATAAGAAGCACCTAATGCTGCATTTATAACACTAATCTCATCTTCTAATTGGACTGCATTTACATTATATTTTTTCTGCATATCTGCAATATGATGTAATACAGCTGTTGCTGGCGTCATAGGATAAGCAAAATATATATCAAGTCCACCAACAATTGCACCAGCTGCAATTGCTTGATTTCCAGTTAAAAAATATTTTGGTTTGTTATCAGGTTTTTCTAATATTGTTTTTTCTTCTGAAACATCATAACCAATATTAAACACTTGTTTAGCTTTTTCACTTTCCTTAAATTCTTTTTCTATTGTAACTATTGCTTCATCAGGATCAATTGACATTGCTCTTAACAATGCACCGATCATTGCATTATTACCAAAAATCTTTTTTACGCCCACCTTTTCAACAATATTATCAATATCTAATGGTATCAGTTTATCAGATTTTAAGGATTTATCACCAATAATAAAACCGTCTTTATTTAATTTCTTTTCATGTAAATCTATTGTTAATTGGTCAAATGCTATAATTGCATCATAATTGCTATCATGAGAAAAAACAGGTTTGGTAGAAATCTTCAAAACATTAAAGTTGTGCCCTCCTCTTATCAAAGATGGATAATCTCTGTAATTAAACACATAATATCCCATTCTGGTAAATATTTTGCCTAATAAAATAGAAGTTCTGGCAGCACCTAGTCCTGCCTTACCCCCAATTAAAACAATTTTTTCCATAAAGTCACTTTTGTTTTTCTGCAAATGGTAGACCAACTGGCGGTGGCAATTGTAAATCTTCACACATTTGCAATGCTTTAATAAAACATCTTCTTAAAATAACATTGAGAATACTTACGTTCCATTCATCTTTTAATTCTTGATGTTCTTTCCAGTATTTTAATATTTCATCTTGTCTATCATCATGAATTAGAACTTCACCACCCATTGAAATAAATCCAATCTCTTTTCCATCTAATGTATATTCTGTCTTAAAGTCAAACTCAACTGCTAAACCTTTTTTATTTAAACCAAATAATTCCCTTTCCTTAACATCTAGTATTTGTGTGTTGTTATTTACTTTCACAGCACCTATTTTATTTTCATTTCTTTTTCCTTCAATTCTGTTTAATGTTATTCCTAATATCGGCATATTTGCTTCACCACCTTTAAAGACATAATTTATCAATGTATGTCAACCTTTAAAAAACTTATTAATATAAATAATAATATATATTATAATTAATAGGTGATCTAATGGGTTCTGTTAAGAAAAAGAAGAAAAAGAAGGTTAAAAAGAAAAAAAGAAAGAAAATGAAAAAATAATGTGATTTAAATGGATGAATATAGTAAAATAGCTGAACTAAGAGGTATAAGAGCTCGTCGTATTCATAAAATTTTTGAAAAAAGACGTAAAGAACATGCTAGACGTTTAGCTGATTATAATCCACAAGTATATAAGCCTGATAATTGGGGTGTTAAACCAATCAATGAACCTGCATTTGAAGCTCATAGACAAAAACGAGAAACATATAAATTATAAATTAAGTGATTTAAATGGTTAAGGTAATGGTTCCGATATTTGAAGGATTTGAAGAAATTGAAGCATTTACAATAATAGATGTTCTAAGAAGAGCAGGTATAAATGTAGAAATAGTTGGCCTTGGTGGAATGATTATACAAAGTGGTCAAGGAGTAAAGGTATATGCAGATAAAAGATTTATAGATATAGATGACAAATATGATGCAATTGTTATTCCAGGTGGTCCTGGATATAGAAATTTAATTTTAAACCAATCATTTTTATCATTTCTAGAAAAATTTGGAAAACAAGGCAAGTTAATTGGTGCAATATGCGCAGCACCATTAGCATTAGCTAAAGTTAATTTATTAATGGATAAAAGAGCAACATGTTATCCAGGTCTTGAAAAGAATTTAGACATGCCAAGAGATGATCCTGTGGTTGTTGATGGAAATATAGTAACTTCACAAGGTCCTGGAACTGCATTAAAATTTGCACTAAAGTTAGTTGAAATATTAGTAGGTCCACAGAAAGCAGCTCAATTAAAGGATGCTTTATTAGCATAAGAAGTTTTATAATCTTTGTTTTAATATTAATTTCTATGATTAGCCCCGTCGTCTAGTGGCCAAGGATGGTTAGAATTTCCCATACGGCTCTGGTCATTAGAGAGAAACCAACTGACCGAGGTTCGAATCCTCGCGGGGCTACCATTGACTTAAATAATTTTTCTTTATAATTATTTTTATGAGTGGCAAGCCAATAAAAAAATATTACGTATTGGTTGATACTAATGTTATTGTTCGAAAAACAGAATTAGACACATATAAAATGACTCGCCTTGCAAAAAAGATGAAAGAAAGTAAAAAATTTGAATTTTATGCAACACCAATGATAATTGATGAAATAAAATCATATTTAACAGGTAATATTCCTTTAGGTTTAAATGAAATCATACCAACAATTGAAGTGCTTCCTGTTGATGTATATATACATGGTGCAAGTAGAGCAGATATAGAACTAATGAGAGCAGTGCTATCAAATAATAACAATATAGATTTTAATTATCTTATATCTCATGATAATCACATTAGAAGATCTGGGATAGATATTGTTGCAAGAGAACGTGGCAGACATATGAAGATATGCAAGTCAAAAGAGTTTCTAGATTTATATAAGATTATAATTAATAAGAAAAATAAGTTATATTAATTTATATTTAGCCACCAATAATTAATATTATGCATATAGACAATTTTTTCTTTGGAAACATAACAATTGATGGAAAGAAATATGTTACAGATGTATATGTTTTTTGGGATGGGGAAATATTAGAAAGAAAGAAGTCGCATGATTTCACTGAAAATGAATTTTTAGATATGTTAATGAAAGATCCAGAAATAGTGATAATTGGTACTGGAACAGGTGGATGTGTAATTGTTGATAAAAAGGTTGAAATGCATGCTTCATTAAAAGGTGTTAAATTGATTATTCTTAAAACACCTGATGCAATTCAAGAATTTAATAAATTAATTAAAATGAAGGAAAAAGTTGCTGCTATGTTTCATTTAACATGCTAATTATTATCAATTAATTAAACGATTTTTCAATGTTATTATGATTAATAAATAGGATCATAAATATGTTTTACAAATTCTTTGAAAAAATCTTTATATTTTTCATCACAATTCCTGACATATTCATTTGTTCCCATAATATAATATAGAATATAAGTATTATTATTTAAAAAAATTAAATATCAAATGGTCTATAAAGTTTTTCAGGTGGTATATAACTAGTTTGTTTTTTAAGTTGATAGCCTCTTTTCAGAACTTTAGGATCTCTAGATTTTTCATGAGCTATACGACTAATCTCCTTAACATAATGACTTATCTGTTCATTATTCATATAATATTTATAATATCAATAACTTAAATAAATATATGTTAAGGGTAATTAAAGCGAGCGGAAAAATAGAAAAATTTGATGAAAATAAAATAAGAAGAACATGCGAGCGTGCAGGTGTTTCTAAACAAATAGCAACTAAAATAGCAAGAGAAGTTAAAAAACAATCTTATGACAATATAACAACAAAGGAAATATTAAAAATCACTTTGAAACTATTGAGAAAGCATTTAAAACATGCTGCATCTAGATATGATTTAAAGGGAGCATTAATGAGACTTGGGCCAGCTGGTTTCCAGTTTGAAAAATTAGTAGCAAAGATATTAACTTATTATGGATATAAATGCAAAACAAATGTAATTGTAAAGGGAGCGGCTATTGAACATGAAATAGACATATTAGCTAGTAAGGATAATAAGACATATCATATTGAAGCAAAGTATCATAATTTTCCAGGAATTTTCACAGGTATAAAAGATGTTCTTTATACATATGCAAGATTTTTAGATCTTAAAGAAGGTTATAGAAAAGGTATATCTAATATAAAATTTAGTCAAACTTGGTTAGTTACAAACACAAAATTTTCACCAGATGCAATAAAGTATGCAAATTATAAAAATATAAAATTACTTGGGTGGAGATATCCAGAGAAATTAAGTTTAGAAAAAATGATAGAGGAAAAGAAATTATATCCAGTTACAGTGCTAAGAAGTGTTTCAAAAAATATACAATACAAATTTTCAGAATTAGGTATTATGCTTTGTAAAGATATTATAATTATGCAAGCAGAAAAGAAATTAGATATGATTTCAAGACAAACTGGAATTTCAAAGAAAAAATTAACTGAAATAGTTAATGAAGCAGATAAAGTTTTAGGTTAATATTGAAGACCTTTGATATAAGGATATTTCTTAGGAGCTTTTAATTCTCTTGTTTCAATTGCAATATCAGATTTTTTTATTATTTTTTTAGAAGCATAACGACCTGTTAATATAACATTTACATTTTTTGGTATATTATCTAAGAAATCTAGCACATCTTTCTCATTTAACAAACCAACTTTAATTGCTAAATTAATTTCATCTAAAACCATAATAAATGGTTTGTTTTTAATTATTGTTTTTGCAAACTCTAATCCTTTTTTTGCTAAATCTTTATCTTTTTTTGATGGATTGTTTAAGTTTACAAATTCTTTTCTTCCAAATTGATATATTTCATAATTTTTTAACTTGTTTCTAATTTTATATTCTCCAATATCTTTTCTACCTTTCATAAATTGTATTATAACAACTTTTTTTCCATGTCCCAATGCTCTTAAGCACAGTCCTAGTGCTGAAGTTGTTTTGCAAGCACTTAATCCAGTATAAACATATATCATAGATGACACACCTTTGTTAAACAACCACCTGAATATTCTGATTCAACAACTAATCCAGGTTTATAATGATATAATACCTGAGTTTTTTTAGATCCATATCTATATACTGTTATACCTTTACATTTTAGTTTATATGCAAGCATATATGTTTTCTCTATATCTTTTTTAGATGCAGTTTGTTTAAGGTTAACAGTTTTTGATACACTGCTATCAGTATATTTTTGAAATGCTGCTTGTATTTTAACATGCCATTTTGGATCAACATCTAATGCTGTTACAAACAATCTCTTTATATTATTTGGGATTTCTTTTATGTTTTGTATACTTCCGGTTTTTGCAATTTTAATCATAATTTCTGTTGAATAAAATCCTTTTTCTTTTGCAATTTTTTCAAAAACAGGATTAATTTCCAAAAGTTTTTTATTATCTAATACATTTCTAATAAATGAAACAGCAAATAATGGTTCTATTCCAGAAGATACACCAGCTATTATTGAAGTGCTTCCTGTTGGTGCAATAACTGTTGTTGTTGCATTTCTCATAGCTTTATATCCTTTTTTATCCCATAAACTTCCTTTAAAATTTGGAAATGAACCTAACTTTAATCCAAGTTTAGCAGATACTTTATGAGATTCTTTTTGAATAAATTTCATTATTTTTTCTCCAGTTTTTATTGCTTTATCAGAATTATATGGAATTCCAAGTAATATCAATGCATCTGCAAAACCCATTACACCAAGACCTATACGTCTGTTTGCTTTTGTCATTTTTTCAATTTCTGGAAGAGGAAACCTGCTTTTATCAATAACATTATCTAAAAATCTGACACCAATATCAATTGTTTTTTTAAGTTTATTCCAATCAATTTCATATCCATTGCTTTTTCTTTTTAGCATTTTAACAAGATTAATACTTCCAAGATTGCAGCTTTCATATGGATGAAGAGCTAATTCACCACAAGGATTGGTTGCTTCAATTAATCCAATGTGTTTAGTTGGATTATTTTTATTTATCTCATCGATAAACAAAAGACCTGGATCACCTGTTTTCCATGCATTTTCTATTATCAGATTCCAGATATATCGAGCTTTTATTTTTTTAACTTTTTTATTTGTTCTTGGATTAATTAACCAATAATATTTATTGTTAAGAACAGCTCGCATAAATTTTTCTGTAACTGCAACAGAAATATTGAAATTTGATAATACATCTTGTTTTGATTTAATTGTTATAAATTCTTCAATATCAGGATGATCAACTTTTAATATTCCCATCATTGCTCCTCTTCTTCTACCAGCAGCTTTTATAACATCAGTTGCTGCATCAAATACTTTCATAAATGAAACAGGACCTGATGCTTGCCTCATTGTACTATGTACAATATCTCCTTTTGGTCTTAATTTTGAAAAATCAAAACCAACTCCACCACCAGTTTGCTCTATAATTGCAGTATTTTTAACTGCTTCAAATATTCCTTTTAATGAATCTGGCACAGGAAGAACATAACATGCACTTAAACTACCTATATTTGTTCCTGCATTAAATAAAGTTGGACTGTTTGGAATAAATTCCAAATTTCTTAAAACATCAAAAAACTCTTTTTCTTCTTTTTTGTTTTTTGCAATTGCTTTTGCAACTCTCTTAAACATTTCTAGTGGTGTCTCAATTATTTTTCCTTTCTCATTTCTTAACAAATATCTTTCTCTAAGAATAATTAGAGAATTATAAGGAAGTTTTAATCCAATTTTTCTTGCTTTTGATTTTTCTAATCTAAATGAGTGATAAGCTTTCCATACTTTTTTATTTTCCTTTTTTAATATATATTCAATAATATCTTGTATTTGTTCTACAGAAGGTACTTTATATTTTTTTATTTCTTTAATAACTTTTTGTGTTATTTTATTTGCTTGTTTTATATTTTTTCTATCTGCTTCAAAAAATGCTTTTTTTATTGCAGATTCTATTCTTTTTTTGTCAAACTTTGCTATTTGCCCTGTTCTTTTTTTGATTTTAGTAATACTCATATTATTACATATTTAAATAAGCGAGTTAATAAAACTTTAATATGAAAAAGAAAACTGCTAATCAAATAATGGCATTATTAGTAGTATTTTTGTTTGCAGGAAGTGGATTTGCATATGCTTTTTCTTATCTCATTCCATCTAATAATAAAAACATTCAACTTTATTTTGATAGACCACTAGAAAACTCAGAAGAAGCACCTTATTTGCAAAAAAATTATGTTATAGTTAGACTATATTTTTCATCAAATGATTCAGACATAAATAAAACAGTTAGTATAATTAACAATATATTTCAAGATTTAGATGGAAAAATTGTTGTAGAGTTTATTAACATAGATTATTATCCAAATTCTTTAATTGAAAAAACACCATTTATTTATTTAAAAGGAAAAAGTATTGATAAAATATATGATATAGAATATTCTGATTTGAAATCAAGAATATGTGATTTATATTTTGAACCTATTAATGAGTGTGAATAAGTTCTAAACCAAAAATTTTTCTTTTTTCATTTTCTGGCATATTATCCCAGAAATCTTGTTCATATGCTTCTCTTTCATACTCATATTGATTATCTGTTTCATCATTTGGTGCCCAACCATGATCAATAAGCCATTGAAGATCTTCTGGATCTGCAGTTTCAAGAAATATATCTTCATATCGATTTAGTTTTAATTCTCTTCTACCTTCATTTGTTAACTTATATGTATTATTATCTTTTTCAATAGAGCCATTTAATTGCATAGCAAACAACACATATTCAAAAATATCATCGATGTTTTCATTGTGTTCATTATAATGTATACTTTTTTCACATATTTCTTCATAAGATAAATTTGATTTTTCTAACAGTTCTAATATATTGTTAATATAATAATCAATAAAATATATGTCAATATATTTTCCCCAAGGTGTTTCTATTTTCATACTATTTAATGCATTCCTAATTTATTTAAATAGATAATCCTAACAATATAAAATCTTATCATACATTTCTCTTACACTACCCTCGGCAAGAGAAAGATTATGACGCCTTCTAAAATCATCTCTTGATATTGGTATCCAGTCAAGTTCTTTATAATCTGTTTTTTCCATATCTATCTCTTTTTTTATTTCTAATAATTGTTCTTCTTTATAACATAAATTTGATTTTCCATTATGCTCAGACACTGATATCACCTTTATTATATAATAATTAAATGAAAAATTATTTAAATACATTTTATTTTTAAATAATCAATAAAAATTTAGTTCAATTATAATCTAATTTCTTTTTTAGGTCCTCCTCCTCTAAATTCATTATTGCGACCACCTGCAGATCCACCCATCTTAGATGCAATGATTTTAACTATAGATTCAATATCTTCAGTGCATTTTTCTCCTTTAATACCATATACGAATCCAAGTCCAACTAAAACAATATAATCACTAGAATATTTATCAACAAGTTTTCTTCCAATTTCTTCAAGAACTTTAATATTATCTGTATTAACTTTGTTTATTTTATTGATCTCAATATTATTTTCAGAAATTATGTTATCAATATTCTTTTTAATTTCTTTTAGTTTTTTCTTTTCTTCTTCAATTCTTTTTTTCTTTTTTTCAAGCTCTTGTTTTTCTTTCTTTCTAATATTTTCCCATTTTTCAATTGTTTTTTTAACTAGTTTGTTGCCAGCAACAAATTCAAGCCTATATATCCCATCTTGAACTTTACTTGTTCTAAATATGTGAATTCTTTCAATTTCATTTGTATTATTAAGATGCAATCCTCCGCATGCTTCATGCTCAAGATCATCTATTGAAATAATAGTTAGTTCTTTTAAAGGAACAGGTGCTCCTTGATATATTCTAAAACCATATTTTTGCTCAGCTTCTATTCTTGGCAATTTTTCCTTAATAATAGGAATAGATTGTTTAATATAGTCATTAGCAAGATTTTCTATTTCTTTTATTTGTTCATTTGTTATAGAATCATAATGTGATATATCTAAATGAGCTTTGTCTACATCTTTTTTAGATCCTTCTTGCCAAATATGTGGACCAAGAATCTTTTGACAACACAAATTAATTAAATGTGTAGCTGAATGATGTTTCATTATTTGTAATCTTGCATCTTTATCAATAATACACTTGACAACATCACCTGTTTTAAAATTAGGTTTTTCAACATAATGAACAACAACACCATTACAATCAATTACATTATAAATTTTACATCCATTTATTGTTCCTTTATCAAATTCCTGTCCACCACCAGTTGGATAAAATGCAGTTCTATCCAATACAACTTTTTCTTCTTGTATATCTATTACTTTTGTATCAAACTCATATATGTTATTATAAATCATAGTTTTGTCAGTTTTTGGTAAATTATAATCACATTCTTTGATCTCAGTAGGTTTAGATTTTTCATGTCTTTTTGTTATCTTTGAATAAAAATCAGAAGGTATTTTTAGATTAGGATCAATTTGCTTTAACATCTCAGGTGTAATGCCATGAGAATCATATAATTCAATCATCTTTTCTTCATCAATATTTTTTATATTTTCTAATATTTTTTTCATTCTCTTTTTTGTTTCATAATATCTTTTTCTTTCTATGTCAATTATTTTTTCCAATCTTTCAATATTTTCTTCTAACTCTGGATTTATAGGTTTGAAAAATTGCGCAATTTCTCTACATACAAATTCTAAATCAAAATTAAAATTAAATCTTTCAATAAGTTCAAAACATCTTCTTAATATAACTCTAAGATTATATCCACCGCCAACGTTTGATGGTATCCCACCATCTGCAATTGCATAGCATAGTGTTCTTGCATGATCTATTATTGCATAAATTGCTTGTATTGGTTCTATTTTGTTTTTTAATTCATTTACACTTAATCCAAGTTGATTTGCTATTTCAGTATTTGTTGATTCTACATCTGTATTTTCATCTAAATTAAGATTTCCACTTAATTTAGAATATTTTAAAAACAAATCTTTATCATATACAACATTAGTTTTTTTCAATAATTTTTCAATAACTGGACCTAAAACTGCATCATATGAAGTTGGTGTCTGTTGACTCATCCAACAAAATCTTTCAATTCCTGCACCCATGTCAACAACAGGTGGGTCTATTTTCTGATAATTATCTGGTGTTCCACTAAATTCAGTGAAAACACAGTTTCCTAATTCTAAACCAGCAACATGATATTCTAATGAATATCCAAATGCACCAGGACCAAGCCATACATCTTCAATAAAATTAATTTCTTCTGGATCTATTCCAAATACTTTTGTTAATAATTCAAAGTCAAGTTCAATTGTTTTTTCTTTCCAATAAGAAACACTAGCTTGTTCAATATGTCCATGACATGTCCAATGTCTTCCTGTTTTTCCAACATTTTCAATATCATTAAACCTTAATGATGGTTGTAATAATATTACAGGGCTTTTTGGAAACTCAAATACAAACTTATCTCTATCCATTCTATAAAAATCAACAATTCCAGCTATTGTAAAGTACAATGGAAACCATCTACACACAGTTGGATATCTTTCTAGAACATGATGTCCTTTTGATTTGAAAAAATTTTTTATTGCATCCCATGCTTCAAAGTAATTGTATTTTTTATTCATTATTTTTCTTTCTAAAAATTCATATGGTTTACAAGAACTATCATTGCATATTTCTTGTTCTTTTAATGACCAAAAATGTTTTCCACATTTTTTACATTGCTGTCTTTTCCATCCATTTTTTATAAAAAAATCTAGTTTCCAATATTTTTCCCATTGCTTTTGCATTTCTTGCATAAGTCTTTTTTTATCCATATTAATCAAGAATATTTATTTTATTGTATAAAAAGAATAAGAAGTAATTATATTTAAATGCAATATTATGTTCATTGCTTTGTTAATGATTTTTTAAGATTTTTCGTTTTTTGATAAAAATACTTTCTTTAAGTATTCTATAATATCTTCTTTATAAAGATTTTCTATTTTATACATTAAATTCATATAAAAGAGTGTTCCTCTTTCCTCAACATTCAATGCTGTTTTAATTGATATGTTTATATAACCCTTACATTTGAGTTATCTATTGTAAATATTGCTAAGTCAGATTCTGCGAATATTTCATCATTATCTGTTGTAGCTTGTTTTTCTTCACTTGTAAATTCAATTATTTTATCTCTGTATTTGAATTTAAAGTAAATTTTTGTTCTATATTGTGTATTTGGATCTTTATGCTCTTGTGCTTCTGCAATAAATGTATGTGCTTCGGTACAAGTGTAATTTGAGATTGTTATAAATTCGTGTTCCTCATAACCTTCTGGAAAACTTTCAAGCCATTCTTTTGTTATTTTTTTTCCTATTTTTCCATTATCATAATTTGTTAATTCTAAAATTGTTATATCTTTATCCAAGCAATTTTTGATAGAATAAAAATATCTTGCTCCTGTACCTGAAAACTTTTCTGGATTATATATGTAAGATGTCCCTATTTTAATATATCCTTCTAATGGGCAATCTATTTCACAAGAAATACGGCTTTCTCCGTTTTCACATATGTTATTTCCACAACAAGGAATTATATCTTTATTTATACATTTTTTTAAATGATAATCATAACTATCCTCTGTACATTTATCAGAATCATCACAGTTTGGGCAATCATCTGGACAGTTTTCATAAGTTTCTTTGTAATCTCCACTTAACTCACATTTGCCATTACCACAACAATTGTCTATAGGTTTATGAATACATTTAAAATCTGTTTCCTTTGAGCAAAAATCTTCTGTACATTCATTAAAATCATCACAAGAACTAGGACAGCTTTTGAAAATGTTTGTAAAAAAGAATAGAACTGCAAAAATAACTATTAGTGCTACAATTACAATAATCCCACTCTTTTTCATATTATTTTTAATAAAATATTATATATAAAATTAAGTGAATTTCTAATCTTAGTTAATTTGTATCAAAAATATGTTTATGTCCTATATTTATT
>JAGGXH010000052.1 GCA_021163145.1 Candidatus Aenigmatarchaeota archaeon | reverse complement strand
GTATTTAATACAGGAAGACTTTCTACAGAAAGAACAATTCCACCGATAATATTCTCTATGCCAAGAAACATTGTTTGTGCATTTTTAAGAGGCCTTTATTCAAGTGATGGGTCAGTTTATATAAAAAATAAATCTGGAACAGTTGCTATAGAATATTCTACTGTAAATGAAAAACTTGTACATGATTTATCGTTTTTACTTTCTTCAAGATTAGGGATAATACCAGATATAAGTATTAAGCAAAAAAATATTAAAGAAATAAATGGAGTTAAAATAAATAACTGTCATTTACAGTTTAGGTTATCAATAAATTCATTCGAACAAAAATATAAGTTTGCTAAATATATTGGATTTTTACAAAATAATAAAAATAAAACAATTGAAAGAATGCTAAATAATGAGAGATTTGGTTTAATTTCAAAACAGCACCATACTAAAAGATTACCACGTGATATTGTTTATAATTCATTTATAGAGTCTGGGCTTAGAGTTCCAAGTTCTATTCGTACATCCAGAAACATTTATGAATGGTCTGTTTCTAGAGAAATAGAAAAATTGCAGTTAAATAATACAAGTGATGCACCAGCTATCTTATATAAACTTTTAAATTCT
This sequence comes from Candidatus Aenigmatarchaeota archaeon, assembly GCA_021163145.1. Lineage (GTDB taxonomy): Archaea > Aenigmatarchaeota > Aenigmatarchaeia > Aenigmatarchaeales > Aenigmatarchaeaceae > JAGGXH01. The sequence goes on along the minus strand of JAGGXH010000052.1, from coordinate 3,733 downwards.
GATATAGCTTTAGATGAGATAGTAGATATTAAAACAATTCCTACAAGTAAATATGTATATGATTTTGAAGTTTCTCCAGAAGGTATATCTATAGAAAACTTTTTAGGTGGCTTTGGCTCTGTTTTAGTTTCAAACACAGTTTTCTCATCAATTGATTTAGATATGCATGTACCAGATATGTTAAAAGATATACCAGCAATTCATTTAAGAGGACATACAAATGGAAATACTTATGGTGATTATGAAGATGAAACAAGGAGATTGTTTAATGCATTTTTAGATGTTTATTTAGAAGGTGATTATACAGGAAAACCATTTAATTTCCCAAAATTTGAAGTTCAATTAGACCCAAATGATTTAAAGAAAGATAGATATTCAGATGAATTATACAAGGTTTCTGAATTAGCTGCAAAATTTGGAACACCTTATTATATCATAAAGCAGCCATATATGCCTGATTTTTCTTGTTATCAATCAATACCAGGTAATGAAAAGATATTGATAATAAGAAATGGAAAACTTATTAATATAGAAATTGGTAAATATGTAGATTCAATAATGAAAAACAATAAAATTGAAAAAGCTCGAGGAATAGAAGGTGAGGTTGAAATATCAAATTGTAATGATTATGCAATATCATTTGATCCTAAAACACTTGAAATAAAGAAAATGAAAATAGAAAAAGTAATGAGGCACAAAACTAAAGAAAAAATATTTAAATTAACATTAGATGGAAACAGAATTTTCTCAGGAACAGAAAAACACAAAATACCTATAGTAAGAGATAATAAAATAATTGAAATAAGAATGGAAGATGTTAAACAAGGAGATTATTTAATTGGTGTTAAAAATATTCCACTTGAATTTGATTTTGATAGATTTATTAAATTTAAAAATAAGAATATAGAAATAGATGGAAAATTTGCAAGATTACTTGGATATTTTGCAAGTGAAGGTTATTTACATAAAGCAAATAAAAAAACAAGATATAATAAAGTAAGTTTTTCATTTAACATAAATGAAAAAGTATATATTAATGATGTAATAGAAATTCTTAAACAAAAATTTGATTTAAATGCAAAGATTGATATATCTAAGAAAAATAAAACAGCAACAGTTTATGTTTATAGTAAAGAACTTGTAGAATTATTTGAACAACTAGGAACAAAAAGAGTTCCAAAAATAATAATGACATCTCCATGGTATATTATTAAAGAATTTATGCTTGGATTATTTAGAGGAGATGGTTCAAATTCAGATAAAATAGATTTACATTTATGTAACAAAGATTTAATTGATGACATTTTTGTTCTTGGACTAAGAATAGGAATACCATTTGAAAAATATAATGGAGACAATTCATGTTCATTAAGAATAACAAGTAGTTTAAGGAAAAACATGTTTTTAAATGAAATTCCATTTTCATTAGATATACCTGTGATAGGTCAAAAATCTTTTGATTTTTATCAAAGAATACCAACAACACCATTTAATATACAAAGAAAAGATTTGAAGAAAGGATACTGGAACAGATCACAGATAGGAAAGAGAATAACAATTAATAGATTAAAAATAAATAATGAATTATATTCAAGATTTTTAGCAAGTGATTTACATTTATTTGAAATTAAGAAAATAGAACAAATAGAATCAGAATATGTTTATGATTTAGTTAATGTTAAAGAATATCATAATTTCTTAACATCAGATGGAATATTTTCTTCAAATTGTTGCGCATATCTTATGCCATTAGAAGATGCAACAGATGAAGAAGATCTTAAAAATGGAACTGTTAGAGGAGGATCTCTACAAGTTGTTACAATAAATCTTCCGCAAATTGCTTATGAAGCACGTGGAGAAGATTCAAGAATATTTGAATTAATAGATGAAAGACTTGCAATGATTAAAAGAGTAATGTTATTAAGAAAAGATCTGATTGAAAAAAATCTACAAAATGGTATGCTCCCTTTCTTAAGTCAAAAAGTTGATGAAAAAGGTACAAGATATTATGAGCCTAGTAAGCAGAGTTATACAGTTGGTGTACTAGGATTTAATGAAATGGTTAAATATCATACAGGCCAGGAACTACATGAATCTAAACAATCTTGGATATTTGCATTAAAAGTTATGAAATATTTGAAAACAAAAGTAGCAGAACTAAGACAAGAAACAGGATTAAATTTTGCATTAGCAAGAACACCAGCAGAATCTACTGCATATAGATTTGCATTAATTGACAAGAAAAGATATCCAAATAAAGCAATATATCAGGGTGATGATAATACAAATTCTATTTATTATACAAATTCATTCCATGTAAGACCAAATGCTGATGTTCCTTTATTCTATAGAATGCAAATAGAAGGAGCATTTCACCCTCTAACAGATGGTGGTGCAATGTGTTTAGATTATAATGAGGAAATTATTATTAAAGATAAAGATGGCCCAAAACTTATAAAAATAGGTGAGTTTGTAGAGAAAAATCTAAAGAATAAAAAATATTTAACAGATGGCTCAGTCTATGATGATATAAAAGATATAGAAACAATTGGTATTAATAAGAAAAATAAAATTAATAATGTAAAAATATTAAGAGTAATGAAAATACCTGTTTCTGATAATAATATATTTGAAATAACAACAAAAAATAATAAAAAATTAAAAGCAGTTGGCAGACATAAAATATTTAAATTAGTAAATGGTGAAATAAAGGAGGTATTTATAAAAGACTTACAAAATCAAGATACAATAATAATGTTTAAGAATATTAATTTTAATGAAAAAAACATTCATAACTTTTTACCTGAACTAATTAATAACCCAGATGTCATATTTAATGAAGACTATTCTCTATGGAAATTAAAAAATACTAAGAGATATTATCCAACAAAAATTAAATTAAATAGAAGTTTTGGAGAAGCAGTGGGTTTCATGATATCTGAGGGTTTTAAGACTATCAGCAATAAAACTATATTAAATGGAAATTACAATATTGGCGCAACATTCGGACTTCATGAAAATCATTATGCAAATTATTTCAGAAATTTGATTAAGAAAAACTTTAAGAACATTTTAACTAAAACTAAAAATTATATATCTAAAGAAATTTCAGTACAATTATCAGACAAGAATTTACATTATATATTTTCTAATATATTTAACATAGGTCTTGATGCAAATAATAGAACTATACCTAATAGCATTATATTTTCTAATAAATCTGTACTAACAGGCTTGTTAGATGCTGCGTTTGCAGGAGATGGCACAATTGACAATAGAAAAAATAAAGCACAACCTATTTATAATACAACATCTAGTAAATTAGCAAATAATATTTCATTTATTTGCTCTTTATGTGGTTATGAAAATTCAATAAATCATATAAAAAGAACTAATGGAAAAGAATTTTATACAATAACTCTTTTGCGAGACTCAGGAAAGAAATTTATAGAAAATTCGAAATTGTTTAAAATAAAGGTAGGAAAAGTACAGAAAAGAAAATCTAATATGAACGGATGTTTATTAAATTATAATGCACTACCATTTGATAATCTTTCGGAATTTTATATAAGAAATAGAAAAATTGGAAAAAATATAAATATACATAAAGATAGAATGAAGAAGCTTTTATATCTACAACATCAAACCAATATTACAGATAATAAAGTAAAAAAAATAATAGACAATTGGATAGAAGTTCTAAATAGATTATATAAGCTAGACGATATTATAT
>JAGGXH010000021.1 GCA_021163145.1 Candidatus Aenigmatarchaeota archaeon | reverse complement strand
CTATAAACCATGTCTTCATCTTGAGATATATAGGAAAAGTTTCTATCAGTTATTTTAGTTATTGGATAAATCATTTCAAAGAAATTAAATTTTCTATTATTCTTTGTTTTAATAATTGCATATTGTTCAGTTATTTTATTATAGGAATCTTCTAATAATGATAGATAAGCTCTTTTTCTATGTTCTTCTATTTCTAGATTTTTAATTTTTTGTTTAAAATAATTATATTTTTCTTGTTCCATAATCAAAGTAGAACAATAATTTATTTAAGCTTATTTAAAGTATGAGCAACAATATTTTTATGGGCTCGTGGCTCAGCTTGGATTAGAGCGACTGGCTTCGGACCAGTAGGACGGGGGTTCAAATCCCTCCGAGCCCACCATTTAAATAAAAGAAACCTATTGCTAAGTAATACTAATACATTGTATTTATTGAAAAGAAATTTTAATGCAGTAAAAGCTTGCTCTGTGTTCTGTATATAATAATTAAGGAGGTGATCCAGCCGCACCTTCCGGTACGGCTACCTTCTCGTAGAGCAATAGCTTAAAAATAATTATCCTCCTCAACTCACCTCCATTCAGGCATTATCATGCCTTCTGCCCAACTTCTATTTCATTGGAGATAATTTAAACAAAGCTATTGCACTGTTACGACTTAGTCCCAGTCACAGGCCCCTGGCTCGACTTAGTTAAAGCTAAGCCTCACCAAGAACCCGTTTCCATGACTTGACGGGCAGTGTGTGCAAAGAGCAGGGACGTATTCAGCGAATGATGATGACATTCGCTTACTAGAGATTCCAGCTTCATGAGGGTGAGTTGCAACCCTCAATCCGAACTAGGACTGGGTTTAGGCGATTGGCTTCTCCTTTCGGAGTCGCAACGCATTGTCCCAACCATTGTAGACCGCGTGTAGCCGAAGGTATCCGGGCTATACGGACCTATCGTAGACCACACCTTCCTCTGCTTTATCAGCAGCGGTTTCATCATGGTACCCCTGTTTGTTTTTTGGATAAATCCAAATAGAAACAGGGTAGCAAATGATGATGTGGGTCTCGCTCGTTAACCGACTTAACGGCACGCCTCAAGGTACGAGCTGACGATGGCCATGCAACACCTCTCAGCGCGTCTGGTAACCCCTTTAGAGTGACCTTCATACTGCTGTCTCGGCATCAAGATCCTCTCTTTAACGGAAATAAAAAATTATTATCTTTCAAGGAAAACCCAATACGGAAAAATTTCTTTGTTGATTTTGAAAACATTCCACTACTTTCGTTGTATTTTATTTTAAAACTGTCTAAAATATTTTCAATTTGATTTATTAATTCTTTATTTGTATTTGTGATTTCGCAATATTTCCTTTGTATATAACCATCACTGTCAATTATTCCTTCAATAAAACCAATTAAAAATTGATTTGTATGGTTTATTGATTTAAGACTTTTGTTTTTATTCAATATATTTTGTAAATCTTTAACAAATTTTTTTGAATGAAGTTCGATGGTTATCATATTGTATTTTTCTGAAAATATTTCACGAATTTTTCCGTTATGTATTTTTAACAGGATATTTTTTAGATGTTCTTTAATGTGCTTCTCTTTTTTAGAAAAAAAGAATTGTATTCTATAAACACCTTTGTCCTTCTTTATGAAGATATTACCATCTCCAGCAAAGAAACCATTTAAATATCCTTTTTCTTTTTCCGAGATTAAAGACCAATGACATTTAAATATATTTCTATTATTCTATTCAAAGCTTAAATGTGTTTTTTTCCGAATTCATTGAAGATGCTTGATTCAACCTTCGTGAGGTTCTCGGCGTCGAATCCAATTGAACCGCAGTCTCCACCTCTTGTGTGCTCCCCCGCCAATTCCCTTAAGTTTCATCCTTGCGGACGTACTCCCCAGGTGGTCTGTTTAACACTTTCGCTCCGGCACTGCAATTTCTCGAAGAAATTGCAATACCAAACAGACAACGTTTACGGCGTGGACTAACCGCTGGGGCATCGATAATATTTATAAAATAAATTAACTTGCTTATTACCTGTTATATCTATTCTAAATCAACTAGTTTATCGATAACCCCATACACGGGTATCTAATCCGTTATAAGCTCTCATCCTTACGTCGAAGGATTAGATTTGCTCCCCACGCTTTCGTCCCTCAGCGTCAGACCCGTTCTAGATGAGCGCCTTCGCCATTCACCGAGATGGAAACCATTTATGAGCATAAATTAGAAAGTTTGTTCAATTTATCAGGATGGGCTATTGGGATTTTTTCCCTAAACCTTATAAAATTCTCCCTTCCTGTTATCCATATTCTCTTTGAGACTATAATTTCCCTCCTTTTATTTGATTTTATCTGATCTTTTTTTACTTCAGAAATTCTAATATTTAAATCTAGAAATAATTGTCGAATTTCCTGTAAAAAATTATCTAAATTATTTTCTAAATGCTGTATTTTTGAAAACTTAAGGACGATTTGTTTACTACCCTTTGTATCTCTGAAGTATCCTTCATCATCTAAAATTGCAGCTAGAAAGTTTGCTTTAATTTTATTATCACCATTCTTTATCCAAACTGGAATTTTTGTAATCTGTCTAACTTTTGATCCTGCAATTCCACCAAGTTCAATAATTTTTCGCCCTATTTTTACTGAGAATTGTAGTTGAGGTATTCCTTTCCCTGACTTTCGCTTTGTAATTTTGAACTTTTTAAATTCCTTTTCTATAATATTTGTTATCATCTTTCGTAATTTTTCATTTGAGTTTGTATAAATAAAATAAAATTTATATTTGTGTATATTTCCATCTCCGAACGCATGTCCTACTAATCTTGCTAGACTTGCATTCGCCATATATTGTTTTAAGGAAAGGAATATATTTAAAGCTTCCATCTCACTGGTGGTCCTCCATGGATTAAAGGATTTAACCCCTACCCATGGAATACCCTCATCCTCTCCCGGTCTCAAGTCTAGTAGTATTCTCGGCACGCCTGCTAGTTTGCTAGCAGATTTCACCAAGAACTTGCTAGACCGCCTACGGGCACTTTAAACCCAATAAACGTGATCACCATTTGTGGCGCAGGTATTACCGCGGCGGCTGGCACCTGTCTTACCCACCACTTATTCCTGGAGCTTTTTAGACTCCAGAAAAGGACATGTTTTACATGCCCACTCAAGGTCCCCTTCTCACGCGCTAACGAATTGGAAAGTTTTCGCAACTGCTGCGTCCCGTAGGACCTGCATTCATGTCTCAGAATGCAACTCGAGGCTCCCACTTTCATGGCCCCTACGCGTTATAGGTTTGTGAGTATTTTACACTCACAACTGCCTGATACGACGCAGTCTCATTCTTAGGCACCGGAGTTTTCAGTTCTGGCGCATTCCAGCCTCCAGAACCTATGGAGTATTAGCCCCAGTTTCCCAGGATTATCCTCCACCTAAGAGTAGATTGACTACGTGTTACTGAGCAATTCGGCGAGTCCCGAAGACTCACACCTCGCATGTTTTAATCGGACCCTGATAACGGTGATCTCCGGCGGGATCAACCGGAATTATTTATTGACGGGGATATTTGATGCACATAAGTCCCTGTTACTATATACAGAATATCACACAAGCTTTTACTGCATCAGTCAAAATGAAACATAATGACCTCACATATAGCTGTAAATAGAAATGACTCTTCATCCGTTAGCTTAAATGCTCAGTCTAAGCCAGCGCCGTATTTACAGCAGTTGCTATTATATTATGCATTATTCAACCTTTAAAAAGTTTTTGTTTTTTATTTTATTTCCTTTATTGATAAATGTTTTTTACCTTTAGAAAGAGTTTTTGGTGGTATATATTTTTCTCCTTTTATTTCTGGTTTATATATAAATTTAATAGCTATAGATGAATAAATTACAGATACTAATATTATCACAAATACAACATTTGATATAAATTCTGCATTTGGAATTGCAAATTGAATAGTCATTTGTGCTAATACTGCAGCAGCCAATCCTTTAGGTGTCATAATTCTCATTATATTTTTTTCAATAGATGTAAATCTTTGTTTATAACTCATTATTTCTATAACAACTAATCTTAATACTAGTAAAATCACGGTTAATGCAATTCCATATAAAACATATGTTACATTAATAGTAGCTATTAATCCAAGATAAACAAAGAAAAATGATCTAATGAAAAATGATATTTCTTTATGAAAATCTTTTATAAATGGTCTCATTGAAATTCCTTTTTTGAATTTTAAAAATCTTGTAAATAATGGACCATTTGCCAATGTTAATCCAAAAAATAGCATTCCAATTGCACCACTTCCTCCTAATGATTCAATTGTAACATATGATAAAAACAAAATAGCAACTGTTAACATATAATCAAAAGGTAATCTTTTTAATTTATCAAGAACTAATAACCATGCTAAACCAAATAATAATCCTAATACAATTCCTATTGAAAAGCTTGAAATAATTGTATTTAATATATTACTTGTTTGTTGAGTTGTTATTATATCAAGTAATGCAATTGATGTAACTATGCATATAGGATCTGTTAATATTGATTCAAGTGATAATATTGTTTTAACATTTTCTCTTATTTTTAGTTCTGACATTATTGTTATTACTATAGGTGAACTTGTTCCTCCAACAATTGCACCTAATAATAATCCATTTATCCAATTAAACCCAAATAATGTAACAGATACTATTCCTATCACACCCATTGAAAGAATTATTCCTAGTATAGATAATATTGTACTTCTAGCAAATTGCTTTATCATTTGATAAAAGTTCATATTTAATCCAGCATCAAACAAGATTATTATCAAAGCTAATGATACAAGCAATGGTGATATAGCTACAAACATCGCAACATCAATAAATTTTAATATTGGACCAACTAATAAACCAAAAAACAATAACCAAACCACATCTGGAATTTTAGTTTTATCAAAAATAAGAGACCCTATATAACCAAGTATTATTGTTGCTGAAAATAAAATTAATATTGAAAAAGGATCAGTCATTGCCATAATATTTATTACTTAGATCAATATATAAAATATATATGACTAAGTTAAGTAAAGAAATAAAACCATTTACATTGTACATACTTACATTAAATGCAATACTAGGAACAGGTATATTTTTTCTTCCTGCACTTGGTGCACTTTATGCAGGCCCAGCATCATTGATTTCATGGATAATTATATCAATTATATCAATTTTTATTTCTGCATATTTTGGTGAACTTGTTAGTATGTTTCCAAGATCAGGTGGAATATTTGAATTTGTAAAAAATAGTTTTGGTGAAAAAACAACATTTTTTGTTGGTTGGACATCTTGGATTGTTGCAAATATAACAACTGCAATGCTAGTTGTAGGTGCATTAACATATCTTTATTCTGAATTGCCCTTAGTATGGAATGTTTTAATTGCAATAGCATTTATTTTATTATTTAATTTCATAAATTACAAAGGAATTAGAAATAGTTCAAAAATGCTTTTGTTATTTGGATTTATTACATTAAGTGTGTTAATATCATTAATAATTCCAGGATTAGTTAATACAAATATTAATAATTTTTATCCATTTTTTATATTCCCATTTTCTAGTATATTTATAGCAATGTTTTATATCGCTGAAACATTTTTTGGATGGGAAACAACAACTTTCTTAGCAGAAGAAGCTAAAAATGCAAGCAAAGTTTTACCAAAAATATTGATTTTAGCAACAGCAACAATAGCTGTTCTTGGAATATTATTAACAATTGCAGGTATAGGTGTTTTAGGATGGGAAACATTTTCAGCATCTAAAATACCTATGTCTACATTAGCTGCACATCTATTTGGAGAATTCCACCATATTTTTTCAATTTTAATTTTTATTACAATAATGGGCTCTGCAGCAGGATGGATAGTATCATCACCTAGATTATTATATGCAATGGCAAGAGATAATTTATTTATAAAAAATGTTGAAAAAGTTCATAAAAAATATAAAACACCGCATTTTGCAATATTATTACAGACATTAGTTACATGTATAGTCACGCTAATTGCTTTTGCAAACTATAGAACACTTTTGAGCTTACTTATGCCACTTGTTTTAATAATATATTCATTTGTACTTGCAAGTATATTTAAATTAAGAAAAAGTAAACATAAAAGATTTTTCAATGCACCATTAAAGTCAATTATTCCTCCTTTGTTAATATTGTTTAATATATATTTAATATGTGTTTGGTTTTCTCAACCAGAATCATTTCATTTAATTGGATTAGATATTTTATTAATTTTAAGTGGTATTCCAGCTTATATT
>JAGGXH010000032.1 GCA_021163145.1 Candidatus Aenigmatarchaeota archaeon | reverse complement strand
CCTTTTAATAATTCTTTTAGTATAGAAATAGCTATATTAATTCTTGAGGTTTTTTTTATAAAATTAATAGTATGCTTTAATTGTTCCCTTCCTATATGCTTCTTTTGTAAACATCTGCTTCGTATTAAACAATCTCTCTTAGGCAATGATAATTTATATAAATCTGCTAATCCAGAATGATTTGTTGGTATGGCTAAAGGTGGATGAGTTGTAATTGTTCTTTGATTTTTTAAATATGATAATGAAAAACTTATTTTATAAGAAACAGATCTTTTTATTTTTATATTATTCTTTATAAGATGTTCTGAATTTATTTCTGTACTTTGAATACAATGTATATTTAATTGTGTAAGCAAATAGATGAGATCAGATGCAAGTTGCTTACTTGAGGTTTTAGCTTCCCATCTTTTACCAACAGATATATGTCCGTCACCTTTATAGTATGCACTAATAAAATCTAATTTATTTTTCTTTGTTGTATTAAATATGATTGATGGAATTCTCTTATTTTTGGCATTAGCTCCACATTTAAGAATTTTTTCAAATAGTTCTGATAGTATTTTATTATAATAAACCAATTGTACCTGTGTTGAGGATATTTTATGAATATATGGTTCTAAACAAAAAACCTTTTTCATGCATTTTTTTAAATCATTTATTAATGCTTTTTCATGTGTGCCAAATGAAAAAATTATGCTTTTTTGCGTATTTGATATGCAACCCTCAGCTATGTAATAACCTAATATTTTACAAAATTCCTTATTGACATTAAGTATAGATGGAATAAATTTTTTATATCCTATTTTTGTATTATTAATTATTTTATCATTAAATTCTGATAAAGTTATTTTATTTCCATTTTTCAATACTTTAATTTTATTTTTTTCAGGCAGTTTAGAAAATTCTTCTATTAAATTGATTTTTTTAATTATATTTTTGTTATAAGGCAACCTCTTTGCAATAAGAACATAATCTCCAGATTTAAGACTTTTAACAGAACTTTCTTTTATTTCTCCGTTGTTTAATGTAAATATGCTATGCGAACCAGTTACCTTAACTTTCCTTCCTGATTTAAGAGAAATCTCATATATATCTTCATTTATTGGATGTCTTATTACTGATCTTATTTGTTTAAATTCAATTTTACCAGTTGCATGATTAAGACTCATAACCTTTATTGGTTCATCAATATTTGTTATTTCAGCATTATTTAAATCTATAATATGATCAACACCTTTTTCTTTGATAATATTGTCTACAAACTCTCCTATTTTAACAATTTTGATACTGTTATTATCTTTTATAATTATTGGTTCTTCGTAATCAACAGAAAATTTTATTCCAGGACTTACTCCTATAGATTTGAGAAGATTATAAACTTCAATAGCAGCTAGTTTAGCATGCTCAAATTTTGCTTTTGCATCTATATCTAAGATAATATCAAATCCTATTCTTAATTTATTTAATTGATCTTTGCTTAGTTCTGAACTTAATTGCATAGGATTTTTCCAATTTTCAACAGAACAATGAAATGCAACTGCTCCATTTTTTACTCTTTCTTCAATATCTTTTGGATATTCTAATGTATCTGGTCTTGAAAAAAATCTTCCATCTCTAAAACTTCCAACAACTTCTTTATTTTTTGTAAATGATAAAATCTTTTCTTGTATTTTGCTATTAGAATAATATTTCAATATTTCAAGCTGATTCATGGTAAATAATAATGTTTTTAAACATTTAAATAATAATAAGCTTATGAACATGCAAGAAATAATAGATATAATCATAAGTGATAATGAAGATCTAGTCAAAAAATTAGAAAAAGCAGGTGGATTTGGAGCAAAACATTTAGCTATTGCAACCAATATTTTAGAAAAAATGAATAAAGAAAAATGTATTAAATTTTTCTCATTTCCTTCGTGTCTAGTTGCAACAGGATTAAGAGGGATAATATCAGAAATGATACAAAAGGGATTAGTTGATGTTATAATTACTACTACAGGCACATTAGTTCATGATTTAGTAAGAGCATGGGGAGGAAAATATTATCATGGTTCATTTGAATTAGATGATAAAGATCTGCATAAAAGAGGTATAAATAGACTAGGTAATATTTTGGTTCCAAATGAAAGTTATGGTGAAGTACTTGAAAAAAATATGATCCCTATATTAGAAGAGCTATATAAAATAAAAAAAGAATGGAGCCCTAGAGAATTAGCATATGAATTTGGAAAAAGAATAAATAATAGTAATTCAATTTTATATCAAGCTGCTAAGAAAAATATTCCAATATATGTGCCAGGAATTGTAGATGGTGCATTTGGAACTCAATTAACATGGTTTTCACAAGATCATGATTTTAAATTAGATTTATTAAAAGATGAGAGAGAATTAGCTGAATATGGATTTAGCAAACAAAAAACCGGTGCACTAATGATAGGCGGTGGTATTTCTAAACATCATGTTATTTGGTGGAATCAGTTTAGAGGTGGATTAGATTATGCTGTTTATATAACAACTGCAAATCAATATGATGGATCTTTATCAGGGGCAAGATTAAAAGAAGCTGTTTCATGGGGTAAAATAAGAGAAGATGCAAGATATGTAACAGTAGATGGCGATGCAACCATAATATTACCATTAATTCTTAGTAGCTTATATAAAAGAATTTAATTCTATAAAATTAAAGCTTCTTTTGCATCTGGAAGATATTTTTTAATAATTGGTAAAGGCAAGTATTCTTCAAAACATGAATTATTTTTTCTTCTTGACAAAAAACCAAAATCAAATAATCTTTGTTTTTCTTGTTCTGTCAGTTTTCCATATAAACATGCTTTCTGTATTAATTCCTGATTTTCTAAATTTTCTTGTATAAAATATCTTCCTAAATAATTATTCATATTAATGTAATTTTTATTTATTTCTTGTGCAGAAACACCTTTATGAAATCTATTATGCATCATTGTATTGTAAATTATTCTATTTCCCCTTAAATTTTTCTTTATAATTTCTTTATTATCTATGCCAATTTCATTTAATATCATATCTTCCTGTGTTTCAGAATATGAATATAGAATTATTCTTTTTCCATTTAATGCATGAATATTATTAATCATATCTTGTTTATAATTATCATATTTCAGATGTGAATGTAAAAATATTACAAATATTTTCTCATCTGAAAATTTATCTAGCAGTGGTTCTACTACATTTTCCCAACACTGAGGATAGTATAATTCATCTAATATTATAATATTTTTATTTTCTGTTTCTTCTTTTATTTTCTTATTATCATATAGTGGGGCCCAAGAAAACTCGTCATCTTTCTTTTTATCAATTTCTACCATATCAATAAAACCAACAGATTGCACTTTTCCGGCTCTTCCAAGCTCTTTTAGTTTTGCAAAATAAATTGCCAAAGATGTTTTACCAGATCTAAATGGCCCTTCTACAATAACATGTTCACCATTATCTACATATTTTGCAATTTCAGAAACATATTCATCTCTAAGCCACTTATAACAATATTTTATATCTAATTCTAATATATCATACCATGATTCCCATTTTTTATATATTTTATCTCTTTCTTCTTGAGACATGTGTATATTCATAATTAGAATAAAAATACTAATCTTTAAATATTGAAATTATTCTTCAGATACTCTTGGTGCTAATACCATATTCAATGAAACATTATCTCCTTTAAATTCTAGTTTCATTGGATAATCTGTACCAAGACTTATTTTAACTGTATCTGCAATTCTAGATGCTTTTATTATTTTTTTAAGATAATCTAATGGATATCTTGATTTTACATTATCTTTAACATCTAAATTAATAAGTGCACTGTTTCCCTTACTTAATATAAGTTCTGATTTACTTGTATCTCCTGTTGCAAGCATTTTTAATTGTTCTGGTAAAAGCTCTATTATAACAGAATCTGCAATAATATCAGCATCTGATATTCCTTGATCTAATATAGCAGTACTTAATTCTGCTGATGCATTAAAATCTAATTGATTTACTGGTGGTATTTCATCTGAGTTTATATTTAATAAAGGTATAGAAAAATTTCTTATTGATCTTCCTTCTAGTGTAATATTTAATCTATTATCACCCAAATTCATTTTTAATTTGTCTTCTGAACCAGCTCTTTTTAATAATGCTAAGAAATTAAGCATATTCAGACCTATCTCAGTTTCTTTTTCACATTTATATTCATCAAATGCAGAAGCATCAATTCTAAAATCAACAACAGCTACCATTGCTCTATCTGTTGCTAATAACTCAATTCCATCTCTTTTAATTTTAAATATTCCTTCATCAATTATTTGTGAAATTGTTTCAATACTATCTTTTAGTATTTTTACATTATTAAGAGTTAAATTAAACACATAAATCACCTATTAATTAGTGCTTTTACCTTTCTATATAGTTGAATATCTAAATTATTTAAAGGTTGTATAGCCTCTGCAATATATAATACATTATTATTGTGCCGATATACATTGCATATAACTCTTACAAGCATGTTATTCTTTATATTATTGAAAATATCTTTATTATATTGTATTCTAATTATACCACTACCGTCATCTAACATTATATAATTATCATTTTTATCTATTATTATTCCTATTATTCGTACTCTTTTATCTTTTTCTATATCTATAT
>JAGGXH010000010.1 GCA_021163145.1 Candidatus Aenigmatarchaeota archaeon | reverse complement strand
TTATTCACCATTTCATAAAATAATAAATGAAAATGGGTTTATTGATTTTCCTAAAGATATTAAATATGATACTGGTATATTTGAAAATTTACTGCAAAGAAATATTAAAAAGAATATCAGAATCAAAATAAACAAGGCTATATATAAAAATCCTTTAACATTACCTGTTTTATGTGAATATCAAGAAGAAGAACATTGGTCTTCTAAAAAAGTTTGGTATGAAATAAAGAAAAAATTGGGACCAGATATATGGAAGTATGTTAATGGTATAAAATTTAATAAAAGAAAAAATGGTTATGGTATTTTACTTGTACAAAAGATATTAAAAGAATTGCATAAAGATTTTGATGTATTTTTACAACAAATACGAGTAACTTATTTGCCACTTTATATAAAAAATGTCGGTATTTATGCTATTTTAAAAATGAAAAATATGGGAAGTATTGTGAAATTTTCAAAAGCTTTATCAGAAAATTGTTTGTCTCTAGTTGTATGCCCACCATTAAATAAAAACTCAAAAATAGTTATACTTTATATCATAACGAATGCTGAAAAAGCTATTAAAATTTTATATGATATTATCCCAAAATATGTTGACAAAAAATTTAAAAACAGAATTATATGGAAAGATGTAAAAAAATCACGATGTGCACAAATTGGAAATTTTTCAAGAGCAAGTATGCATTTAAAAATAGATTATAAAAACCTATTTGATATAGAAAATATGAAATGGAAATTTGAAACTAAAAAATATATTGAAAAACTTAAAAAACTTAAACCCTGAATTTCTTATAAATAATTAAATAAAATAATAATAGAATTATTAATACAATACATACATGAAAAATATTTTCAATGATAAAAACAGAAGCTGAAGTTGTATTAAATGTACTCACCTTAATCCTATATTGTTTTATTATTTTATTATCTGGCTGAGAAATGGCATTAATAGTTACAGAATAAGAAGATTTTTTGTAGTCTTCTGGAATACTTAACGTCACAGCAATTGTTTGCTTTTCACCAGGTTCAAGATAACATATATTCTTTTCTAGTTCAATAATTTCAGTATCTCCTTCTAATTGTATCGAAACATTTAAACTCTTATTCAAATAATTGTTTATCCCTAATCTCATTTCTAGAAAATCTCCAGGATCTAGAAAAAACATAAGTTCTTTATAATTTGTAACAGCATAAATTTGTGTTAATAAAAGTAAAAAAATAAAAAATATAATAATTTTTTTCATTAGATCACGATATAAGATAAGAAAAAGTTATATATTAAATAAAATGGACAATTTTAATATATTTTTTTCCATAAACGCTGCATACTAATTATAGCTAAAATTATTACAATCAATAATATTAAATAGTATATTGATTTATCTTTAGGTTCAACAATAATCTCTGATTCTTTTGGTGTTACATTGCCAATAATTATGTAAGGTGCTGATGTTATATTTCCACAAATAGTAAAATTGTCTTTATAAATTTCATCAAGAGGAGTCCAAGCATTCTCATATTTATAAATCATAGCATCATCTGTATAACCTTGATAATTCATACAAAAATGATTTAAACCACCTGATATATTTATATCATAAGCAGCAAGAGTAAAACTTTCATTTGGTATTTGAGCATAATCTTCTGGATTTATTTTTTTAATTGAATAAATAGTAGCTTTTGATGTTTTTATAGGTCTTAAGTTAATATAAATTGTTCCTGGCTTTGGAAGGTTTTTTTCATTAAATTTTCCTGATAAAATAATAGTTGTTGGTTTTTTTATTATAATTTCTTCAATTGTAATTATTTCTGGTAACTTTTCAGTAATACCACCTCGTAAATACATAGGATTAGATTCTTCAGATGGTCTTTTACAATCAGCTGAACATGTGTAACTTGACTCACCTGGATCACAATATCCATCTCCACAATATGGACATTGAGATCTACATATATTGTGACAACATATTCCAGAATCACATTCAGAATCTAAAGAACAAGAAGATCCATCAGGTAATAGTGCAACAGTTAAACTAACTGATCCTTGAACAATTGCACCTGTTATAGAAACTTCTATAATTTTAACAAATATAAGAATTATTGTTAAAATAAGTAATGTTTTATTATTTATTTTCATGTTATCATGCTTCAGATGCTGTAAATACCAATGCTTCTGATTTTATACCTGCTGGTTCATCTGTTGGGACATTAATTAATAATTCTGTTTCTACTGTGTCACAAGTATCTACAAAATCAAGGAAACATACTGAATGTAATGGTGTTGTACCAGGAACATTTGTCCATGAAGTAACTGAACATTTTTTTATAGCACATATACCTTCTGATGTTTTATCATTTTTAAATTGAAATGATGCTGTATTATCTCCACCACCAGTACCATTGAATAAAGGTGTAGATGATGGATCTCTATTAATTGTAATATTTACTTTAACAGTCCCATCATTTTGAATTAAAAATGGTGGTGGTGAATTATCTGTTGTATCATTGGTTTGTCCTTGTCCTATTGTTCCAAAATCTACACTATTAACAGGTAAAGATATTTGAACAGCAGCAAGAACTTGTACTGATGCTGTACCAATTGGCATACCTGTTATTCCCCCTTTTTGCATATCATAAAATTTATAACTTTCAAATATTACATATACTGAAAATACTAATAAAAATATCAATAAAACTAATGTAAATTTCTTATTCATTTAAATCACATATTAATTTATATATAAATCTTTTTAAGTATTACCTTTACTATACCAGTATAATTTCCATATTTTGCATTTTCTGGAACCTTAACAACTAGTGTAATTTCCTTTGTTTGTCCAGGTTTCACAATAAAGTTATTTTCTGTTGTAGATACCCAATGTGCAAGTTCTCCACCTGTTAATATTAAAGCCTTAAGTGGAAAATTTTCAGAATTTTCAATACTAATATTTCTCTTACCAGAACCATTAGGAGGAATTGTTCCAAAATAAATTTTATCTGTATCGATATTAAATCCAGTATAGTTATTAACTTGTAAGTGCATTTCAAGCTCTACTGTTTTAAATATGCTAATATAATTAAATAAAAGGTAACCAAATATCATTACTGATATTATTGCTATTGCTGCCAATATTTTGATATTCATTAAACT